>CAZZIV010000019.1:0-22774 GCA_964654385.1 uncultured Acidobacteriota bacterium | reverse complement strand
GAGGAACCGCCTCCGGCTCCCATGTCGTGCTGGTACAGGTTGCTGACCTGCTGCGTGCCGGTGCCGACGGTGAATTCGGAGGCCCATGCACCCGGGTTTTCCGCCGCCGCATAATCCAGGTGAAACAGGATCGTATCGCCGCAGACGAACGCCGGGTCCGTCTCCACCGTGAAGTGCGGAGCGATCGACTCGAGAGCGGCGCCGATCGGGAGATCGGGCCAGGAGGCGTTGGCGTCGGCGATCGTCACCAGCGGCGTGGAAGTGGAAAGCGCGCCGGTCACCTGGGTGGCGTCCAGGGTGCCGGAATTGAGTGTGGTCACCGGGAGGATCGCCGTCTCCCCCGGGTCCAGCACCCCGTCGCCGTTCCCGGCGGAGTCATCGATGGTATGCCCCTGGTACGCCAGCTTCGGCTGGGGTACCCGGCAGACCGCCGCATCGATTCCGTCGGAGGTGACCGCGCCGGTATTGCCCGGATCCAGCCAGTCCCGGAGCCGGGAAGACGGGGTGCCCCCTCCTTCCCAGGAGATGTCCACTTTTCCGAACTCGTCGTACGTGATGCTGGTGCAGGAAGCGGTGCCTCCGTGGAGTTGGCCGACGATCCGGTGATTCTGGTCGAACATCGGCGAGCCGGAGGAGCCCGGCTCGGTAGTGCCGTCTTCCCACTCGGTCACCCGCCAGTGGTCGGGACCGTAGTTCTGGCCGTCCACCAGGGGGTCGGCGTTGTAGGTGATCGCCTTTTCGTCGTTGTTCGGATGGTGGATGCACCAGGACTCGGTGGCGGGCACGGTGGACCGGGTCCACCCGTTGTAATAAACGGCATACGCCTCCGGCGGCGCCACATCCATTTCCAGGAGCGTGAAATCGGAGGGGCCGTAACTGGCCAGCCAGGTGGAGCCGCTGACCACCTGGTCGGTAGGGGCGGTGCCGGCGTTGCATTGGGGGCGTTCGAAATTGAACTGAAACTGGGTGCTGGCCGCCTCGGACTGGGTGTTGAGACAGTGGTTGGCGGTGAGAACCAGGTTCCGGCAGTCGCCGGCGGTGTTGGTGATGAGCGACCCGGAGCAGTACCCGCCGCCGCTTCCGTTGAGCAGGTTGACCACTCCCCGTTTTTCATCCTGCCAGTTGTTCCCCAGGGGACAATTCACATCATTGTTGCAGGCGCCGGAGTCGATCCCCGGCCCTCCCCCCGGTTCGCCGAACCCGCCCCACGGCTTGTACCCCCGGGTCAAGGTTCCCAGGTGCGCCTTCGGCTCCTCCCCCTCCAGGGCGGCGGGCCAGAGCAGTTCCAGGACGAACGACTCTCCTTCCAGCGGCGGGATCCAGAGCTGGCCGTGGCTTCGTATCGCTTCATGGCCGAACGGCCCTCGCGCTCTTCCCCTGTCCTGCTGCCAGAGATAAAGCTCCCCGCCGTCCTGCATCCGCCAGGTCCTGAAACCGGCCACCGTCCACAGGTCGCCCCGGGCACGGATCCGCAGCCTCCAGAGACGGTCGCCGTTGGGAAGATCTTCCCACAAGCCTCCCTCTCCCGGCCGGAGGTCGACCTTCATCGGCACCGCCACCTGAAGCTCTTTCCCCCCCGCGGCGTTCGCTTCCACCTCGGCGATCTGTTCCGCGGTCAGGGGCGGCAACACCTGTTCCGGCACCTGGGACAGCGGCGCCAGGGAGTCCAACTCCCAGGAAGGAGGGGCGGAGGCTCTCGCCGGAACCTGCCCCGCCAGGAGAGCGGCTCCCAGGACGAATAACGAAAAAAGACGCACTCCGGTTACCATAGAGGATCTCCGATGCCGGGATCGAACGCCCGGGGATTCCAAGCTATCCTTATACGTCGAGAAGGAAGCAAAGGACAAGAGGAGCCGCCCGATATGATTCTAGGGATCGGAATCGACCTGATCGAAATCGACCGGATTCGGAAGCTGATCGGCCAGGCCGGAGATCGGTTCATGGAAGAGATCCTCGCCGACTCCGAACGGGAATACTGCCTTTCGCACCGGGATCCCGCCCCTTCGGCGGCCGCCCGCTTCGCCGCCAAGGAAGCGGTGTTCAAAGCGCTTGGAACCGGCAAGCGCGGAAAAATGAAGTGGAAAGACGTGATCGTGAAACGGAACGAATCAGGAAAACCTTCGATCCGTCTGGAGGGCGAGACCCGTTCCGCCGCCGAGCGGTTAGGGGTGAAACGGGTCCATCTCAATCTCACCCACACCGATACAACCGCCGCCGCTGTGGCGATCTTGGAAACTATTTAAAGTTTTCCGGAATTACCGCCATCAAAGCTGCGATTTCGATTCTTGCCCCCGGCCGATTTCAGGCTACATTAAGGGTCGCACTATTTTCGAGTCATGGAGGGTTTCCATCATGCGCAGGGTTCAACTGTTCGGTTTCGTTCTTCTGGCCGCCGCTCTCGTCCTGGGACTGGCCGCCTGTTCGTCCGGAAACCTTTCGTCCAACGGAGGAAACCTGCGGGTCTTCCTGACCGACGCGCCGATCGACCTGAGCGGCGTCTCGGCGGTCAACGTCACCTTCACCGGCATGACGCTCTATCCGGTCGACGACGGCATGATGTCCCAGGGGGAAGACGGCGGCATGCCGATGGAGATGAACCCCCAGGTCATGCTGGACGGCGGGACCATCAACCTGCTGGACTACCAGGGCGGCGCGGTGATCCTGGCGGCCGATATGGAAATCCCCGCCGGCGATTACGATCGGATCCGGCTGCACGTATCGGAAGCGGAACTGATCCGGGATCACGACGGCGACCCGGACACTCCGGAGATCGCCGAACCGATTTTCGTCCCCTCGTCGAAAATCGACGTCCTGTTCAACTTCTCCATCGCCGACGGCGAGGAAGCGGACGTGATCCTGGATTTCGACGCCGCGGAATCGGTACACCTGATGCAGCCCGGCGGAACCGATAAGTACATCCTGCGCCCGGTGGTCAACCACATCAGCACCACGATCCGATAAAGACCGCCGGGGATGAAAGCGACGGGACCGTTCGGCCTCTTCCTGGCTTTCTGCCTGATCGCCGCCTCCCTCCCGGCCTCCGGCGCCGGCAAGGGGGAGCCCGGCCCGATCCATCCGGCCCAGGTGGAACTGGGGGACCGGACCGCCGACCTGCAGCTCCTCCACGACCTGGCCATCGACGTGGACGCGGTGTTTCGCGGCTACGCCCGGATCTACGCGACCGGCGAAGAGCTGGACCGGCTGCGCGAGCTCGGCTTCCGCCTCACGGTCCTGGAAGACGACGCCCCGGCCAGGGCCGCCCTGGCCCGGATCCACGCCGGGCAAAGCGCTGAATCGGGAATCGACGGGCCTCCTGCTCAATATCACACCTACGCCACACTGACCTCGGAGATGCAGCAGATCGCCGCCGACCACCCGGACATCACCCGGCTGATCTCCCTGGGAACCAGCGTACAGGGGCGGGAACTCTGGATGATGAAGGTGACCCGGAACCCGGACCTGGAGGAGGACGAGCCGGAAGTGGAATACATCGCCGCCATGCACGGCGACGAGGTGGTCGGGAAGGAGATGTGCGTCAACCTATTGAACCTGCTTACCGACCAGTACGGCCTGGACCCGCGGATCACCGACCTGGTGGACAACACCGAAATCTGGATCCTGCCGTCCATGAACCCGGACGGAACCGAACTGGGCCGGCGTTACAACGCCGACTGGGTCGACCTGAACCGGGACTTTCCCGACCAGTTCACCGACCCGGTGAACGACACCGCCGGACGGGCGCCGGAAACCGCCGCCGTGATGAACTGGCGGAACACCGTGGCCGTCGCCCTTTCGGCCAACTTCCACGGCGGCTCCTTGGTGGCCAACTACCCGTACGACAGCAACAGCACCGGCTCATCGATTTACAGCCCGACGCCGGACGACACCCTGTTCGTTTCCCTCTCCCGAACCTACGCCGACAACAACCCTTCCATGGCGGCCAGCAACAGCAGTTCCTCGTTCAACAACGGCGTCACCAACGGCGCCGACTGGTACGCCATCAACGGCGGCATGCAGGACTGGAACTATGTCTGGTACGGCAATTTCAACATCACGCTGGAGGTGAGCAACCAGAAGTGGCCGGCCGCCTCCGAGCTTTCCGCCTTCTGGGACGACAACCGGGAATCGATGCTCGCCTACCTGGAACAGTCCCATGACGGTGTCCGCGGACGGGTCACCGACGCCGCCACCGGCGTTCCCCTGGCCGCGACGATCCGAGTGGCAGGGTCCGATCGGGTCACCTACACCGATCCGGGCCTGGGGGATTACCACCGAAACCTGCTCCCCGGCGTCTATACCCTGGAGTACTCCGCCACCGGGTACAAAACCCGGGTGGTCCACAACGTCTACGCCACCCTGGCCCCGGCCCAGCGGATGGACGTGGCCCTGGAGCCGCTGGCGGTCGACCTGCAGGAGACCGCCGCCTGCGCCGACCCGGACGCCGCCTGCCGGGATTACCTCGATCCCGGGGAAACCGTCCCGCTGAGAGCCACCCTCCGCAACCTGGGAAGCCCGGCCACCGGCATCACGGCCCGGCTCGTGCCCACCGGCTGGTACGCCGGCGTGGACCGCTCCGAAGCGGCCTACCCGGACCTCCCCGCCGGGGCGAGCGGCGATTCCGCATCCCCCTATCACGGCGTCGTCGTCGAATCCGGCGTTCCTCTCGGCCACAAGCTCGGGTTCGCCCTGGAGTGGAGTTCCGCCGAAGGATCCGGCGTGAGCGAGCCGTTCTACCTGCCGGCCGGCCCGGCCACCTGTACGACGGTCGATGCCACCGGCCTGCCCCTGCCGATCAACGACCGGCAGACCACCGGCAGCTCGGTCGTGTTCGGACCGGACGTGGAGACCTCGGAGATCCAGGTCACCGTGGACATCACCCACCCCTACAGAGGCGACCTGAGGGTCGACCTGGTCTCCCCGGGGGGAGCCCGAATCGCCCTTCACGACCGTTCCGGCGGCTCGGGAGACGACATCGTAGGCACCTACGGCGTGGACCTGGCGCCGTTCGAGCCGTTCTCCCGGCTGTTCCAGGAGGCGACCCCCGGCTCCTGGAGCCTGGAGGTGAACGACGGCGTTCCAGGGAGCACCGGCATGCTGAACGCCTGGTCCCTTCGGCTCTGCGGCCGGGATTTCGAGGCCCAGCCGCCGGAAATGCGGATCCGGGACGTCTCCTGGAGCGGAAGCTCGACTCGGCTGGAATGGTGGCCCTACACCGGGATGGACTCGTACAAGGTTTACCGGACGACGGATCCCTCGGCGGCCGGTTCGTTCACCGACGTGACCGGCCTGGATGACGACCCCGCCGACACCGTTTTCCTGGACGACACCGCCGATCCGATCCTGTACTGGCTGGTTTCCGGGGTCGGCTCCAACGGCGAGGGGCCGAAATAGCTATCCTCGACCCTCCATGAAGGGTAGAATGCCCTCTTACGGAATCAATCTCATGGAGGGTCCCACATGATTGCAGAAGGAACCAAAGGTCCGAGGTTCACGCTGAACGACCATTTCGGCCGTTCCCTCTCCCTGGGCTCATTCGCCGGCAAACACAACGTGATGCTGCTGTTCTACCCCCTGGACTTCACACCGACCTGAAGCCACGAGGTGCCGGAAACCGAGGCGCTGCAGCCCCGGTTCCGCGCCGCCAATACCCAGGTTCTGGGTATCAGCGTCGACAGCGTTTTCTGCCACGCCAACTGGGCGGTCAGCCTGGGCGGCATCTCCTTCCCGCTTCTCTCCGACTTCGCCCCCAAAGGGGCCGCGGCCGGCGGGTTCGGCCTATACCTGGAAGACGCCGGCATCACCGACCGGGCCACGGTGATCCTGGACAAGGAAGGGACCGTTCGGCACATTTCGTCGGTCGGCCCGTCCGGTCGCCGGAACATCGAAGACCTGGCCGCCCTCTGCGAGGGGATCCACGACGGGAACGGGACCGTCGCCGAGCCGAACCCGTTCCCGGCGTCCACCCTGTACGTGAAAACCGGCTGCGGGTTCTCCCTGCGGGCACTGAACGCCCGGGTGAACCTGCACCTGGAAGAGCGGATCGCCGTGAAGAACGTCACCGAAGACGCCGCCGCCAAAGCCGAGATGATGAAGGCCGGAGGCAAGGACCAAGCTCCCTGCCTGGTCACCGACGGCAATGCGATGTACGAATCGGACGACATCACCCGGCACATGGCCCAGACTATCTATCCGCTGTAACCTCGTTCGCTCGCGCCCGGACCGGCCCCCCGGTCCGGGCGCTTCCGTACCCGCTTTTTGCCGCCGGGACGCCCCGGATCCGGCCGCGCCCTTCCCTCGTTCCGGGTCTACTCCGCCTCAATCTCCCTGGTGGAACAGCTCCCGGTAATTCCGCCAGACCTGCTCCCGGGCCTGCTCCAGCGGCCACCCTCGCAGTTCCGCCAGGTATTCCACGGTCCCGACCACGTTGGCCGGTTCGTTCCGCTCGCCGCGCAACGGCCCCAGGTACGGCGCGTCGGTTTCGGTCAGAATCCTTTCCGGCGGAAGCATTTTCAGCATCCGGGTGAAAGAGGTGTTCTTCCGGGCGTTGGCCGGAATGGAGAACCACCACTGGTACCTTTCCGCCACCTCTTCCGCCAAGCGGGTCTTCCCTCCGAAGCAGTGGAAATCCACTTTCTCCGGCCGGTAATGACGGAGTATTTCGATCGACCGTTCTTCCAGGCAGCGGGTGTGGAGGATCAGGGGCAGGTCCTGGTCCATGGCGATTTCCAGGAACGCCTCGAACACCTGTTCCTGCCTTTTAAAGGTGGAGCGGTCCAGCCAATGGCCGTCCAGGCCGCATTCGCCGATCGCCGCCAGAGAGCCCGATTTCGCCTGATCCCGGATGAAGGCGATCTCCTCGTCCACGTCGAAGACCGGCACTTCGAAAGGAAGCGACGAGGGCAAACGGTCGCAGACGGCGTTCACAGGGTAGATGCCCAGGGCCGGCTTCACTTCCAGGAAGGCGGTGGCCAGTTCCAGCACCCTCCGGTTGGACGCCGGTTCCAGCCCGTTCACCACCATGTCGGTGACGCCGGCCTCCCGGGCCCGATCGACTACCGCCTCCAGGTCGTCCCGGAACCGCTCATGCGTCAGGTGGGTATGCACATCCACGTACGACATCGCCGGCAACCTCTCCCTTCGGCCTGTTCGCGAAGCATCGGCGCGAACCCGGCTAATCTACCACGGGACCGCTCCGAAATCGGCTACAATGAAGCCATGGCCAGATTTCTTACCCACTGGGTGATCGTCACCATCGCCCTGGCCGCCGCCGCCAGGACCCTCCCGGGGGTGCACGTCGATTCCCTTTCCACCCTCCTGATCGCCGCCCTGGTGCTGGGGCTGATCAACGCGGTGGTCCGGCCGGTATTGACCTTCCTGACCCTTCCGATCACCTGTCTCACCCTCGGCCTGTTCTACCTGGTGGTCAACGGGATCGGGTTCGCCCTGGCGGCGCGGCTGGTGGAAGGGTTCAGCGTCCGGTCCTTCGGGTGGGCGATGCTGGGAGCGCTGGTGGTCAGCGTCATCTCGTGGATCATCACCCGGTTCACAGGCGATCCCCGGAAAGGCTCCCGGCGGCATCGAAACTTTCATTGATGGCCGAACCGCCTCCCCTTCGAATTCTTTTCTTCTCCCCGTGGGCCGACACGGTCCAGGACGCCGAAGCCTACCTGCATGCGCTGCCGGACCGGGATCTTTCCGCCCAGGTCGCCGACCCGAACGACCCCGAACTGCTTCGAATGGCCCGATTGGACTGCGACTGGAACGGGGAATGCCTCCGCTGCTTCGCCGCCATGGAGCACCCGGAACTGGAGTTCCTTCCGGCACGGATCCTGGGCATCCGGGGGCTCCTCCAGTACGTCACCGACGGGGAGTATCGATCGGAAAAGCCCTGGCTGTTCCTGGTCGCCCAAGCGGCGCAACAATTCGCCACCGTGATCGGGAAGCTCCTGGCCGGCTTCACCGCTCGAGGGGGCCGGGTTTTCCACTGGGCCTACGATGACGCCAGCCGGGCGATGCCCTGCTTCCGGGACTCGATCGCGCCGTACCTTTCGGTGCTGATCCACGACGAAGATCCCCTGGAGGCCGGAAGCCGGGCCGCCCTGCCCGACGGCTGCCTGACCCGCCGTCAATCCTGGACCGCCAACGTCCTGCCGTTCGAGGCGCCGTTCCGGGAGGACCCGGAACCGATGATCATGTTTCTCGGCTCACGCATGGGGGTCACGTCCCACCGGCAGGCCCAGCTGGACGCCCTGGCGAAACGGTTCGGCAGCCGGTTCCGCGCGATCACCGATCATTCGGTTTCGGTGGAGGCCCGTCGGGCGTTCACCTCGGTAAAAGTGCATGTCTGTCCCGAAGGAAGGAAATTTCACACCTCGTCCATGAGCCGCTCCCACACCGACCGGCCGTTCTGGGCAGGCTGCATGGGGCAGGTCCCGGTTTCCGAAAACTCGGCCCGAGGCGACCGGCTGACGGAACTGGCGGAACGCCGCTTGATCTTTCCTTACGCCCACGGAGACCTGGAAGGCCTGGTCCGGGCCTGCGAGGAAGCGCTGGAGATCGAGACCGCCGAGCGGAGGCGGCTCTACAACTGGTACAACCTGGAAGGAACCGTCGGGCCGACGGCGGCGCGGATGCTGGCCGAACACAACCGGCGATCGCGGCGATAAGGGCGGCCGGGTTAACCCTAGCCGAGCGATTCCACGTACCAGCGATAGGTCGATTCCAACCCTTCCCGCAGCCGGATCTTCGGCTCCCAGCCCAGGTCTCGGATCCTGGAAATGTCCAGCAGTTTCCGGGGGGACCCGTCCGGCTTCCCGGTGTCGAAGACCAGGGAACCGTCCCCACCCACCACGTCACGAATCGTCTCGGCCAGCTCCCGGATGGTCAGGTCTTCCCCCCAGCCGATGTTGACGATCTCTTCCTGGTCATATTCGTTCATCAGGAACAGGCAGGCGTCGGCCAGGTCGTCCACGTGCAGGAATTCCCGCCGGGGAGAGCCGGTTCCCCAGACCACCACTTCCCCGCTCCCCGACAGTTTCGCCTCGTGGAATTTCCGGAGAAGGGCCGGCAGCACATGGGAGTTCTCCAGGGAAAAGTTGTCGCCCGGTCCGTACAGGTTGGTCGGCATCGCACAGATGCCCCGGAAGCCGTACTGGCGCCGATAGGCCTGCACCATCCGGATGCCCGCGATCTTCGCCACCGCGTACGGTTCGTTGGTCGGTTCCAGGGAAGAGGTCAGGAGGCATTCTTCCTTCATCGGCTGGGGAGCGTGCTTCGGATAGATGCAGGACGATCCCAGGAACAACATTTTCTCCACGCCGTTCCGGTAGGCCCCGTCGATGACGGCGGCCTGGATCATCAGGTTGTCCCGGATGAACTCGGCCGGATAGGTCCGGTTGGCGTGGATACCCCCTACCTTCGCCGCCGCCAGAAAGAGGTAGCGAGGCTTTTCCTCCGCCAGGAACCGGTCTACCGCGGCCGGATCCCGCAGGTCCAGTTCCGCCCGTGGCCGGGTCACCAGGTTTTCGTACCCCCCCCTTTCCAGGGCGCGGACGATGGCCGAGCCGACCAGGCCTTGGTGGCCTGCGACGAATATTTTGGCGTGTTTCTCCATGAACGGGCCTCCTGCCGGGCCACTATAGCGAAAACAGGAGGGAGATCCCAAGCGCCTGGAGCGAGAGATAAGCGCCACGGACAAGCGCCTTCTTCCAGGAGCGAATTGGATGATCGGCGGGAAGAACCTCCCGCTGCTATGATGCAGGGTTTCCGAATCCTCCGGTTTCAAACAGGTTCGAGGGAATCGATGGCTGTCAGCCCGAAACAGGTGGCCCGGGAGATCGAACGGCGGCGAACCTTCGCCATCATCTCCCATCCGGACGCTGGAAAAACCACCCTCACCGAAAAGCTTCTCCTGTACGGCGGAGCGATCCGGGAGGCAGGGGCGGTTCGCGCCCGCCGCTCGGCCCGGCACGCCACCAGCGACTGGCTGGAACTGGAAAAGCAGCGGGGGATCTCGGTGAGCAGCTCGGTGATGACCTTCGAGCATGCCGGCTTCCGGGTGAACATCCTGGACACGCCGGGCCACCATGATTTCAGCGAAGATACCTACCGCACTTTGACCGCTGCGGACAGCGCGGTGATGCTGATCGACGCCGCCAAGGGTGTGGAGCCCCAGACCCGGAAGCTGTTCCACGTCTGCCGGTTGCGTGGCATCCCGATTTTCACTTACGTAAACAAGATGGATCGGCAGGGGAAAGACCCCCTGGACCTGATGAGCGAAATCGAAGAGGTCCTGGGGATCCACGCCGCGCCGGTCAACTGGCCGGTGGGAACCGGGCGGGAATTCAAGGGGGTCTACGACCGGCTCCGGCGCCGCCTTCTGCTTTTCCACGGAGGCGGGCACGGCTCCACCGAGGTGCGGCGGGAGGTTCTGGAGGGAGAACCCTCCGACCCGGCGGTTCGGGCCGCGATGGGCGACCATGCCGACGAGGTCGCCGATTGCCTGGAACTGCTGGGCGGAGCCGGCGAGGAGTTCGACCGGGAAAAAGTGCTGGCCGGCGAATTGACACCGATGTTTTTCGGCTCGGCCCTGACCAACTTCGGCGTCCTGCCGTTCCTGGAAACGTTCCTGGAAATCGCGCCGGCGCCGTACGCCCGGCCGTCGTCGGAAGGGCCTGTGGATCCGGCGGAGCGTCCGTTCTCCGCGTTCGTCTTCAAGATCCAGGCGAACATGGACCCGGACCACCGGGACCGTGTGGCGTTCATCCGGATCTGCTCCGGCGCCTTCGTGAAAGGGGAGAACACGATCCATGTCCCGTCCAAAAAGAAAATCCGGCTGGCCAACTCGACGCTCCTGATGGCCCAGGACCGGAAAGGGGTGGACCTGGCTTTTCCCGGCGACGTCATCGGCCTGTTCGATCCGGGGGTCTTCCGGATCGGAGATACCCTCAGCGACGAAGGAACTTTCCGCTACGAGGGGATCCCCAGCTTTCCGCCGGAACATTTCGTCCGGGTCCGGATCGCCGAGGTCCTGAAGCGAAAGTCTTTGCAGAAAGGGCTGGAGCAACTCACCCAGGAAGGTCTGGTGCAACTCTTCCAGGATCCGGACGCCGCCTCCGCCGCGCCGATCCTCGGCGCCATCGGCCCGCTTCAGTTCGACGTGCTCCAATTCCGGCTGAAGGCCGAATACGGCGTGGAGCTTCGGCTGGAGCCGATGCCGTACACGGTGGCCCGCTGGATCCGGGGCCGGTACGACCCGGAAGTCTTTCGCTATTCCAGCACCACGAAAGTGGTCGACGATCGGGAAGGCAGGAAGGTACTGCTCCTCGAGCGGATCTACGGCCTCAATCATTTCGAGCAGAATCATCCGGAACTGGAGTTGTCCGAAACGCCCTACGACACCCAGTTCGAGGAGGCGGCCGGATGACGCCGTCACGGCTGGAGCGGTTCGACCGGTGCTGGTCGATCCGTACCCTCCCCAACGGGATGAAGGCGCTTCACGTTCCGGTTCCGGAGAGGGAGTCGTTCTACCTCGGTCTCACGGTCCGGGCCGGCTCCCGTCTGGAGACCCGGGACACCGCCGGCGCCGCCCATTTCCTGGAGCACCTGATGTTCCGGGGATCCCAGCGGTTCCCCGGTTTCACCGCCCTGGCCCGGGCGTTCGAATCCCTCGGCGGGGAATGGAACGCCGCCACCGGCCACGAACACACCGAGTACTCGTACCACGGCATCCTGGCGAACCGTTTCCAGGCGATGGAACTTTTCCACGAGTTCCTGGAAAACCCCCGGCTGGACGACCTGGAACTGGAGCGCAAGGTGATCCTCCGGGAGATGCAAGGCGACTTGAACGAGTTCGACCACTGGCTCGATCCGGGACAGCACGTCGCCGGCCTGCTCTGGCCCGGTTCGTCTCTCGCCCGGCCGATCTTGGGTTCCCGGGATTCCCTGACCGCCATGACGAGGGAATCCCTGGTCGCGTTTCGCGACCGGCACTACATCCCGTCGAACATGGCGGTCTGCGCCGTGGGAGGCGAGCCGGGGGACGACACCCTGGACCGGCTGGAAGCCCTGTTCGGATCCCACCGGAACCGGTTCGCCGGTCAGGCGCCGGAACCGTTCCCCCCGTTTCAAACCGCTCTTGGGCCTGCGGTGAAATGGGTGGAGAACACCGACAACGAGTACGCGGTGCAGGTCAGTTTCCCCACCGAGGGCGAGTGGTCGAAGAAGACGCCGACCTACGAGATCATCAGCCGGATCCTAACCGACGGATTCTGCTCCCGCCTGTGCAACCGGCTCCGGGAAACCCTGGGACTGGTGTACGACATAGAGGCGGACCCCACGCTCCTCCTCTCCACCGGCACCCTGGACATCACCGCCACCATCCACCCGGATCACGTGGACCGGTTTTTCCCCGAGTTGTTCGCGCTTCTTTCCGACCTGGCCGCCCACGGCCCGACCGATGAAGAGATGGAACGGGTGATCTTCCGGGCCCTGGTGGACATCGACCTGACGCCGGAATCCCCCGGCGAATTCGCAGGCGAACTGGCGTGGGGAAGCCTCTGCGGAGAAGAAGTTTCGGCCATGAAAGATCGGAAAGAGGTGCAGGCTCTCACCTCCGGTTCCATCCGCGCCGTCTGCCGGGAACTGTTCCGGCCGGAGGCCGCCGCCGTGGTGATCCTGGGACCGGCCCGGGAAGGGCTGGAGGCGCAGGTGGAAAAGCATATGGTCGCCGGCCTGTCTCTCGCCTGAGCACACCTCCCGGCCGCCTCCGAAGAAGCTCGCCGCCCGAAGCGCCGGTCCGGGACGCAAGGTGGATTCAGGAAAGACGGCCCGGGCCTCCTTGTGGCAATATAGATGCAGGAACAAGGAGGTCTCATGGCATCCCGAAAATCGAAACTGTCCGATGTCGGATTGATCGGCCTGGCGGTGATGGGCCGGAACCTGGTCCTGAACATGGCGGATCACGGATTCCGGGTTTCGGTGTACAACCGGACCCGCTCGACCATGGAGCGGTTCGTCCAGGAAAACCCGGACACACCGGGCGGTCTCTCCGGCTTCAAAACGATCCGCGGCTTCATGAACAGCCTGGAACGCCCCAGGAAGATCGTGATCCTGGTAAAGGCCGGGCCGGCGGTGGACGCGGTGATCGGGCAGATCCTTCCCTACGCCGGGAAGGGCGATGTGATCGTCGACGGCGGGAACTCCCTCTGGACCGACACGATCCGCCGGGAAAGGGAACTTCGCGGAAAAGGGGTCCACTTCGTCGGTTCGGGGGTCTCCGGCGGCGAGGAAGGGGCCCGGTTCGGACCCTCCCTCATGCCCGGAGGGAGCCGGGAGGCCTGGAACCTTATCCGGCCTGTCTGGAAGGCGATCTCGGCGAAGGTGGACCGGAAAACCGGAAAGCCGATTCCCGGCGCCCGGCCGGGCAGACCGGTCTCCGGCGGCGTCCCCTGCACCGCCTATATCGGTGAGAACGGCGCCGGGCATTATGTGAAGATGGTCCACAACGGCATCGAATACGGCGACATGCAGCTGATCTGCGAGGCGTATTTCCTGCTCCGAAAATTATTGGGCCTCCGGCCGAACGAGCTTTCGGAGATCTTCGCCCGCTGGGACCTGGGCGAGTTGGACTCGTTCCTGGTGGAAATCACCGCCGACATCCTTCGGCAGAAGGACCCGATGAACTCCAGGAAGTTCCTGGTGGACTCGATCCTGGATACCGCCGGTCAAAAAGGCACCGGCCGGTGGACCAGCGTCAACGCCCTGAACATGGGGGTGCCGGCCGCCACCATCGCCGAGGCGGTCTTCGCCCGGGCGATCAGCGCCCTGAAGGATCAGCGGGTGAATGCATCCCGGCGGCTCAAGGGTCCCGGAAAGAAGCCTCCGGGCTCCCGGACCCGCCTGACCCAGGCGGTGCAGGACGCCCTCTACTGTTCCAAGATCTGCTCGTACGCCCAGGGGTTCGCCCTGATGGCCGAAGCCTGCCGGGAGTACGGCTGGAAGCTGAACTACGGCGCCATCGCCAGGATCTGGCGGGGCGGGTGCATCATCCGGGCCGGGTTCCTCCAGAAGATCACCGACGCCTATCGGGCCCAACCACGCCTTCCAAACCTGATGCTGGATCCTTACTTTCGAGCGCGGCTCGCCGCAGGACAGAAAAACTGGCGGAAGGTGGCGGCGGCCGCCGCGGAAGCCGGCATCCCCTGTCCGGCGTTTATGAGCGCCCTGGCCTATTACGACAGTTACCGGACGGCCGATCTCCCCGCCAACCTGCTCCAGGCCCAGCGGGATTACTTCGGCGCTCACACTTTCGAGCGAACCGACCGACCCCGGGGTCGGTTCTTCCACGTGGACTGGCCCGACCCGAAAAGGCCGATCTCCCGGGGCTGAACCCGGCCGATCCGGTTACACCCCATTTCCGACCAATTCGGTCGGAAACGGCCGTCCTATCGTCGGTACAAGGCTGCTATGTTCCCGACGGGTACGCCCGTAGATCCTTTCATCCAGGTCCACTTCAGGAGTACTCGATGACGATCGGAAGCAAACGGCCTCTCCTTCCTCTCATCGCCACCGCCGTCGGCGTCGCGTTGGTTTTCTTCTTCCCAGCCGTCACCCAGGCCGACGAAGGGGAGGACTACGAGCCGATCACCAGCGCCGACTGTGCCGACTGCCACGACAACAGCGGCGCCGGCTCCAGCATCGACGAGGACCTTTCCCATTCGATTCACGACGGACTGGACTGCCAGGACTGCCACGCGGACAAGGATACGGCCCCTCACAAGGAGGGGACCGGATTCGTCGTCGGCTACCGGGGATGCAAAAACTGTCACGAAGCAGCCGCGGAAGAATATATCTCCCACGGCGGCATCCGTGCGGGAAGCAACCAAGACATTCCCAAGTGTTCTTCCTGCCACGGCGGACACGATATTCTGCCGTCCACGGACAAAAGGTCCAGGACCAACACGCTGAACCTGCCGGAAACCTGCGGGAAATGCCACGAAAACCTGGATCTGATCAAGAAGTACGATGCTCTCCTGGATCATGCGATTGAAAGGTACAAAAACAGCGTTCATGGCCGGGCGTCGAAGGGCGGCATTCACGTGGCGGCCACCTGTAACGATTGCCACTCCACCGCCGGGACCGCTCACAAGATCTTTCCTCCAGGCGATCCACGGTCTTCCATCAACCATTTCAAAATTCCGGATACTTGCGGGAAGTGCCACCCCAGCATCGAAGCCGATTTCAACGAAGGAACCCATGGAAGACTGGTCGCCCGTGGGGAGACTGACGCGCCGGTCTGCACTTCCTGCCACGGGGAACACGGTATCATTTCGCCGACCGATCCCCGCTCCCCGGTTTCCAGGACCCGGGTTGCGGAAGCGACCTGTGCCCCCTGTCACGAGTCGGAGATCCTCAACGAAAGGTACGGAGTCCCGGCCGGGCAGCTGATCTCGTTCATCGACAGTTACCACGGCCTGAAAAGCAAGGCAGGCGACACCCGTGTGGCCAACTGCGCCTCCTGCCACGGCGCCCACCGTGTTCTACCTGCGTCCGACCCGACCTCCTCCATCAACCCGGACAACCTCCAAAGCACTTGTGGAGAATGCCACCCTGGAATTTCGGCGGAGATGGCGAACCAGCCGATCCACAGCGTGTCCGGCAAAGGGCTGAAAACCACCGTCGCCGACATCGTCGAAAAAATCTACATCATCCTGATCGTGGTGGTGATCGGCGGGATGTTCCTGCACTGGCTGCTGGACCTGTTCAAACAGCTTCGAATCCTGATGCGGAAGCGCCCCCTGATTCACCGGATGAGCCTGAACGAGGTCTGGCAGCATGCCGCGTTGATGGTCACATTCATCACGCTGGCGGTTTCCGGTTTCGCCCTGCGGCTTTCCGAGAGTTGGATCAACCAGTTCTTTTTCGGATGGAACGGCGGTTTTCAATTACGCGGCACCATTCATCGCACCGCCGCCGTCCTGTTTATCCTGACGTCGATCTGGCACCTGGTCTACCTGATCCTGCATCGCAGAGGCAGGCGTTTTCTCATCGAAATGATTCCAAAGAAGAAGGATATCCTGCAGTTCGGCGCCAAACTTCTTTACAACCTCGGGCGCCGGAAAAACCCGCCCAGGTTCGAACGGTTCAGTTACGTGGAGAAAACGGAATACTGGGCCCTGATCTGGGGCACGATCATCATGGTATGCACCGGTTGGATGCTCTGGTTCGATAACTGGTTCGTAGGCTGGCTGCCGAAGGGAACCCTGGATGTCGCCCGGGTCATCCACTATTACGAGGCCTGGCTGGCGACCCTGGCGATCCTGGTCTGGCATCTCTACTCCACCGTGTTCAGCCCCCATGTCTACCCGATGAACCCGAGCTGGATCCACGGCCGAATGCCGGATGAGATGTACGGCCACGAGCACCCGGCCCACCTGGAAGAAGCCAGGAAAGAGACCGAAAAGATCATCCAGGCGCATAAAGACCGGTATTCATCCACCGACTGATAGGATATCCCCCATGAAACGGGGAAACAGCACGGCGCCGGGGATGTTCCTGCCCACATCCCTGGTGGAGATCCAGGCCCGGGGTTGGGACGAACCGGACGTGATCCTGGTTTCCGGGGACGCCTACATCGACCATCCGTCGTTCGCCGCCGCGGTCCTGGGCCGCCGGTTGGAACAACTCGGTTTCCGCGTGGCGATCCTGGCCCAGCCCGACTGGAGGTCCGTCTCCCCCTGGAAAGAGATCGGCCGTCCCCGGCTGTTCTACGGCGTTTCCGCCGGAAACATGGATTCGATGATCAACCACTACACCGCCAACAGGAAGCGGCGGAACACGGACGCCTACTCCCCCGGCGGACGGATCGGCCTCCGCCCGGACCGGGCCGCCGTCGTCTACGCCCAACGATGCCGGGAGGCGTTCAAGGGTGTCCCTGTGATCGCAGGCGGCGTTGAAGTCTCTCTTCGACGGGTTGCCCATTATGACTACTGGTCCGACAAGGTTCTGCCGAGCGTCCTGCTCCCCTCCAAGGCCCACCTGCTGGTGTTCGGGATGGGAGAGCGCCCGATCGGGGAGATCGCCCGGCGACTGGACGAAGGCGAACCGGTGGAGAACCTTCGGGACATGCGCGGTGTCGCGTACCTCCTGGGAAAAGCCGAGTCCCTGCCCGACCACCGCTGGGAAGACGCGGCTTGCGACAACCGGACCGTGGAACTCCCATCCTTCGAATCGGTGCTGGAGGACAAGCGGGAATTCGCCGTCGCCACCCGGCAGGTCCACCAGGAAACCAACCCCCTGAACGGGCGCCGGCTGATCCAGCGTCACGGCGACCGGCTGGCGGTGGTCAACCCGCCGGACCTGGCCCTTTGCACCGAAGATCTGGACGCGGTCCATACACTCCCGTACACCCGCCTTCCCCACCCGGCCTACACCGAGCCGATTCCCGCCTGGGAGACGATCAAGGATTCGGTTCAGATCATGCGCGGCTGTTTCGGCGGCTGCACCTTCTGCTCCATCACCCTGCACCAGGGGCGGGCGATCCAGAGCCGGAGCCGGGATTCGGTCCTCCGGGAAATCGGCTCCATCGCCTCCGCGCCCGGATTCAAAGGCCACATCAGCGACATCGGCGGCCCTACCGCCAACATGTACCGGATGCGCTGCACCCGGCCGGAGGTGGAGGCGGTCTGCCGGCGGCCGTCCTGCGTCCATCCGAAAATCTGCAAACTCCTGGACACCGGCCACGCCCCCCTGGTCGACCTGATGCGGAAGAGCCGGAACGTCCCTGGCGTCAAGAAGGTTCATGTCGCTTCGGGAATCCGCATGGACCTGGCCGGGGACGCCCCGGAGTACATGGAAGAACTGGTCCGGCATCATGTCGGCGGCCACCTGAAGGTCGCCCCGGAGCACACCAGCGATGCGGTGCTGAACTGCATGAAGAAGCCGCCTCAGCATACGTTCGAGGCGTTCGCAGAAAAGTTCCGGAACATTTCCCGAAGCTGCGGGAAGGAACAGTACCTGGTCCCCTACTTCATCTCCAGCCATCCGGGAAGCGGCCTGGAAGAGATGATCGACCTGGCCCTGCACCTCAAGAAGGAAGGCTACCGGCCCCGGCAGGTGCAGGACTTCATCCCCGCGCCGATGGACGTGGCGACCTGCATGTACCACACCGGCCTGGACCCGCACACCTTGAAACCGGTCGTGGTCGCCCGCCGGAGGAAAGACCGGCAAACACAGAGGGCGCTTCTCCAGTACTTCAAACCGGAGAACTGGGCCGCGGTGCGGGACGCCCTTCGCAAGGCCGGCCGGGAAGAGCTGATCGGCGACCGGCCCGAATGCCTGATCCCCGCGCGGCCGCCGCGCCTTCCCAGGAAGCCCGGGATCGATTCCACGAAAAGCCGGGGCGGGTACCGCCAGGCCGGCCGACGAGGATCCAGGCGGAAAAGGTCCTGATCCCTTCCCGGTCCCGCGGCCTCTTCCCCAAGAATCAGGCCGGACCGATGGCCGGCGCGACCCAAAACGCAGCAAGTCCTGTAGAATCAACGAACCGGCCGGTTTTCCCGCGAGGAGCATCATGTCATCTCCGACGACCTTCGAGCAATGGGCCCTTCTGGAACCTCTTTTGCGGACGATCCGCGAGATCGGCTATGAAACCCCTTCGCCGATCCAGGCCGGGAGCATCCCGCCTTTGCTGGAAGGCCGGGACCTCATGGGACAGGCCCAGACCGGCACTGGAAAAACCGCCGCCTTCGCCCTGCCCCTTTTGAGCCGGATCGACCTTTCCCTGAAACAACCACAGATCCTGGTGTTGACCCCGACCCGGGAACTGGCGATCCAGGTGGCCGAGGCGTTCCGGACCTACGCCCGCCGGCTGAAAGGGTTCCGGATTTTGCCGATCTACGGCGGCCAGGCGGTCGGGATCCAGTTGCACCCGCTCAAGCGCGGCGTTCACGTGGTGGTCGGTACGCCGGGCCGGGTCATGGATCATCTCCGGCGCAAAACCCTTCGGCTGGAGAACCTGCGATCACTGGTCCTGGATGAAGCCGACGAGATGTTGAACATGGGGTTCCTGGAGGACGTGGACTGGATCCTGGAACACACTCCGGAAAACCGGCAGGTCGCCCTGTTCTCCGCCACCATGCCGAAAGAGATCCGCAAGGTGGCCCAGCGCCACCTGCACGATCCGGTGGAGATCGCCATCCGGAGCAAGACCGCCACAGTGGAGACCACCACCCAGCGCTACTGGCAGGTCACAGGGACCCACAAGCTGGACGCGTTAACCCGGATCCTGGAAGTGGAGCCGTTCGACGCCATGCTGATTTTCGTGCGCACCCGGAACGCCACGACCGAGCTGGCCGAAAAGCTGGAGGCCCGCGGCTACGCCTGCGCGCCCCTGAACGGCGACATCGCCCAGAGCATGCGCGAGAAGACCGTGGAGCGTCTGAAGAAGAAATCGATCGACATCCTGGTCGCCACCGATGTGGCCGCCCGGGGGTTGGACGTGGAACGGATCAGCCATGTGGTCAATTACGATATCCCGTACGACACGGAAGCGTACGTACACCGGATCGGCCGCACCGGAAGAGCCGGACGGAAGGGGGAGGCGATCCTGTTCGTCTCTCCCCGGGAACGGCGGATGCTCCGGGCGATCGAGCGGGCGACCCGCCAGCCGATCATCGAGATGCAACTTCCAACCCGGAAGGACATCTCCAACCGCAGGATCGACCAGTTCGAGCAGCGGATCACCGAAACCATCGAATCCCAGGAACTCTCGTTCTTTGAGAAGGTGGTGGAACAGTACCAGCAGAAACACAACAAGGGGCTCGGAGAAATCGCCGCGGCCCTTGCGTACCTGCTCCAAAAGGATCGGCCCCTTCTCCCGCCCGACGACAAGAAACAGGCAGGGAAGGAAACGAACCGAGTGCGGGCTGATCGAACGCCCCGTGGCGAAGTCGAAACGGATCGCTACCGGATCGAAGTCGGCCGCGATCATGATGTCCAACCCAAGCATATCGTCGGCGCCCTCACTCACGAAATCGGTATCGACAGCGAGTACATCGGCCGGATCAAAATCTGCGACAGCTACAGTACGATCGACCTTCCGGCAGGGATGCCCCGGGAAACGTTTCAACAGCTGAAAAAAGTCCGCGTTTGCGGCCGGAAGCTGGACATCTCCCTGGTCGATCCTCTGGGAGCGGCCAAGGCTCTGGTCCGGAAGAGCCCCCGAAAGAGGCCGAACAAGCCGGGCCGGCCGAGCCGTCCGGGCAAACCCGGCAGGGCGAAGAAACCTGCAAAGCCTCAACCGAAAACACGACGGAAGCGGACCCGAAAGGAGACCTAGCGGGCTGCTGTTGCCGGCACGCGGTTCGAGTTCCCTTGACGTGCAACGCGAAGTCGGCTGCTCCGCTCCATTTCATTAGCAAGTGGAAGTGGACCTATGACGGCCGATCGCGACGAATTAATACCACGAAGCGTTCAGCCGTTACAGTCCACTAGAACGTATTGCCGGGAACGCAGTTCTTCCCGCCGCGGCAATTGGCCACGCACTGGTTGGAGTAGGTCCTGCCGTTGTCGCACGTCACCGGGGCGTAAATCATCGGGCAGAGACAGCGGCCCCTGGCCTGCACCGGCGTGGACATCGCCATCATGCCGATCCCTGCTGCGGCGAGGAAAGCGATCACGATCAAGGCTCCGAGGATGCGTTTCATTTCTTTTCTCCTTTCATTGTTTCCAACATTTCGACCCGGCCCGTCCGGGCCCCAACGGAACGATGCCGGAATTTTTACCCCAATGGGACAATAATTTCCAAGGAAAAATGCGTCAGAGTGCGCCGGGCTTAGTCGCACGTAGCCTTCAACAAGCGCAGCATACCCGATCGTATGGGAGCATGGGTGAAGGCGAGTACGGCCAGGAATGGCCTGCCAGGACGCGAATTTCAGCGGTTTTGGCCGCGAATGATTGTCCCATTGGGGTTCATCCGGAGCGATAAGAAAGATAAAGGAAAAAGAGAGGGGCGATTCAACCTCCGCAGGCGAACCCGACGCCGAGGAGGGAGGTCCGGCCATCGCTCCGAAACCGCCCTTCCCATGCGTGTGGAACCAGGATCGTGGATCCGGCCGCGAAAACCTCCCCTGTTTCCTCCGCCCGGATCCCCCCTTCCAGGACCATGAGAATCGAACAAGCGGAGGCGCGGTCCGGGCCGGCGGTCTCCTCCCCCTCTTCCAGGCGGTACTCCCGAATCTCGTAGTATTCGTTTCTCACCAGCCGGCCCTCTCTGGACTCCTCCGGCAGGCGGACCGGCGGCCCCGGCGGGTCCAGGGAGGCGCACTCCAACGCCTGTGCCAAGTGGAGATCCCGTCGCTTTCGCCGGTACAGGTGGGCCCAGTCATAGAGCCGGTACGTGGTGTCGCTCGCCGTCTGAATTTCGGCCACGGTGATCCCGGCGCCCAGGGCATGCACGGTCCCACTGGGAAGGTCGTGACAGTCCCCGACCCGCGCCGGGATCTCCTGGAGAAGCTCGACGATCCTCTCCGACCCCGCCGCCTCGTCCATCTGCTTCCGATCCACGCCCGGTTTCAGCCCTTTGTAGATCACCGCTCCGGGAGCGGCGGCCAGGACATACCAACTTTCGGTTTTCAAATGGACGCCCGGATGGGCCGCCGCGTATTCCGGGCTCGGGTGAACCTGTACCGAAAGGTTCTCTTCCGCGTCCAGGTACTTGACCAGGAGGGGAAAGCCCCCATCGGGCGACAGGGCGAGGGATCCCATGAGATCGCCCTTCCATAAGGCGATCGCGTCCTGAATGGTTTTGCCTGCGTGAGGTCCCGCCGCGATGACCGACCGTTCGGCCCCTCCCCCGCCGCCTCCCTTGGAAGTGGAGGCCAGGTCGGCCAGTTCCCAGCTTTCCCCGACCCCCCCTTCCCGGGGCAGATCCTTCCCAAGGGCGGACAGGTTCCGGCCTCCCCACACCTTCTTCTTCAGGATCGGCCGGAAGGTAAGCGGAACCACTGGCACCTGTTCGATCATGAGAAGAGATTACCCCGATCCGCCGGAGAATTCACCACAGCCTGTGGAAAAACTTTCCCGGCCTTCCTTGGGGCTGTCCAGCCCCTGCCCCAGCCTCGATTCATGCTAGAGTTTCTTCCATGCGCCGGCGAGAAAACAGCTTCGAAGAGATGAAGGCGATGGTCCGGTCCCAGGATCTGAGCCGCAGGTACCGGTATACCACGCCGTTCGGAGAACGGCTGATCTGCTATACCGACCTGACCGCCTCCGGCCGCTACCTGGAGTGCGTGGAATCCTGGATGTCCTCTCTCCGGCCGCTGTACGCCAACTCGCACACGGAGGTTTCCTCCACCGGCCGCCTGATCACCGAACTGCGGGAGGAGGCGAGGAAGGTGATCCGTCGATCGGTCCACGGCTCCGAAGAGGACATGGTCATTTTCACCGGCTCCGGCGCCACCGCCGCCGTGAACAAGCTGGTGGGAATGCTCGGCCTGAACATCTGCGAACCTCTGGACCGTACGTATCATTTTTCCAAAACGATCCCCGACGCGGCCCGCCCCCTGGTTTTTCTGGGGCCGTACGAACACCATTCCAACGAACTGCCCTGGCTGGAATCGATCGCCCACGTGGAAGAAATTCCGCTGAACGCCGACGGACGGATCGACCTGGCCCAACTGGAGCGCCGCCTCGCGGAAACCCAGGATCATCCGATGAGGATCGGCAGGTTCAGCGCCGCCTCCAACGGCACGCGCTGTCGTGTCACAGGTTCGGC
>CAZZIV010000018.1:0-23528 GCA_964654385.1 uncultured Acidobacteriota bacterium | reverse complement strand
AAGGGACGGCGATCCGGGACCTGCCGTTGTACCGGCCGCTGCGGATCGGAACCATGGGGATCCAGGAGGGGCCCGATTCGGTCGACCCCCTCGGCTGGCAGTGGGAAGGCCACCACGACGAACCGGGAGAAAACGACTCCGGCCCGGGCTGGAACGACCATTCCGGGGATGACGACAATTCTTCCAACACCCGGTCGTTCACCACGAACTGATTCCGGGCGGATGGAATCCTGCGGAAGGCCCCTCCCCGTTCCAGGGTGAGGGGTCTTTTTCGTCTTACATTCGCCTTATCGTCATGATTTTTTAAACAATTCTAAAAACAATTTATCTTGACAGTTCAACGCCGCCTCCTTATTATCTCACAGTGGTCAAAAATGGAGTGAAGTGGGCCTCTATGGCCGAGTGGGCGGTATGTTTCGGGGAAACTCTCTAGCCAAGGTGGACGATAAGGGGCGGCTGAAACTGCCCTCCAAATTCCGGTCGATCATCCAACCTCGATACGGCCGGGATTTCTTCGTCACCAGTGTGACAGGAGATTCCATTCGGATCTACCCGATGGAAATCTGGGTGGGGATCGAGGAGAAGCTGTCCGCCTCCTCCGGTTTCAAGCCGGTGCTGGTCCGCTTCAAAAACCGGGTCAACTATTTTGGACAGACCGTGAACATGGATTCCCAGGGTCGGGTTCTTCTCCATCCGCTGGTCCGGGAAAAAGCCCAGATTCATGGAGAAGTCGCCGTCCTGGGGCAGCAGAACTTCCTGGAAATCTGGAACCGCGCCAACCTGGAAGCCAAGCTGGATGCCGAACCCCTGACCGATGAAGACCTGGATCAACTGGCGGAAATCGGGATCTAGGAATGTCCGTGGCCTGTCGCCTGCGAATCGAGGAAGCTGTGAACTACAGCACGACTCCCCATCATCCGGTGTTGCTGCAGGAAGCCCTGGAGTTTCTGCAGGTCCGGCCAGACGGGACGTTCGTGGACGCCACCCTGGGGGCGGGGGGACACGGGGAGGCGATCCTGGAGCGGCTCGGCCCCGGCGGCCGGTTGGTCGGAATCGACCGGGACCGGCAGGCCCTGGAACTCGCCGGCCGGCGCCTGGGCCGGTTCGGTGACCGGTTCATACCGGTCCACGGCTGTTACGAAGACCTGACCGCCCTCCTCCGGGAACGGGATATCTACGCGATGGACGGCCTCCTGGCCGACCTGGGTGTTTCCTCCATGCAGATCGACCGGCCGGAACGGGGGTTTTCTTTCCTCCACGACGGTCCGCTGGACATGCGGATGAACCAGGAAGAGGGGATCACCGCCGCCGATTTCCTGGAAACGGTCGACCCAACCGAACTGACCCGGATCCTCCGAACCTGGGGGGAAGAACGGAACGCCCGCCGGATCGCCCGGGCGATCGTGGAGCGGAGGCGGCGCTCCCCTCTTCGAACCACCCGGGAACTGGCGGAACTGGTGGAGGAAGCGGCTGGACCTGCTGCCCGGAAATACAAGATCCACCCGGCGACCCGCACCTTCCAGGCGCTTCGGATCCAGGTCAACCAGGAGGTGGCCGGAATCGAACGGTTCATCACCGACGCCGTCTCGATCCTCAGAAAGGGCGGGCGGATTGCCGTGATCTCGTTCCATTCGCTGGAAGACCGGGCGGTCAAGCATTCCATGCGGTCCCTGGCCTCCCGCTGCACCTGCCCGCCGGATCTGCCGGTCTGCGGTTGCGGACGGGAAAATTTTCTCAAGATCCTCACCGGCCGCGCCCTGCGGCCGACCGAGGTCGAAATGGAAGAGAACCCGCGGTCGCGCAGCGCCCGTCTGCGGGTGGGGGAGAGACTCTGATGAATACCGCGGTTCGAAACGGTCCTCGCTGGAAAAACGTCGGCCTGAGCCTGGAGAGGGATCCGAAAAGGACGACCCGCCTGATCCTCTGGATCCTGGCCGGCCTCCTGGCATCGACGCCCCTGGTGGTCTACATGGTTCAAAAAGGCCGCTTCGTGGAAACCCAGCTGGAGATCCGGAAGGCCCAGGACCAGCTTCAGCGCCTGGAGGAAACCGAGCATCGGTACACCATCCGCCGGGGCAAACTGGAAAGCCTGGACCGGGCAGAGGCGGCGGCGCCGCTGATCGGCTTGAAGAACCCCGGCCAGGAGCAGGTGGTCTGGGTCGATGTCCGGCCGGTTTCCCAGGGCGACCGGGTCGCCCGCGCGGAGGACCGCTGAATCGTGAACCGTTCCTCCCGCAACCGGGTGATCCTGGTCGCCTGCCTGGTCGCCGCCCTGGCCGCCGGCGTGCTGTACAAACTATACGCTCTGCAGGTGCGGGAAGCGGACGCCTACGCCGCCCGGGCGCTCAAGCAGCACAACCAGATCGTGGTGGAAGAGGGAAAACGGGGCTCCATCCTGGACCGGAACGGCAGGAAGCTGGCCCTGAGCATCGAATATCATTCCCTCTACGTCTACCCGGGCTACGTGGACGATCCCGCGGCCCTGGCGGATCAACTGGCCCCGGTCACCGATCTTTCTTCCGGAGCGATCCGGCGGAAGATCCGGAATCGCCGCCGCCGGACGCTCCTGGCCGGGAGGCTGAGCGGCGCCCAGGCGGAACAGGTCGCCCACCTGCCGGTCTACGCGAACCAGCAGGGCCACCCGGCCCTGGAACTGGAAAAGCATTCCGAGCGGTCGTACCCGGGAGGTACGCTGGCCGCCCACGTGGTCGGCTTCGCCGGTGCGAAGCAGGTCGGCCTGGAAGGGGTCGAGCTGTCCATGAACGCCACCCTCCAGGGGGACCCGGTCACCAAGTACTGGGTCAAGGACGCCAAGGGCCCGAGCTTCGTCCAGCGGATGGTGCGATCCGAGCATCCTTACGAGGACGTCTACCTCACCATCGACTCGGTCCTGCAGCACGTGGTGGAACGGGAACTGGAACGAGTGGTGCGGGACCACCGGGCGAAAGCGGCGACGGCGATTCTGATGGAGCCGGCCACCGGTAAAATCCTGGCGATGGCCAACCGGCCGACCGCCGACCTGGAACGATTCGGCCGAGGCCCTGCCGACAGCAAGCGGAATCGCGCGGCCTGTGACCAGTACGATCCGGGCTCCACCTTCAAAATCATCACGGCGGCGGCGCTCCTGGACCAGGGGCTGGTCCGGCCTTCGGAGCGTTTCTACTGTGAGGAGGGCCGCTACAAGGTGCGGAACCGGGTTTACCGGGACCACAAGCGATTCGGAACCTTATCGTTCCGGGAGGTGCTGGAGCATTCCAGCAACATCGGCACCATCAAGGCCGCCTCCCGGCTGCCCGGTAAACGGTTCATGGAGTACGTGAAGAAGTTCGGGTTCGGAAAGCCGACCGGTCTCCAGTTCCCGGGCGAAATCGCCGGCGCCCTTCCGGATCTGGACATCGCCCCGGAGGTGCACAAGGCATCCCTCTCCATCGGATACGGCATCAGCGTCACGCCGATGCAGATGATCCAGGCGGTGGCCGCCGTGGCCAACGGGGGAGTGCTGGTTCCGCCCTCCCTGGTAGAGGGGAGCATGGATCCCGACGGCGTCTGGACCCCCAGGAAGCGGAAAGATCCCCGAACGGTCCTCCGGCCGGAAACGGCCGACACCCTGGCCCGGATCCTGGAAGGAGTGGTCCTTCGAGGCACCGGCAAGCAGGCCCGGGTTTCTGGATACAGGATCGCCGGGAAGACCGGCACCGCCCGCCGGCACCTGGAAGGGGTCGGTTACGGGGTAGACGGAAAGGCGCTGTACTACACTTCCTTCGTCGGATTCGGTCCGGTCCGGGATCCGAAACTGATCCTGCTGGTGCTGGTGGACAGCCCGAGGAAAGGACATCCGTATGGAGGGGAGATCGCCGCCCCGGTGTTCTCCCGGATCATGTCCGAAGCGTTCCGGTATCTCCGGATCCCCCCCGACAGCGAATCGATGGTGATCGTCCCACCTGTCCATCGTCCGATCCGGCAGGCGTCGCTGGGAAAGAGGACCGGTCCTTGAACCGGGCGCCGGCCATCCTGCTTTCCGACCTGCTCCGCGGCGCCGGCGTAACTCCCGTCTCCTCTCCCGTTCCCGATCCGATGGTCGGCCACATCACCCTGGATTCCCGGGAGGCGAAACCGGGAAGCCTGTTCTGCGCGGTGCGCGGACTCCGAACCGACGGGGAACGGTTCATCGGACAGGCGATCGAACGGGGCACCGTGGCGGTCCTGGCCGGAAGCCCCCGCCCGGACCGGATCGCCGATTCGGTGGCCTGGGTGCAAGCGATCGACCCCAGGATGCAGGTGGGGCCGATCGCCAGGGAACTCTACGGGCGACCGGACGAAGGAATGACCCTGGCGGGGTTCACCGGCACTAACGGAAAAACCACCGCCGCCTGCATGCTCGACTCGATCGTCCGTTCCACCGGCCTCGCCTCGGGAAGAATCGGAACGGTGGAGTACGCCTGGAACGGGCAGGTCCGGCCTGCGCCCCGGACCACTCCCGAAGCGCCGGAGCTGTTCTCCCTCCTGTCCGAGATGCGGGCCGCGGACGTGCGCTGGGTCGCCATGGAAGTCTCCTCCCACGGTTTGAGCCTGGGACGGGTTCGATCGGCCTCCTTCGACGTAGCGGCGTTCCTGAACCTGCGCCGGGACCACCTGGACTTCCACCGGACCATGGAAGCCTACCTGGACGCCAAGGCGATCCTATTCGAATCGCTGTCCGCCGGCGCGACCGCCATCCTGAACGCCGACGATCCGTCCTGGTCGAGCCTGGCCGGGCGGACCGCCTGCCCGGTGCTCACCTTCGGCCGATCCGCCGGCTCCGACATCAGGATCGTCTCCGACGAATCGTCGGTATCCGGCTCCCGCTGCCTCCTGGAGACCTCCTGGGGGGAGATCCCTGTCCGGACCCGCCTGGCCGGCGCCTTCAACCTGGAGAACGCCGCCGCCGCCGCTGCCTGCGCCCTGGCCGGCGGCCTGGCGCCGGAGGCGGTCACCGATGGAATCCAGCGGCTGCGTTCGGTCCCCGGCCGGATGGAGCCGATCCCGACCGGGCTGCCGTTCTCGGTTTTCGTGGATTACGCCCATACCGCCGACGCCCTGCAGGCACTGCTCCAGGCCGCCGGGAAACTCGGCGGCGGCAGGATCCTCCTGGTGTTCGGATGCGGCGGCGATCGGGACCGGGGAAAACGCGCAGCCATGGGCGCCGCCGCCGCCGCCGGAGCCGATCGGCTCTTCCCCACCTCGGACAATCCTCGGGGAGAAGATCCGCTGGCGATCCTCCGGCAGGTCCAGGCCGGAATCGATTCGGTGGAAGGAGGGTCGGACCGGACCCTGGCGATCCCCGGCCGGAAAGAGGCGATCCAGGCCGCCCTGGAGGCGGCCGGAACCGGCGATGTGGTGCTGATCGCCGGGAAAGGCCATGAAACGACCCAGACGATCGGCGAAAAAGCCGTTCCGTTCGACGACCGAAAGGTCGCCCGGGAGATTCTCTCGCGGATGGAGCAGGAGGAACGGCATGCCGGCGCTTAGTATCGGCCGAATCCTCCAGGCCACAGGGGGAGCCCTGCTGCGAGGTGGAAAAGACGGCGTCGCGGGATCTTTCGAAATCGACACCCGGCGTGTGGAGAAAGGCGGCCTCTTCTTCGCTCTCAAGGGGGACAAAACCGACGGCCACAAGTTCCTCGGCCAGGCGGCGGAGCGGAACGCCGCAGCGGCGGTGGTCACACGGAAAATCGGGGAGAACGAACCGGCCCCGCCGGCCCTGATCCTGGTGGATGACGCCCGCGCGGCCCTGGCCGCCTGCGCCGCCGAGGCCCGGAAGGATCTGGAAGCGACCCGGTTCATCGCGGTCACCGGCAGCGCAGGGAAAACCACCACCAAGGATCTGATCGCCACCGGGCTGGAGGTCTCCCGGAAGGTGCACAAGACCGCGGGCAACTTCAACAACCAGCTGGGAGTTCCTCTGACCCTGCTGGCCTGTCCGAAAGACGCCGCGTTCGCCGTGGTGGAACTGGGGATGAGCGCGTTCGGGGAGATCGCCGGGCTGACCCGGCTGGTCCGGCCCGATATCGCCCTGGTGACCAACGTCCATCCGGCCCACATGTCGTCGTTCCGGACCCTGGACGACATCGCCGCCGCCAAGGGGGAACTGTTCGCCCTCCTGGACGAATCCGGCACGTCGGTGGTGAACCTGGACGACCCCCACGTTCGGATCCAGTCGATGCGCCACGCAGGCAACCGGGTCACCTACGGCCGGACGGCCGGCGCCGACGTTCACCTGGAGCAGATGGAGGACCGTTTTCTCCCGGGCGCCTCCCTGAGAGTTCGGATCGGCGAGCGCCGGTTCGATTGCAACCTGCGCCTTTCCTGCGGCCATTCCGCTCTGAACGCCCTGGCCGCCGTGGCGACGGTCCACGCCGCCGGCGTCGAACTGGAAACGGCGATCCCGGCGATGGAGCGGTTCGAGGCCGGCCAGGGCCGGGGACGGCGGATCCAACTGGAGTCGGGAGCGACCCTGGTCGACGACTCGTACAACAGCAACCCGGCCGCCGTCGCCTCGATCCTGGACACGCTCCGGCAGACCCGGGTGGAAGGCCGGAAAATCCTGGTTTTAGGAGACATGCTCGAGTTGGGCCGGAAAGAGGAATCGTTTCACCGGGACGCCGGCCGGAAGGCGGCGAGCGCAGGCGTCGACCTGCTGATCACCGTCGGACCTCTCTCACGGGTCGCCCTGGAGGCGGCCCGGCGGGCGGGAGTGAGGGAAACCCACCAGGCCCCGGACGCCCTGGAGGCGGCCCGGTATCTCGGCGGAAGAGCGGGCCGGGGTGACTTGATCGTCGTGAAAGGTTCCCGGGGGGTCCGGCTGGACCGGTTGGTCCGGGAGCTGACCGCGGCGGCGCAGGAGGCGAACTGATGTTCTACCACCTGCTGTTCCCGCTGAGTGAATCGATCCACGCGTTCAACGTGTTCCGGTACATCACCTTCCGGGCCTCCATGGCCACGCTGACCGCCTTGCTGGTTTCCCTGGTCCTCGGCCCCAAACTGATCCGGAAGCTCCAACAGTTCGAGGTCGGACAGGAGATCCGGGAGGAAGGCCCCCGATCCCATCAGACCAAGAAAGGAACCCCGACCATGGGCGGCCTGCTGATCGTCACCGCGGTGATCCTGCCGACCCTTCTCTGGGCCGACCTGAGAAAGCCGTACGTCTGGATCGCCGCCGCCGCCATGATCCTGTTCGGGACCATCGGTTTCATAGACGACTACCTGAAGGTAGCCCGGAAACGGAACCTGGGATTCACCGCCCGGGGAAAGATCGTCTGCCAGATCCTGGTCGGAGCCGGTTTCGGATTCCTCCTGCTCTGGATGAATTCGAAAGGGCTGTACGACACCCGCCTGAGCCTTCCTTTTCTGAAAGGGGTCACACCGACCCTGGCCTGGGGGACCGTTCCGTTCACCATCCTGGTCCTCACCGGCGCCTCCAACGCCGTGAACCTGACCGACGGTCTGGACGGGCTGGCGATCGGCACATCCCTGATGGTGGCCGGCACCTTCACCGTCATCTCCTACGCCGCCGGCCACGCTCTGGTGGCCGGCTACCTGGGAATTCCCAACGTCAAGGAAGCCGGGGAACTGACCATATTCTGCGGCGCCATGGTCGGCGCCTGCCTGGGATTTCTCTGGTTCAATTCCCACCCGGCGGAAATCTTCATGGGCGACACCGGCTCCATGGCGCTGGGAGGTTCCCTGGGCGCCGTGGCGATCCTGGTGAAGCAGGAGTTCCTGCTGGTGATCGCCGGCGGTCTGTTCGTCCTGGAGGCGATGTCGGTGATCTTGCAGGTCGGCTCGTTCAAGCTCCGGGGCCGAAGAATTTTCAAGATGTCCCCGCTCCATCACCACTTCGAGCTGGCCGGCTGGAGCGAAACCAAGGTGGTGATCCGCTTCTGGATCATCTCGATCATTTTCGGGCTGCTGGCCCTGGCTTCGTTGAAACTGAGATGAGGACAACCATGGTCCAACCCGGCTTCTTCGCCGCTCATCCGGAACTGGAAAACCGTTTGGTCCTGGTGATCGGCGGCGGCAGAAGCGGCCGTGCGGCGGCGGCGCTGGCCGCAGGACGAGGCGCCTCGGTGATCCTGGCCGACGCGCGGCCCGAGGACCGGCTTCCGGCGAGGCAGCGGGAAAAGATTCGGAGTCTGGAGGAGAAAGGGATCCGTGTTCGATTCGGCGGACATCCCGCCTCCGTGCTGGAGAGCGCCGGCATCGAGCTGCTGGTTCTCAGCCCCGGGGTTTCCGGCGACGTGCCGATCGTCACCGAAGCCCTCCGGCGGGGCGTTCCGGTCTGGGGTGAGATCGAACTGGCCTCCCGCTTCCTCGAAGGGAAGGTCATCGGCATCACCGGCTCCAACGGAAAGAGCACCGTGACCACCATGGCCGGGGCGATCCTCCGCGCCGCAGGCATTCCAGGAGGCGTCGGCGGGAACCTGGACACTCCCCTGGCGGAACTCCTGGAACTGGACGGCCCGGAAGCGGTGCACTCGGTGGAACTTTCCTCGTTCCAGCTGGAGACCGTGGACGCCTTCGACCCGGAGGTGGCGGTGCTCTTGAACCTGTCGCCGGACCACCTGGACCGCTACCCGGATTTCGAGGCGTACGCCCGGGCCAAGGGCCGCCTGCTGGAAGTCCAGTCCTCCGGACATGCCGCCGTCCTGAACGCCGATGACCCGGCTTCGGAACGGTTCCTGTCCACCGGCCGTGCAGCGAGGCATCTCTTCTCCCTCCGGTCCGAACCGGAGCAAGGCGCGTTCCTCCGGGCAGGCCGGATCGTCCTCCGCACCTCTCACGGCGAGGAAACGGTCATGGCCGCCTCCGAACTGCCGGTTCCTGGAGAGCACAACCTGGCCAACGCCCTGGCCGCCGCCCTGGCCTGTCGCCTGGCCGGATGTCCCGCCGAGGCCGTGGCCGCGGGGCTCCGGACGTTCCGTCCCCTCGCCCACCGGCTGCAGGAGGTCGGAACGGTCCGGGGAGTGAAGTTCTACAACGACTCCAAGGCAACCAACCTGGACGCCACCGTCCAGGCGATCCGTTCGTTCCCGGCCGGGACGATCCACCTGATCCTGGGCGGGAAGGACAAGGGAGGCGACTGGCCCTCCCTGGTGCCGCTGCTGGCGGAGCGGGTCCGGACCGTGCTGCTGGTAGGCGAGGCGGCGGAGATCATCGCCGAAGCCCTCGGCGGCGCCGTGCCCTGGATCCACTGCGGCACCATGGCCGAGGCGGTGCGCGCCGGGTGGAAGGCGGCCGGGCCGGGAGACGTGATCCTGCTGTCGCCGGGCTGCGCCTCCTTCGACCAGTACCCGGGGTTCCAGGCCCGCGGAGACGATTTCATCCGCGCCGTGGAGAAGATCGACCATGCCTAGGAAACGCGGATTCGATCCCTGGTTGATGATCACGCCGTGCATCCTCCTGGCGGGAGGGTTGATCATCCTGGGAAGCGTCTCCCTGTTCGAGGCGCTCCGTTACGACTTGAGCCCCGCCTACTTCCTGTACCGGCAGTTGGTCCACACGGTCCTCGGCGGATTGCTGATGTACGGCGCCATGATGGTTCCGTACAACAAGCTCTCCGAACCGAAAGTGATCCTGTGGATCCTGGCCGCCTGCTTCGTGAGCCTGGTCGCCGTCCTGTTCTTCCGGGAGATCAACGGCGCCCGGCGATGGATGATCCTGGGCGGGTTCCGGCTGCAACCGTCCGAATTCGTAAAGATCGGAATGGTGATCGTCATCGCCCGGATCCTCTCCCGGAAGGAGGCGATGATCAACAGCTTCTGGTCGGTGCAGGTCCCCTGCGCGGTTCTGATCGCTCCGATCGCCATCCTGGTCGCCATCGAGCCGGACCTGGGAACCGCCCTGGTCATCACCGGTGCCGCCGCCCTGATGATTTTCGTCGCCGGCATCGGTTGGAGATACATCCTGGCCGTTTCGGCACTGGGTGCGGCGGCGCTTCTTCCGATGCTCCTGCTGGAAAGCTACCACTACCGGCTGGAAAGGATCGTCCAGTTCCTCTCCGGCAAGCCGGACTACCAGGGGCTCCAGTCGATGATCGCCCTCGGAAGCGGCGGCCTGCTGGGGGTCGGGCTGGGAGAAGGACAGCAGCACGCTTACTTCCTGCCCGAGGCCCACACCGACTTCATCTTCGCCGTCATCGGCGAGCAGCTCGGCCTGATCGGGACCGCGGCGATCGTCGTTTCGTTTCTCATCCTTCTCTGGAGAGGATTGCGCACGGCGCTTCGGTCGCCGGACCGTTTCGGTTTCTACCTGGCCCTGGGGATCACCTGTCTCCTGGTGTTCCAGGGTTTCGCCAACATGGCGGTCTGCGTCGGGCTGATCCCGACCACCGGGCTCGCCCTTCCTTTCGTGAGTTATGGAGGATCTTCGCTCCTGGCGTCGATGCTGGGCCTGGGCCTCCTGATCAACGTTTCGCAGCATTCCAACTGATGAGCCGCAAGACAACAACCATTCTGTTCGCAGGCGGAGGGACCGGAGGCCACCTCTACCCCGCTTTGGCGGTGGCGAACGAACTGAAGCGGAGGAGGAGGGAGGCGACCATCCGTTTCATCGGCGCCGAAAAAGGGATCGAAGCCCGGCTGGTACCCGAGGCCGGCTATCCTCTGCGCACCCTTCCCCTGTCGGGGATCAAGGGGGCCGGGTTCGCCGGGAAACTGCGCGCCGCCCTGTTCGCCGCTTGGGCGGTGCTGAACTGCTTCGCCTGGATGATCGGCGCCCGGCCGGCCCTGGTGATCGGAGTCGGCGGCTACGCTTCCGGCCCGGCGGTGCTGGCCGCCCGGCTCCTCCTGATCAAGACCATGATCATGGAGCAAAACCATTTCCCTGGAGCGACCAACCGCTGGCTGGCCGGCTGGGTCCACCGGGTCTGCGTTCCGTCCGAAGCGGCCCGGGTAAGGATCGGGCATGACGCCGAGATCACAGGGAACCCGGTGCGGGAAGCGTTCACAAAGATCGGGGAGCCGCCGCTGGGCCGGAGGCTCTCCCTGCTGGTCTTCGGCGGAAGCCGGGGAGCCCGTTCCATCAACCGGGCGATGGCGGCGGCGCTGCCGGGGCTGGCCGCATTGCCAGCGCCGCCCAGGATCGCCCACCAGACCGGGGAGGCGGACTCCGCCGAGCTTCAAGCCGCCTATCGAAACCATTACCCGGAAACGCTTTTCGAATGCGCGGCCTATTTCTCCGATATGCCCGCACGGCTGGCGGCGGCCGACCTGGCGGTCTGCCGTTCCGGCGCCACCACGCTGGCCGAACTGGCGGCCGGCGGCAGGGCCGCCCTCCTGGTGCCGTATCCTCACGCCGCCGACGACCACCAGCGGCTTGATGGCCAGGCGGGTGCGGGAGGCCGCGGCGCCGCGGTGGAGGGGGACGCTGCGGCGGTCGGCGGGGCCGCCCCCCTGTGCCCGTACCCCCACCCCGCCGACACCCACCAGCGACGGAATGCCGAGGCGGTGGCGAAAGCCGGCGCCGCCTGGGTGGTGCGGGACGCGGAGCTGACCGGCGACACGATCGTGAACCTGGTGAGGGAGACCGCCGGGAACCCGGACCGGCTTCGGAAAATGGGCCGGGCGGCCCGGGCGCTGGCCATCCCCGGCGCCGCCGGTCGAATCGCTTCGGTGGCCGAGGAACTGCTGAGCGGAAACGGAGACGCCGATGTTTCGTAAGGCGAGACAGATGCACTTCGTCGGGATCGGCGGCACAGGCATGAGCGGAATCGCCGAAGTACTCCTGAACCTGGGTTACCCGGTCTCCGGCTCCGACCTTACGGTCAACCCGGCCACCCGGCGCCTCAAGAGGATGGGCGCACGGGTCCACAAGGGACATCGGCCGTCCAACCTGCGGGAGGCGGACGTGGTGGTGATCTCCTCGGCGGTCCGGCCGGATAACCCGGAAGTGGTGGAGGCGCGCAAGCTGAAAATACCGGTCATCCCCCGGGCCGAGATGCTGGCCGAGCTGATGCGCCTCAAGACCGGCATCGCCATCGCCGGCGCCCACGGGAAAACCACCACCACCGCCATGGTGGCGGAGGTCCTGGACGCCGGCGGCCTGGATCCGACCGTGGTGATCGGCGGCCGGGTCGGCAAGCTCCGCACCGGCGCCCGCCTGGGAAAAGGGGAGATGATGGTGGCCGAGGCGGACGAGTCCGACGGTTCTTTCCTGAAAATGAAACCGGCCATCGCGGTGGTCACCAACATCGATCGGGAGCACCTGGATCATTACGCCGATCTTTCGGAAATCCAGGATACCTTCGTGGATTTCCTTTCCAGGCTGCCGTTCTACGGGGCGGCGGTGGTCTGCCTGGACGATCCGAACGTCCGGTCGATTCTCCCCAAGGTCGACCGGAAAGTGATCACCTACGGCCTCTCCAGCGAATCGGATGTCACCGCCCTGGAGGTCACCGTGGACCGGTTTCTCTCCGTATACCAGGTGCGGCACCGGGGGGAGGTCCTCGGAAAGGTGACGGTGCCTCTTCCAGGGCGGCACAGCGTCTACAACAGCCTGGCCGCCGTGGCGGTCGGCCTGGAACTGGAGGTGCCGTTCCATACCATCGTCCGGGCCCTGGCCTCGTTCCGGGGAGTAGACCGTCGGTTCCAGCTTCGCGGAACCTGGAACGGAGCCCAGATCATCGACGACTACGGCCACCACCCGACCGAAATCGAGGCGACGCTCGGCGCCGTGCGGGAAGGGTTCGGCTCTCGCACCATCGCCGTGTTCCAGCCTCACAGGTACTCCCGGACCGAGGCTCTCCTGGAAGAGTTCGGCCGGGCGTTCCATCTGGCGGACAAGGTGATCGTCACCGGGATCTATCCTGCGGGCGAGCCGCCGGTACCCGGCCTGGACGGCGGCACGGTGGTGGACGCCCTGGTCCGCCACGGCCATCCGGACGTGGTTTACGAGCCGGATCCGGCCGCCACGGTGAAACGGTTGAAGAAACTCCTGGAGCCCGGGGACGTCTGCATCACCCTGGGAGCCGGAGATGTCTGGAAAATCGGAGACCGGCTGGCGAAGGACGGACGGCGGAGCCGGAAACGGGCAGGAGGCCGGGCTTCATGAGCAATACCACCCGGCATGTGGAGCAGGACCGGCACTACTGGCGGCACCGGGGGAACCTGCAGGTCCGGAAGAAACGGCTGACCCGGAAGTCGGCCCGGTGGATCGCCCTGGTCCTTTTCAACGGCGCCCTGGTCTGGGCGGCCTACACCGCCTGTCACCAGGTGGTGGGGATGGCGTGCAGTTCGCCGGAGTTCCAGTTGAAGGACGTGGAACTGAGCGGAGAATTCCAGACCCCCAGGAAAGAGCTGGCGGAAGCGATTCAACCGTTCATCCACCGCAACCTCTTCACGCTGGACCTGAACGAGATCGCCCGGGCGGTGGAAGCGCGGCCCTGGGTGCTCCGGGCCACGGTCAAGCGGATGTTGCCCTGCGGCATCCGGATAAGGATCCGCGAACGGACCGCCGCCGCGCTGGTCCGGGTGAACGGACAGGTGCAGGTGGTCGATACCGCCGGCAAGCGGGTTCCGGCGGCGGAACTGGCCCACCCGGAACGATTTCGAACCCTGCCGGTGTTCACCGGCCTGGACAGGGCGGATCCGGCCCGGGCCGGCGAACGGATCCGCCGAGGCCTGGCCGCGCTGGCCGCCCTCCAGGAGGACTACCCGGACTGGGCCGCGGAAATCGCTTCCCTGGACCTGGAGCGGCCGGACCGGATCGGTGTGGCCCAGGCCAACTCGGACGTACGGATTCTCCTGGATCCGGAGAACGTCCTGAATAATTTCGGCGAGTACCTGGCCCTCCGGGAACGGATCCGCACCCGGGTCGGGCCGGTGAGCTATTACGACCTGCGTTGGCGCGATCGGATCACGCTGATGCCGGGGAAGTCATGAACATGAAAAGAGACAGGTTGAATCATGCGGAAGACCGCATCGTCGAAAATCGGGAGAAACAAGGGTGAAGGCAAAAAATGTGCAACATGTTGTAGGGCTGGACATCGGCACGACGAAGATCTCCTGCATCGTGGCGGAGAGAACCGACGACGGGGGCATCCACATCGTCGGGATGGGGGAATCGCCGTCCAGGGGCCTGCGCAAAGGAGTGGTGGTGAACCTGGGAGCCACCGTGGAGGCGGTGAAAAGCTGCATCCAGCAGGCCGAGCTGATGGCGGGAATCGACATCGAAACCGCGGTGGTCGGAATCGCCGGTGGTCACATCCGATCCTTCAACAGCCGGGGGGTGGTGAAGGTTTCGGAAAAAGACAGGACCGTGACCCAGGGGGACATCGACCGGGTCCTGGAAGCGGCCCGGGCGGTGAACATCCCGGCCGACCGGGAGATCCTGCACGTGCTCCCGCAGGAGTTCGTCCTGGACGACCAGGGGAGCATCAACGACCCGCTGGGGATGACCGGCTCCCGGCTGGAGGCGAACGTGCATATCATCACCGCCGCCAGCACTTCGGTGCAGAACCTGGTGACCTGCGTCAACAAAGCAGGGGTGGAGGTGAGGGACACCGTGCTGGAGCAACTCGCCTCCTCCGAGTCGGTCCTGACTCAGGACGAGAAAGAACTGGGCGTAGCCCTGATCGACATCGGAGGCGGCACCACCGACCTGGCGATCTTCGAGCGAGGCTCCAAGTGGCACACGTCGGTGCTTCCGGTGGGAGGCGATCATTTCTCGAACGACCTTGCGGTCGGCCTCCGGACCCCGGTTCCGGAAGCGGAAAAGTTGAAGATCCGCTACGGATGCGCCCTTGCCTCCAGCGTGCGGGAAGATGAAACCATCGAGGTGCCGACAGTTGGAGGCCGGAAGCCGAGGCTGCTTTCCCGGCAGGTGATGGCGGAGATCCTGCAACCCCGGGCGGAGGAGATCTGCACTCTTCTGCTGGACGAGATCACCACCGCCGGGTTCGACCGGGTCCTGAACGCGGGGATCGTCCTGACCGGCGGAGGAAGCATGCTGCCGGGGATGATCGAAGTGGCCGAACAGGTGTTCGATCTCCCGGTGCGCCACGGGTTCCCGACCGGAGCCAAGGGGCTGGTGGAACCGGCTTCAGGCCCGGAACACGCCACGGTGATCGGGTTGGCATTGTACGGCGCCCGGCACGCCCCGGCGGTGCAGGCGCCGATCATGAGGTTCCGCCCAGGTTTCGTCGGCGCGTTCAACGAACGGCTGCGGAACTGGTTTTCGGAGGTTTTCTAATGGCATTCACGAACCGCCTTGCATACCATGACCACGTCAGGGGGACACGATGATCACATTCGACGACAGCCAGGACGCCGTGAGAACAGGCACCTTCGCATTCGAGGACGCGGCCAGGACAGGCGCCACCATCAAGGTGATCGGCGTCGGCGGCGGCGGTGGGAATGCGGTGAACCGGATGATCCGGGCCGACCTCCGCGGGGTACAGTTCCTCGCCTCCAACACCGACTGCCAGGCGCTGGAGATCAACGAGGCGCCGGTGAAAATCCAGCTCGGCGCCAAGCTTACCCGGGGTCTGGGAGCCGGGGCCAACCCGGAGATCGGCCGGAACGCCGCCCTCGAAGACACCGAGAAGGTGGTCGAGGCGCTGGAAGGGGCCGACATGGTCTTCGTCACGACCGGACTGGGCGGCGGCACCGGCACCGGCGCCGCGCCGATCATCGCCAACCTGGCCCGGGAGGCCGGCGCCCTGGTAGTGGCGGTGGTCACCCTGCCGTTCTCGTTCGAAGGGAAACGGCGCCGAGCCCAGGCCGACGAGGGCCTCGCCGCCCTCCGCCAGGTGGTCGACACGGTGATCACCATTCCCAACGACAAACTGCTCCACACGGTGGAAAAAGGGACGTCGATCTCCGAGGCGTTCATCACCGCCGACGATATCCTGCGACAGGCGGTGCAAGGGATCTCCGACCTGATCACCGTGGCCGGCGAAATCAACCTGGATTTCGCCGACGTGAAGGCGGTCATGGCCGGCATGGGCATGGCGCTCATGGGCACCGGGATCGCCGACGGCGAACACCGGGCGGTGGACGCGGCCCAGCGGGCGATCTCTTCGCCGCTGCTGGAGGACGCCTCCATCCATGGAGCCCGGGGAGTCCTGATCAACATCTGCGGCGGAGAGGACATGAGCCTCCACGAAGTCTCCGAGGCCGCGGAGATCATCCAGGAAGCGGCCGATCCGAACGCGAACATCATTTTCGGGACGGTGATCGACCGGGCGCTCCAGAACCAGATCAAGGTGACGGTCATCGCCACCGGCTTCGATCAGCCCGCAATCCCGCGCCAGGAGCAGGTTTCGGTTGAACCTCCGGCCCAAACGACCCATACTATGAGAGAAGGCCGCGTGTATCAGGAACCAGCGAAACTAGGAGCGGACCGGGACATGTTCTTCCGATCGGCCTCGCACGAAGTGCCCGACCTGGATCCGTCCGAGGACGGCCACACGCCGAACTTCGCCGACATGAAGAACGACCTGGATGTTCCGTCGTTCCTCCGGAAGCAGATGGATTAACGAGGGGTCCCCCATGCGCCAAGGATCGGAAGAGGGCAAACGGAAGCGGAAAATCCTGGTCATCGACGATGACCCGGAAACCTCCCGGCTCCTCCGGTCCTGGTTCGATGAAAACGAAATCTCGATCCAGGCCGCCCTGAACGGCCTGGATGGGATCCGGGCGGCCCAGGAGCAGGAGCCGGATATCATCCTGCTGGACCTCCGAATGCCCGGCATGGACGGCCTGGCGGTGGCCGAGCAGCTCAAGGCCGATCCACGCACCACCATCATCCCGGTCATCCTGCTGACCGCCTGCCGGTCGGTGGAACAGAAGGTACAGGCGTTCAGCGTCGGCGCCGACGACTATGTCACCAAGCCGTTCGATTTCGGGGAGATCGGGGCCAGGATCGAATCGTTGATCAAACGGCGGGACGTGTACTGCCGCATGCACAGCACCATCGACGACCTGAAGCTGGAAAACGTGGAACTGGAGCGGATGCTCACCCTGGACGAGAAGACCGGCCTGTTCAATTTCCGGGAATTCCGGCGGAAACTGCGAGAGGAGTGGATGCGCTCCGAACGGTACGGGGCGCCGATCTCCCTGGTCATCTTCGACCTGGACAACTTCAAGAAGGTGAACGACACCTACGGGCACCGGGCCGGCGACATCGCCCTGCAGGAATTTTCCACCCTGCTGGCCGGAGGCGCCCGGAGCACCGATATGGTCGCGCGGTACGGGGGCGAGGAATTCGCCATGATCCTCCCCCATACCGACACACAGATGGCGATCCGGGTCGCCGACCGGATCCGGGCGGCGGCGGAGCAGTTCGTATTCATGACCGACGAGCACCCGGCCCGGATCACCGTGTCCGGCGGCGTCGCCACCTACCCGACCTCCCGCCTGGTCGACTCGGTGGATACGCTGGTGGAGTACGCCGACCGGGCGCTGTACATGGCGAAAGGGACCACCAAGAACGTGGTCTACAGCACGGAAGATTTACGGAAGGCGGGCGAGCTCGAAGACGCTCACAAGTCGTCCTGGTCCTCCCGGACCTCCTCCTCCCTGCTCCGTCCTTCCCCGGCCCGCCCCAAGGGCTCCAAGCCGCCGTCGGTCGGAAGGTAGGCGGGCGGCCGGCCGCCTGGAGACGAAGCCGGAGGAGGATCGGCATCGCCCCGGTGGCGGCCGCGGATCGCCTTCCCCATCCCTAGAACCAGCAGGAACAGGGCCGCGCCTACCGGCCAGTCTCCCACCCTGTCGTAGAACGTCGGCCGTTCGGAAAGCGGAACTTCCCCCACGATCACCGCCTCCTGGAACAGGGGGGTCAACCGGCTGGCGGCACCCCGGCGGTCGAAAAAGCCGGACACGCCAGTGTTCGCCGCCCGGACGTATCCGGTCCGGTTCTCGATCGCCCGGAGGCGCAAGGCGTTCACCAGGAAGCGCTGGAAAAGACTCCGGCCGAACCAGGCGTCGTTGGTGATCACCGCCTGGAAATCGGAGCCTGCGTTTCGGAGCGCCCGGGAGAGATCCGGGAACAGTTCCTCGTAGCAGACGATCACGCCGGCGTTCCCTGCCTCCATGGGCAACACCGTCCCCCTCGGTCCCGGTGTAAAGCCGCCGCGCATCCAATGAGACTCGCCGGTCGGGCTTCCGAACCGGTCGATCAGCGGCAGGAGCCACGGCTCGAACGGTGTTTTCTCGGTGAAAGGAACCAGGTAGGTCTTGGCGGTCCAGACCGGGTCCAGCATCCCGTCTCCATGGACCGCCACCGCGGCGTTGTAGAGTTCCGACCTGGATTTCGACTCGAACCGGCGGTACTCCGCTCCGGCCAGGAGCGGGGTCCGTAGCCGCAAGGCCAGGTTTTGCAGGGCGGGGGCCTCCCAGGTTTCCGGGATCGTCACCAGGTGGTCGATCTCCTGCGGGTAGGCGGTCTCCGGCCAAACCACCAGTTCCGCCCCTTCCTCCACCGCCTTCTCCGTGCCCTCCCGCAGGATCTTCCACTGGGCCCGGGCGGTGAACCGGGAGTTCCACTTGGTCTCCAGGGAAATATTCGGCTGCACCACGCCGACCCGGATCGTTTTTTCGGCCTCCCCGTAATGATTCCAGGCCCACAGGTCGTATCCCAGGACCGAAACCAGGAGTAGGGCAAGGGCCGCGGCCGGCCGTTTCCAGGAACGGGAGCGACCGGCGTTCCACAGGTCGAAGAGGAGTCCGTTCACAACCAGGATCGCCGCCCCGCCCCCATACAACCCGGTGAGATCCAGGAACTGTCCCAGAAACGGGGTCGGGCCCAGGGTATGCCCCAGGTGATCGGCGTTCATTCTCAAGTCGCCGAACGTCCTGGCCCATTCCAGCGGCAGCCAGCAGGCCGGGAGGAGGAGCGCCCAACTCCAGCCGGTCCTGGCGCGGAGCCATCCGGCGAGCGCGATCGCCAGGGCCAGGATCGCGCCGAACCCTGCCGACATCGCAAGATACAGCGGGAAGGCGGTCCAGGAGATTTCCGCCATGGTGTACATCCAGTGAAGGATCAACAGAGAGCCGGTACATCCGAAAAGGAACCCGAGGCGAAGTCGAACGACCGCCGAACCGTTCCCTTCCTTTTCCACCTGGTGAAGAAGGGGGAGGAGAAAGAGCGCGTTGGGAACCACCAGCGGGAAGAAGTACATCAAGGCGTAAAGCAACGCCGAGAGAAGAGGGTTCCGCCAGTGGCCGGGGTAAGGTTGTCGGAATCGGTTCATGGAATGGAAGATGCTATCATGCCGGGGATCTTCGTGGTTTCACCGACCGGTTTCATGCACAAGGAACGACCTGGACGATGAAAGCGATGGTGCTCGCAGCCGGGTTCGGCCGGCGAATGCAGCCGTTGACCTTGCAGATTCCCAAGCCGGCCGTTCCGGTCCTGGGCCGGCCGTTGATCCAGCAGGTTCTGGAGCGCCTTGCCGCCGACCGCTGCAGGGAAGTGACCCTGAATCTTCATCATCTTCCAGGATCCCTGAAGAAGCTGCTGGCGGACTGCGCCGGCGGCGGCTTGGAAGCGGTGCACCTTTCCCTGGAAGAGACGATTCTGGGAACCGGCGGCGGCATCCGACACGCCGCCGCGACCTTGCGGGGCGAAGGCCCGGTTTTGATCCGGAACTCAGATTTTCTCCTGGACCTGGACCTGGAAGAACTGGTCCGTTTCCACCGTCGGTCCGGGAGGCCGGTGACCCTGGTCCTGGCCCGCCGCCGGGACGACGGCGCCCGCTATACGCCGGTTCCGGTGGACGCCGCCGGCCGTGTCCTGTCGTTCGGCGGGCCGGCCCCTTTCGACCGGTCGAAGACCGCCTCCATCGGCACCTTCACCGGCCTTCACCTGGTGGAAGAGGAGGTCCTGGATCGGATTCCCGGCCCCGGCCCCTGCGACATCGTTCGGGACGTCTACCTTCCGATGCTGGAACATGGAGACGTGGGGGCGTTTCTCACCAGCCGGTTCTGGTGGGAGTTCGGCACGCCGGAAGCGTACCTGGAGGGATCGCTGAAGCTCCTTCGTATTCCCCCGGAGAACGCCCGCCGGTTCTGCCGTACCGACCCGGTGCGGGTCGACGGCGACACCCGGATCGCCGTCGGCCCCGGGGCGGAGATCGATGAAGACGCCCGGCTGCAGGGCGGGGTCGCCGTAGGGTACGCCGCGGCGGTTGGAAGCGGCTGCGTCCTGGAAGACAGCATGATCCTGCCGGAAGCGTGGATCGGCCCCGGCGTCCACCTGGCCCGATGCGTCATCGGGCCGCGCTCCGAAATCCCTTCCGGCGTCGATCTGCAGGATGCTCTCGTCTGCGCCGACCTGGATCCGGCGGCTCCGGCCCCGGATGGATGCGTTCGGAAGGACGGATTGCTGATCCGGCCTTTCCGCCCGATCCCCCGGGAGGTAGGTGAATGAGGGCAGCAGCCGGATCGCTCCTCTTCGATTTCGAGTACTACCAGTCATGATACGTACTGTTGATAATCTTCCTGAAGAATTAGCCCGGGAGGTGAAGCAGGTCATCCCTCTGGCAGGCGACGCTTCGACCCGCAGGTTTTTCCGGCTGGTCCGGCGGAAGGAAACCGGCGGCGGAACCTGGATCCTGATGGATTACGGAGCCCCGTTCCAGGGAGAAACCGACGACATGATCCTGACCCGGCTGTTCCAGGCGGCCGGCCTTCCGGTGCCCGGAATCGTTTCCGCCTGGCCCGACCACGGTCTGCTGGTCCTGGAGGATGCCGGGCAGCGCTCCCTGGAAGAGGCGCTGGCAGGCGATTCCGAGCGGTCTTCGGATCTGTACGCCCAGGTGGTCGGCCTGGCCGCCGACATCGCCGTAAGAGGGACGCCGATCCTGGAAGCCTCCAGCCGGAGCCGGTCCCCCTGCCTGGACGCGGACCGGTTCCGTTTCGAAATGGAATACTTTTTGGAACATTATTATTGTGGGCTGGAGGGCAGGACTCCCGGAGGCCCGGCTTTCGAACGGCTCCGGACCGGCCTCTTCGACCTGGCCGACCAGGCGGCGGCGGTCCGTCCCCTGGTTCTCTGCCACAGGGACTATCATTCCCGGAACCTGGTGCTATCGCCGGAAGGGTCCCTCGCCATGGTCGATATCCAGGACGCTCGACTCGGTCCACTCGGATATGACCTGGCCTCGCTGCTGTGGAACCCCTATTCGCCGATCCATCCGCCGACGCGAAAGGAAATGATTGGGCTTTTTTGCGAAAAGATCGGCCTATCCGACCCAGACTTCGGCCATTCTCTTGAAATCCTGGCCCTACAGAGGATGATCAAGGCCCTGGGTACATTCGGCTACCAGATCGGCCGCCTGGGAAAGGGGCGGTACCGTTCGGCGGTACCGGTGACCCTGAAGGAGATCGAACAATTGCCCAGTACCCGGGCTCTTCTCCCAGGGTGGAAGGGAGAATAGCCAAGCGACCCTTTAACCCGATTTATGCATGAGGGATCATAGCGAGGACGCCCGAGATGACGGCAGTTTCGGCTCCGCAGTAGGTGCTTCATGCATAAAGCGGGTTAAGGCAAACCGGTCACCATTCTTCCTTCCACGATGAGTTCGGGGACCCGGATCCCGAGAGCGGTCTCCCGGGCCTTCCCGGAGCCGCCTAAGACCTGGGATGGAACCCTGTGAACGTGGAAGCGGAAACGGATTCTCCCTTCGCTGCTCTCTCCGACGGCGAAATAGTGCTCCGGCGTCAAACGATGAACCGAAAGAGCCACCACTACCGGGCCTCCGGGGCGGGGGGCGATCGGCGGGTTCACCACCAAGTTGGAAAAACCGGCGGCCGGCGGATCATGGTAGGAACGGCGCCATCCATGGCCCGGACCCTCCAGCCGGGCGCGAACAGTCCCCTTTTCCGCCAGAACCGTCCTGGAAGCCCGGTTCCCAAGATCATCGAAAGCCCCACCGAACGGCATCCCCGGTTGTTCCGGTTCGTCGGCCAGACACCAGCCGGGTCCCACCGGCTCCCCCGGAACCGCAGACCGGCCGTGAGCCTGCAACGCAGCCGCCTGAACCAGCACCGCCGCCGCTTCCGGGAGGAGCACCATCGTCGCGACCGCCTTCAGGCCGGCGGAAGCCCCCCTCCTCCGACCTCTTTCCGACGTCTGCAGCCGGTCCAGGAGCGGCTCCCACTCAGGCAACCGGCCTCCCGCCCGGGGCACCAGGAGGCGGAACGATTCCCAGGCGTCTCTTCCGGACTCGACCCGAACCTGCATCCCGGCCCAGACCCGGCTCCGGGCCCGGCCGACCTGGACGCCCAGGCTGTTCACCACCGCTTCGCCGGTGATTCCCGTTTCCACCCAGCCGTTCACCACCTTCACCGTGGTCGAACCGTTCCCTTCCTTTTCCACTTCCCGGATCGCCTCTCCGAGCCAGTCGGTCATCTCGTCGATCGAAGGGGGATCGAATTTCCGAGTTTCGATTCTCGCCTCCCGATCCCGACGGGACGCCGGCTCGGTCTCCACGTCCAGCGGCGTCCGGAAACGATCGGCCGATCGCAAGAGTTCCAGGTAAGCCTCCCTGCCTCCCTCGGCGGCCGCCGCGAACCCTGCCGTTTTCTCTCGCCGGTCGATCCTGCGTACCGCCAAGCCGGACTCCACACTCCGGCTTTCGTCCCGGCTCTTTCCGGTGATCTCTACACGGGTCCGCCTGGTCCTCCGAAGGAACAGTTCCAGCACCTGTCCGGAAGCCGGGCCGGGCCCGGACTCCAACAGATCCTGGACTCGCGCAACCAGGACATCCGGAGCGATGCTGACCAGGGATGGAGGAGTACAATCCTTCATCGAGATCCACTCCAAACCGCGTCGGAATTTGGATAGGGTGGGGTTATCATGTAGAAGATTATTACAACTTTTTTCATTATAAAACCGTTGCCACCCCTAGTCTTATTGTCGGCGAGCCGACACTCACGGCCAAGGGTTGATGACCCTTGAGGCAAGTTCCCACACAGGTATCGAACGCCGGGTCGTCGCACGGGCGGTCAAGGGTGGACAAGGTGTCGGCCAGGGTCACCCGGAGCACAAACGGTTCCAGCGGCGGACCGATCCTCCCCTGTTCGATCCGATCCGCGTCGCTCACCTGGAACAGCGCCTCCCCTGCGATCGGGTCGGTTCTCGCCGCCGACATTCTTCGGATACGAACCCCGGCCCCGGTCTCCAGGAGCAGTCTCTCCGGATCATGATTTCCTGCCGGAAGAAAGGTGCAACCCATCCTGGGAAGGGAAGGCGAACGATACGAAGAGCGGCGTCCATGACCGGTGGAACCGCTGCCGCTGTTCCCACAGGTCCGTCGATCGGTCAGCCTTCCGGTCAACCGTCCGTCATCCACCAGCAGCACCGGCCGGGCCGGCGCCCCTTCATCGTCGACCCGCCAGGGAACCCTCCCTCGCCGCGGGTCGTCCAGAATCCGGATCTCCCGGCAAGCCGGTCCCCGGCCGATCCGGGCCAGCGCCGCGCGGATCGGTTCGTCCTGCAGGCCTCTCTCCTCTTACACGCCGTGCCCGCACATCCCGTGCACGTGTTAA
>CAZZIV010000017.1:0-25526 GCA_964654385.1 uncultured Acidobacteriota bacterium | reverse complement strand
CCTTCCTCTCTGGCTATACACCATCGTGTATACGCGGCGGGTCCGGACCGCGGAGAAAGCCAGGGACGCCCTCTATCGGCAGGTTTGCCGTCCGGTCCGCTGGATCGAAACGATCCGCAACATGGTTGCCGACGGAGTGGACGTCTTTCTGGAGGTCGGCCCCGGGAAAGTACTGACCGGACTGGTGCGCAGGATCGACAGGAAGGTGAAGGTGAAGGCGGTGCAGGATCCGGACGGGATGGAAAAAGCTCTTTCGATTCTCACCGTCGCCGGCGGATGAGTGAGGGAGAGAACGATGGCTGGATCTTTGGAAGGGAAGAATGTCCTTGTCTCCGGCGCTTCCAGAGGGATCGGACGTGGAATCGCCGTCCGGTTGGCCGGGGCCGGAGCGTTCGTGGTCGGAACGGCCAGGACGGTGGAGGCCCTGGAGGGGACCCTCGACGAAATTCGACGGGCCGGAGGCGGTGCGGCCGGGATCGCCATGGAGCTCTCCGACGGAAAATCGATCGAAGCCGGTCTTGCGTCGATTCCGGAAGATCATGCTAAAATTACGATCCTCGTGAATAATGCGGGGATGACGAAAGACAATCTTCTTCTCCGTATGAAAGAGGAAGACTGGAATTCGGTCATCGGGGCCAACCTGACCGGCGTGTATCGACTCTGCCGGGCGATGGCTCCGGGGATGATACGGAACCGATACGGCAGGATCGTGAACATCACTTCGGTGGTCGGGAGCATCGGCAACCCGGGTCAGGGGAACTACGCCGCCGCCAAGGCGGGGATCGAGGGATTCACGAAAAGTTTGGCCCGGGAACTGGCGTCCCGGAATATAACGGCGAACTGTGTTGCGCCCGGTTTCATCGAGACCGACATGACGCGGTCACTGGGAGATAAAGCGAGAGAGAACCTGCAGGCGCAGATCCCCATGAAAAGGCTGGGTACCGCGGAGGACGTGGCCGGAGCCGTCCTGTTCCTGCTGGGAGACGATGCATCCTACATCACAGGCACTACCCTGCACGTGAACGGCGGCATGTATATGTAGCCGCCGGGTTCGTGGGGGGAGGAATCCTGAAGTCAATTTTTATCGGAGGGTTTTGCAATGGCGTCGGTCGAAGAAAAAGTCAAGCACATTATCGTGGAGCAGCTCGGGGTCGATGAAGAAGAAGTGAAGCTGGAAGCCTCGTTCGTGGACGATCTGGGCGCCGATTCCCTGGATGTCGTGGAATTGGTGATGGCCCTGGAGGAAGAGTTCGGCATGGAGATCAGCGACGAAGACGCCGAAAAGCTCTCCACTGTGAAGGACGCCGTCGATTACATCAGCGCCAAGTCCGCCAAGTAATCCGATTCGGTGAGACAAGCGCGGGGTGGATCGCCGTTCCCGCTTCGAAGAGATCTCGCCAGGAGGAGACGCATGGCTAGACGGGTCGTCATCACCGGGATGGGGCTGATATCCCCTCTCGGGCTGGATGTGGAAACCAGTTGGAAGGGGCTGCTGGAAGGAAAGAGCGGCGCGGGTCGAATTACTCACTTCGATCCGGAAGGTTTCCCCTGCACAATCGCCTGTGAACTGAAGGGGTTTCGGACGGAAGACCATTTTCCCCGTAAAGAAGCGAAAAGGCTGGATTTATTCACCCAGTACGCCATGATCGCCGCGAAGGAAGCCCTGGAGGATTCCGGTTACGAAATCGGCCCCGCGAACGCGGAGAACACCGGGGTTTACATCGGATCGGGCATCGGCGGACTGTCGTATCTGGAGAACGTCCACCGAACGCTCCTGGAGAAAGGTCCGAAGCGGGTGACTCCGTTTTTCATACCGGCCAATATCCTGAACCTGGCGGCCGGGAATGTTTCCATGCAGACCGGCGCTAAAGGGCCGAATATGGCATTGGCCACCGCCTGCGCCACCGGCACTCACGCCATCGGGGAATCGTACCGTTTGATTCTCGAAGGGTACGCGGACGCGATGATCTCCGGCGGGTCCGATGCGGTGATCTGTCCTTTGGCGATCGCCGGCTTCGCCTCGATGAAGGCGCTCTCCACCCGGAACGACGAGCCGGAACGCGCCAGCCGGCCCTTCGATAGGGATCGGGACGGCTTTGTCATGGGCGAAGGGGCCGGGATCCTGATCCTGGAAGAACGGGATGCGGCCATCAAACGGGGGGCGCGGATCTACGCGGAAGTTCTGGGGTACGGCATGAGCGGAGACGCTTACCATGTGAGCGCCCCGGATCCCCGGGGTGGAGGAGCGATCCGCTCCATGAAAATGGCCCTTGAGCGGGGACGGATCGATCCTGGATCGATCGATTACATCAACGCTCACGGGACCTCCACGCCGGCCGGGGACGAGATCGAGGTTCAGGCCGTCAAAACCGTTTTCGGTGATCACGCCTCTGAACTGGTTTGCGGGTCCACCAAGTCGATGACCGGCCATCTGCTGGGGGCCGCCGGAGGCCTGGAGGCAATCATCATCGCGAAGGCGGTGTACCACGACATCGTTCCTCCCACCATCAACCAGGACAACCCCGATCCGCTTTGTGACCTGGACACGGCGGCCGACGGCAGCCGCTCCATGACCGTTCACAAGGCCTTGTCCAACTCGTTCGGATTCGGCGGTACCAACGCCAGTTTGATCGTCGGAAAGCCTTGACGGGGCTCGGGCCGACAGGAGATCAGGAATGAAAATCATAGTGGGCATCAAGCATGTGCCGGATACGGAAACCAAGGTCAAGATCGCCGACGACGGCGTCTCCCTGGTGGAGGCCGGCGTCAAATTCATCATGTCCCCCTATGACGAATACGCCGTCGAGGAAGCTCTGGCGTTGAGGGAGAGCGCGGGGGACGGGGAAGTGGTCCTGGTGTGCGCGGGGCCTGAGAGCGCTTCCGCCACCCTGAGGCAGGGTCTCGCCATGGGAGCGGATCGGGCGGTCCTGATCCAGGATGATCGTTTCGAGAGGGCCGATGGGCTGGTTCGCGCCCGTGCCCTCGCCTTCGTCGCCAGGAACGAATCCCCCGATCTGGTTCTTCTGGGAAAACAAGGCGTAGGAACCGATGAGAGCCAGACGGCGCCGATGCTCGGCCAGCTTCTGGATCTTCCTCATGTATCCGCCGTCGGAACCCTGGAAATTTCCGATGGGCGTTTTTCGGCGAAGCGGGAGATCGAAGGCGCCGTGGAAGTGATGGAAGGTACACTCCCGGCGGTCTTGAGCTGCGACAAGGGGTTGAACGAGCCGCGCTACGCTTCCTTGAAGGGAATCATGCAGGCCAAAAAGAAAACGATCGAAGTGCGCACAGCCGAGGAGGCAGGTGTTCCCGAAGAAGCCCTCTCCACGGAACGGATGGTGGTATGGGAAAAGCTGGAGCTTCCCCCAGGGAAGAGCGCGGGGCGGCTCCTGGAAGGGGATCCTTCGGAGCAGGCGAAAGAACTGGTGCGAATTCTTCATGAAGAAGAGAAGGTGATCTGATGGCTGGCAATATTCTCGTTTTCGCGGAACGCCGTGACGGCTCTCTCAAGCGCTCTTCCCTGGAGGCTCTTTCCGCCGCAGGAAAACTGGCGGAGGTCCTGGGCGGTCGTGTGGATGCGGTTTCCCTCGGCCAGGGAGCAGGTTCGGACGCCGCCGTCCTGGGACAACACGGAGCGAAGCGGCTGCTCGTGTTCGAGGAAGACCGGCTTTCCAGTTATGCTCCGGAGGCGTACGCCGCAGCGGTGGCGGCGGCGGCGAAAGAGGCCGACGCGGATCTGGTGCTGTTCTCCGCCACCAGCATGGGCAAGGATCTGTCGGCCCGGACGGCGGCCATCCTGGAGACGGCGGTCCTGAGCGATGTAACTTCCATTGAAATCGGTGAGGACGGGGCGGTCCGATGCGAACGTCCTGTTTTCTCCGGCAAGGCGGTCGCCACTGTCTCGATTCCGAAAAGGCGGCCGGCGTTCGCGACCTTGCGGCCGAACCTGTTCCCGGTCGACGAACCGGAAGGCTCTGGAGACGCGGAACTCGTCTCGATGACGCTCGATCTGCCCGATGAAAAAATCCGCGTCCGGGCGGTTCGGCTGGAAAAACCGGCGGAACAGGAACTGGACGTGGCCGAAGCCTCCGTTGTTGTGTCCGGAGGGCGAGGCATCAAGGACCCGAAAAATTTCGAGCTTATTCGCTCCCTGGCGGAGCCGCTGGGCGCCGCCGTCGGCGCCTCGAGAGCCGCGGTCGACGCAGGTTGGATCCCCCATTCCCATCAGGTCGGACAGACCGGCAAAGTGGTGTCTCCGAACCTCTACATCGCCTGCGGAATATCCGGAGCGATTCAGCACCTGGCGGGCATGTCCTCGGCCAAGATCATCGTTGCCATCAACAAGGATCCGGAGGCGCCGATCTTCAAAGTGGCCGACTACGGAATCGTAGGCGACTTATTCGAGGTCATTCCGAAGGTGGTGGAAGAGATCGGGAAGCTCGGCGCCTGAGCCGAACGCTTCTTCCATGGCCGGAACTCAGACCTCGTCGAGGAAGAATTCGGAAAGACACTGGATTCTGTCTTCGTAGTCATCCGGGTAGAGGAACCAGCAGGCGGCCGAGACCGATGACAGCAGGGAGTTCCCGTCCTGGGGAGTAAAGCAATATCCGATGATTTCCCTGTCGTTTCGAACGGTCAGCGAACCGATCGGTATCACCGTGGTATTCAGGATCCGTCCGAAGTGTCCGTGGTCCCTCCCGTAGGAGAACACCGAGTTCGCCGAAGTTTTATAGGTGATGGCGATCCGGGGATTGGCCTGGATGTATTCAAGGAGCTTCTCTTTGTGGATCGAATTCTTCACGTGGATGTCGAAGAAAATCGTGTGCATGTACTGGGAGTTCAGCTTGATGGCGGAGGAGAAGATGTTCAGGTCGTATCCCAGAGTATTGAAGAGGTGCCAGGCGTCCCGGGCGTGATGGGTGCCGAAGCGGGCATCTTTGTGCGTTCCGACCTGCGGGGCGGGGATGAAACTGCCGTCCTGGGAGATGTCATTGGCTCTCCGCATGCAGACGAACCTACCGTCCACCAGGTTGTCCGGTCCTCCATCGGTGAGCGCCATGCTCTCGAGGAGAACCGAGAGGTTATGGGTGTTGCAGGAGACGACCTGGATGAACTGGTCTTCACCTTTTACCAGCGCGCGGTCGTTGATACCCCGGGCGTACTGCTTCCCGAATCCGAATTCGCTTCCCTGTGCGATGAATCCGAACGTGTTGTCTGTAAAATTATTGTAGTATTCGTTCTTGTTGCTGGTTCCCACGCCGGAAGGGGTGCAGTCGATGACCACAGCCGCTCTGCGAATCGCCTCCACTGCTTCGAAGGAGGGTTCCATTCCCAGGTCCTGGAATCCCTTGATCGAGCCTTTATCGGTGCAGAGGCGCGCCCCTCGGTTGAGAAGGTCCCGGACCTTGGACCGGTCGGTCAGCAGCGGGGTTCTTTTGTGGAAGGTGACCTCGCTGATTCCGAGAGGTTTCTTGAGGGTGGTCAGGAGACCGATCAGCGGTTCTCCGATGGTTCCGGTGCCGATGACGTGGACGATCGCTTCTGAAGCCATGGTCTTCTCCAAATGGGATGTTTTCGCTTCCTCGGATGGATGCTACCGTGAACGGATGAAAGGGCAATATGCCATGAGCGATCGGAACCGTCAACGCGTGGAATCGGCGAAATTCGGACCGAAGGGCGTCTGTTTCCAGGGACAGGGGGAGAGACAGTGAGCGAGCATGAAAGCAGCGCCATCCCGACCATGGCGGTGCGCGAACTGCTGACCGATGAAAACGCGGAGGATCTCGCCCTGGAACTGGTGGTCGGAGAAGCCGGGCTGGACAACCTGATCCAGCGCCCGAGGATTCAGAAACCGGGTCTGGCCCTGGCCGGATTCCTGGAGTATATCCACCCGGGAAGGGTACAAATCCTGGGTAAATCGGAAATCCGGTTCCTGGAGGAACGTCCCGAACCGGAACGATCCCGGATCGCCTCCATGGTTTGCCGTCACGGTGTTTGCTGTTTCGTCATCACCGAAGGGCTGCAGGTGCCGGAGGCATTGAAGCAGGAATCCGTTGATTCCGGAATCCCGCTTTTCCGAACCGGGTTGCGGACCTCCGTCGTGATCGACACCCTCTCCGCTTACCTGCAGGACCGCTTGGCGCCCCGCTCCGTGACACACGGGGTTCTGATCGACGTCTATGGGCTCGGCGTTTTTATCCTGGGGGAATCGGGAATCGGCAAGAGCGAATGCGCCCTGGACCTGGTGGTGCGGGGGCACCGGCTGGTGTCGGACGATGTGGTCGAAATGAAACGGATCGGCAGTCGAATCGTAGGGACCGGCCCGGAACTTACCCGGCACCACATGGAACTGCGCGGTCTGGGGATCGTGAACGTGAAGGATCTGTTCGGCGTGGCCTCTGTCCGGGTGACGAAGAATGTTGAATTCGTCATCCGGCTGGAGCCGTGGGATTCCGGGAAAAAATACGAACGTTTGGGACTGGATGACATGGAATACGGTATCCTGGGTATCCCGTTACCCTATGTGGAAATGCCGGTTGGACCGGGCCGGAATCTCTCCGTACTGATCGAAGTGGCCGCCCGGAACCATCTTCTCAAGTTGAAGGGGTATCACCCGGCGCGGGAACTGGCCCGGAAACTCGGGCGGCGGATCCGGGAGAGCGGAGCGGGACCAGGGGGACCGGAAGCGGACGAAGGAGAATTCTAGGAAATGGATCGGCTCGTCATCATCACCGGCCTCTCCGGTTCCGGGAAATCCCTGGCCGCGAACTGCCTGGAAGATCTGGGTTTTTTCTGTATCGACAATCTTCCGATCAGTTTGATTCAACCGTTCTGCGACATGGCCCGACGAAGTTCCGATCCAACGAGGCGTTCCGCTCTGGTGGTCGACATCCGGGAAGGGAGCACCATCAAGCGGCTTCCCGATACTCTGCAGGATCTGCGCGGCCGCGGGATCCTCCTTGAAGTACTGTTCTTCGAATGTTCCGACGAGGTGCTGAAGAGGAGATTCAGCGAGACGCGGCGTCCTCATCCGATGGCGACATCCACTTCGACCCTGGAAGAGGCGATCCACCGGGAACGATTGGAAATGTCGGTGATCCGTGAATACGCCGACAAGATCATCGACACGAACCGGTTCAACGCCCATCAGTTGAAGGCGCATCTTCGAAACACGTTCGGGCGGGGTTCCGACGCCAGCGGCCTGAACATCAATGTGCTCTCCTTCGGTTTCAAATACGGCGTTCCGGCCGACGCCGACCTGATGTTCGATGTCCGCTTTCTGCCCAATCCGTTTTTCGTCGATCATCTCAGGCACCTCACCGGGAAAGATCTCGACATTCAGAAATTCCTCCGGGAGCAACCGGAAACCGAGCCGTTCGTCGGCCGTTTGAAGGACTTTCTTGATCATCTGGTCCCGGAATACACCAAAGAAGGGAAGACCTACCTGACGGTGGCGATCGGCTGTACCGGCGGCAAGCATCGATCCGTGTACATGGCGGAGCGAATCGGCGAACATTTCCACGCTCAGGGGTTGGCGGTGACGATCAATCACAGGGATCTTGGAAGGGAATAGCGAGGAGAGATGAGAGGCCTACTGGTAGTGACCCACGGAAACCTGGCCGGCGAGCTCGTGCAGGCGGCGCGCCGGATCGTCGGCGAAGGGCCGGCCATGGAGGCGGTCTCGATCGATTGGGACATGGACGTGGATCAGGCGCGAGATCTGATCGGCGACGCCATCGCCCGATTGGACGCCGGATCCGGTGTCCTCATTCTGACCGATATGTTCGGCGGCACACCCACGAACCTGGCGCTCTCGTTCCTGGATGCGGGCCGTGTTGAGATCGTCACCGGAGTCAACCTGCCGATGTTGATCAAGTTCACCAACCTGAGGGGCGAACTCGACATGCAGACGGTTCCATCCCGCATTGCCGAACAGGGCAGGCGATCGATTCATGTCGCCAGCGATATTCTCCAGGCCAGGGAACCGGGCGCGACCGAAGAAGAAGGGAAGGAACTCTCTTGATCCGACGATCCTTGAAGATCCGCAACCGGCTCGGTCTCCATGCCAGAGCCGCTGCCAAATTCGTCCACCTGGCCAACCGTTTCGAATGTACTTTAGAAGTACGGAAGGGGAACGTCCATGTGGACGGGAAATCAATACTCGGGCTCCTGACCCTGGCCGCGGCAAAGGATGTGGAACTGGATCTCCTGGCGGAGGGGCCCGACGAGGCCCTGGCCTTGCAGGAATTGGCGCTGCTCGTGCAGGATCGGTTTGGAGAGGAGGCATGAGCTCTCAGCGTGTTCAGGGACTCGGAGTCTCCTCCGGAGTGGCGGCGGGCCGGGTTCTCGTTCTCCAGTCGACCCACCTGCCGGTGGTGCCGGTCCCGGTGCCGCCGGAACGAATTCACGACGAAATCGGACGGTTCGATGGGGCGAGAAACCAGGCGCGGCAGGAGCTCGTGGAACTTCGGGAACGAACCCACGAGATTCTCGGGGAAACCTACACGGGCATCATCGATGCCCAACTCCTGATTCTGGACGATCCGGGCCTGATTCGCAATGTGGAAAACAGAATCCGGATCGGTCGGACGACGGCGAGCTGGGCGTTGAAGGAGGCGGCCGGGGAATATCTGAGGAAATTCGACTCCATCGACGATACGGTGTTCAAGGAACGGGGAGGAGACCTGCAGGATGTCCATCTCCGGCTGCAGCGGTTGCTCCGGGGCGATGTCCGCAGCGGCGATCTGCTTCCCGACGATCAGCCGGTGCTCGTGGTCGCACATTCCCTGGGGCCGTCGGATACGGTGCTCCTTACCCGTAAAAACCTGGCCGGGTTCGCCACCGATGTCGGTGGAATCACTTCCCACACGGCGATCCTGGCCCAGGCGCTTTCGGTGCCGGCGGTCGTCGGGCTGAAAGACATCACCCAGCGGGTCCACACCGGCGAAGAGGTGATTCTGGACGGCGACAACGGAACCGTTCTTCTGAACCCGGGAACGGGGGAACTGGAAGAAGCGGAGAAGAGGAGCCTGGAGATCGCGGAAAGAGAAATCGCCCTGGCCGACCTGGAGGCGCCGGAAGCCGAAACACTGGACGGCGTGCGGGTTTCGATTCAGGCGAATATCGAATTCCCCCAGGAGGTGGAGAAGGCGGCTCTCTTCGGCGCCGAGGGGATCGGGCTCTATCGCTCTGAATTTCTTTTCCTGGCCCGTTCCCCGGAGATCCCCAGCGAGGAGGAACACTTCGAAACCTACTCGGCGATGGCGAAAAAGATGGCGCCGAACCCGGTTACGATCCGCACCCTCGATCTGGGTGGTGAAAAATATTTTCACCAGGTTCTGGGCTCCCAGGAACGGAACCCGGTACTGGGGCTTCGGGCGGTTCGTTTTTGTCTCCAACGGCTGGACATTTTCCGGCCCCAGATCCGTGGGCTCCTGCGGGCCGCCGCCGATGCGGACATCCGGATCATGATCCCTCTGGTCAGCACGATCGAGGAAATCCGCGCGGTTCGATCGTTACTCGCCGAAGAGACCGGGAACCTCCGGAATGAAGGGATTCCCTGCGCCGACCACCTGGATGTCGGGATCATGATCGAGGTGCCGGCCGCGGCCTGGGCTTCGGATATCCTGGCGAGGGAAGCCGATTTTTTCTCGATCGGAACCAATGACCTGATCCAGTACGCCCTGGCTGTCGATCGTGGGAACGAGGCGGTGGGGTACCTCTATCAGCCGCTGCATCCGGCGGTTCTCCGGATGCTTCGATTCGTCGTCCGAAGCGCCGGCGAGGCCGGGATTCCCGTCTCTATTTGTGGCGAAATGGCCGGGGATGAACAGTTGACCGGGGCGTTGATCGGCCTCGGCCTTACCGATCTGTCGGTGCAGCCGAGAGCGATTCAACCGATCCGGCGGGCGGTCCGGAAGCTCGTCTATTCCACCTGCCGAGACCGGATCCTCGAGGCGATCGATCTGCCGACCGCGGAGGATGTCCGGGACCGCCTGCTGCAGGGCTGAGCCTCCGGAACACGGCTCTCCGGATTTGATTCGAACATTCCCGGAATGCTGAGGTATAATGCCCCTTGGAGAAGGTCAGGAGGAAACGGATGGTTCCCGAAACGCAGAAGACATCCCGGACGACCTCCCGGGTCAAGCAGGGGAGCGAGAATCCGGCGCCGGCGATCAAGCTTCCCACCCGTGGATATTTCAAGTTGAATGAAGTCTGCGAGTTAGCAGAAATCCAACCTTACGTGCTGCGGTTCTGGGAAAGCGAGTTCCCCCAGATCGCCGGGAAGAAGAGAGGGAGGCAAACCACCTACGGCCTGGAGGCTCTCCGGAAAATTCTACAGATTAAGTGTATGCTTCAGGACGAAGAGTATTCTATCGCCGATGCCCGAAGCCGTCTGGAATCCGGGGAGGACCCGGCAGAACCGGAGCCGGTGGAGGAGAAACGAGATCCAGCCGGTTTGCCTTTCGAGGAACCGGCCCAAGAGGCGGTTTCCGAAATGGAAACGAACGAACGGATCGAATCGCTCCAGTCCAGGTTGGCCGACCTCCGAACCCGCTACGAAGGAGCGACTCGACAGATCTCTCTTCTCAAAGGCCGTCTCCAGTCGGTCGATCGATCCCGCGAGCACGGCAAGGATGGGGACGTGGAATTGGCCGCTCTTCGCCGAGCCCATGAAGACGCTCTGGCGGAAATCGAATCCCTGAAAGCGCGGAACGTGGCCCTGGCCGCCGAGAGCGAAAAGTTTCGCGGCGCCCTCCACGAAGCGGAACAGGCCCGGGACCGGTTCCGGGAGGCCCGGCACCAAGTGGCGGATCGCTTGGAAGCGATCCTTCGGGCGTTTCGAGGTCTCACCATGACGGCCGGGAAATAGTTCAAACCTGAACCCCGGCACTCCCTTGACGCCTACCGGCGGATCCCTTACCATTCCCGCGCTTCTCATGGTCGGGGCGTGGCGCAGTCTGGTAGCGCACTTGCTTGGGGTGTAAGGGGTCGTGAGTTCAAATCTCGCCGCCCCGACCAATTTTTCCCTTTCCGACTACAATTTCGATAGTTGTTCTCTGCGCAGGCGGTACCTATAATTCACCTTTTGTGAGGATCTTCCACGAGGAGATGGTGATCGTGTCCAGTTCGGAGCCTGTGATCGAGCCTCTCATCCTCGTCACCAATGACGACGGAAGCGAAGCTCCCGGGATCGCCGCCCTGATCGAGATTCTCCGCCCACTCGGCCGTGTGATCTCCGTCGCTCCCGACCGGGAAAGGAGCGGGGCGGGGCACGCGCTCACACTGGACCGGCCTCTCCGGGTTCGGACCCTCAAGGCCGACCGGCACGTGGTGAACGGGACCCCGACCGACTGCATTCACCTCGGAGTTTCCAACCTGACCGAAGGCCGCCAGCCGGACCTAGTCGTTTCCGGAATCAACCGGGGCCTGAACATTGGGGACGACGTCACCTATTCCGGTACCGTCGCGGGGGCTCTGGAAGGCACCCTTTTGCATATCCCGTCGGTGGCGGTATCGGCCGGCAGGTTCGACGACGACAATATCGACTATTTCACCGCGGAGACCTTCATCCGGAAATTGTGCGGGGACATCCTGAAGAACGGCTTGCCGTCCGGTGTTTTCCTGAACGTGAACATTCCCTCCTGCTCTCCCCGGGGCGTCCGACTCACCCGCCAGGGCACCCGGCGGTACCGGGCGTCTATGGACCGCCGCCTGGATCCATCGGGACGGCCCTATTTCTGGATCGCCGGCGCCGACACGACTCCCACCGGTGAACCGGACGGCGACCACAAGGCGATCCTGGACGGTTTTATCTCCGTGACCCCCCTGCAGGCGAACCTGACCCACGAACCGTCATTAAGCAACCTTCGGAGCCGGATCGACGGAGCCGAACCTTGAATCGAAAATCGAACCAGGCGATCCGAAGGGAAAGAATGGTCAGGCTGCTCCAGGAGCAGGGAATCCGAACCGACTTGATCCTCGATTCCTTTCGAAAAATTCCCAGGGAAAAATTCGTCGAAGAGGCCCTGGCCGACAGGGCCTACTCCGATTCGGCCTTGCCGATCGGCGAGAATCAGACGATTTCCCAGCCGTGGATCGTGGCGAGAATGACCGAATTGATCCGGCCGGACGGGAACGGCAAAGTCCTGGAGATCGGCACCGGGTCCGGCTATCAGGCGGCGATCCTGTCCTCGCTTTTCGAACAGGTGTACACGGTGGAGCGGATCGCCGAACTCTCCCGCAAGGCCCGCCGGACCCTCCGTTCCCAGGGGATCGAAAACGTTCACTTCAAGATCTTCGACGGAACCTACGGCTGGAGCGAGTTCGCCCCGTACCAGGCTGTGATCGTTACCGCCGGAGCGCCGGACATACCGGAGCCTCTCCTGGAACAGTTGGAAATCGGAGGTCGCATGGTCGTTCCGATCCACATGGAATCGGGGAACTCCCGAACCGATGAAGAGGAACAGACTCTGGTCGCCTTGACGCGCCGGCGGGGAAGAATTCTCCGGGAAAACCACGGTCCGTGCCGCTTCGTCCCTCTGATCGGGAAGTACGGATGGAACCGGTAGCCGCCGGGAAGCGAACCGGCTTCCACCATCGGCTGTACCGATGGGTGTTGAAATGGTCCGGTCATCGGAAGGCGAAGACTGCGCTGTTTGTTCTCGCTTTCGCAGAAGCCAGTTTTTTTCCGATCCCCCCGGATGTGCTTCTGATCGCCATGACCATCGCGAAGCCGGTCCGCTCCCGGGTATACGCTTTTTTTGCGATGCTCGGATCGGTCACCGGTGGTTTGGCGGGGTACGCCATCGGGAAATTGCTCTGGCTCGGCATCCGTGACTTCGCCTATCGCCACCTGGGTTTTCTCGGCCTGACACCGGAGAATTTCTCGCTGGTGGAGCAGCTCTACAACCAGAACGCGTTCAAGGCGATTTTCGCCGCCGGTTTCACCCCGATCCCCTACAAGGTGTTCACCATCGCCGCCGGTGTGTTCGATGTGACGCTTCCGGTGTTCGTTCTGGCGTCCGTCCTGGGCCGGTCCGGCCGGTTTTTCCTGGTTTCCGAACTGGTGCGAAGAATGGGCCCGAGGGTGCTGCCCTTTATCGAACGTTACCTGGGTTGGATGACCATCGTATTCGTCCTCCTGCTGTTCCTCGGTTTCTATCTGCTTCGGTTTCTGTAAGCCCGTTCGGAAGGATGGTTTCACCGCTGGAGTCTGCCGTACCCCGGTTTGCGGCGGTGGTTCCTTGCTGCTACCATCAGCCGGACTTTGTAGACTTGAATGGATCGGGGCGTAGCGCAGCCTGGTAGCGCACCTGCTTCGGGTGCAGGGAGTCGGAGGTTCAAATCCTCTCGCCCCGACCAAATCGATCTCCCGAGGGCGTATGGGACGTCTGGTGATCCAGTGGTATTCCGGCAAACAAGGCCGGACAAACCGGTCGCCGACGGCATCCTCTCCGGATCCCGTGGGAAACGATCTTCTCTCCGGCATCGAGAACGAGGACCCGGAAACCCAGACCGTGCTGGGGCAGAGCTTCGCCATCGGACACGGTGTGCCGCTGGACAACGCCTCCGCCGTGAAATGCTACCGACTGGCTGCGGAGAGGGCGTTCGCCCCGGCACAGTATCTCCTGGGCGAAATGTACATGGAAGGCAGAGGAACGGAGAAGGATCTCCCCTCCGCCGTAGAATGGTGGAAGCGGGCCGCTGAAGGCGGCGACGATCGGGCGCAGCTTCGACTCGCCGAACTGTTCGACGACGGCGTCGAACTCCCCAGGGATCCGATCGCTGCCAGAAAATGGGTTCTGGCGGCTGCGGAGGCCGGAAACAGGGAGGCCTGTTATCGGTTCGGTGCCGGGTTGATCGAAGACGGGGAGGAGGACACGCGGGAAGAAGGGATCCGGTGGCTGTCCAGGGCCGCGGTGGCCGGCCATCCGGAAGCCCAGTACTTTCTCGGCCGGGCGTACGACCTGGGGGAAGGTGTGCCAATCGATCAGGATGAAGCGATCGCCTGGTGGAAGAAAGCCGCGGAGGGCGGATCCCTGGAAGCGGGGCTCACCCTGGGAATTCGCTTTTACGAAGGGGTCTCGGTACCGCAGGATTTTCCGGCCGCTTATTACTGGTTGAATCTCGCTGCTGTCGGAGATGATCCGGAGGCCAGGATGTGGAGAGACTGTGTCCTGACGAGGCTCACCCCTCGGGATGTAGTAAAAGTCCAGGAAAAGATCCGCAACCGGAAGCAGCAGGATCATTAGCCGAAAGTAAGAGGCGGATCGCCGGGTCCGCGGCGCGAAGGGCCTTCTTGCGCCGCAGACCTCCCTGTCTTAGGATGCTGCTGCGCGCAGGAGGGGGCCATGCTGATATCCGAACTGAAGAAAACGATTCGCGAAATACCTGATTTCCCAAAGCCCGGTATCAACTTCTACGATCTGACGACGCTGTTCGGCAATGCCGAGGCGTTCCGTGCATCCGTCGACAAAATGGTCGAACGGTACCGGGGGGAGAAGATCGATGCCTTTGTGGGAGTGGAGGCCAGGGGATTCATTCTCGCCTCCGCCATGGCGTACGCCCTCGGCATCGGGCTTCAGCTGGTCCGGAAACCCGGCAAACTGCCCGGGGAGGTGGTGAGCGAAGAGTACAACCTGGAATACGGTTCCAACAAGGTGGAAATTCACGCGGACGCTCTCGAGCCGGGACAGCGGGTGGTGGTCGTGGATGACCTCCTGGCGACGGGAGGTACCGCCGCGGCGGCGGGAAGGCTCCTGTCCCGCCTGAAAGCCCGGGTGGAAGGATACGCCTTCCTGGCGGAGCTCAGGTTTCTCAACGGGCGGAGATCACTGGAGCGGAGCAATATCTTCAGCCTGCTCCGCTACGACTAGGACCGATCCTTGAATCCGGCGCGATTCTCGCCGCCGGACAGGGGTTCCGGATTCAGTCGGCGTCCGTGGACCGGAAACGGTCGGTTGAGGGTTAGAGAAGGTTCTTATACCATGTCCCGGCCTGCTCCGGGCGATCATCGTGCCCAGGGGCCCGTAGCTCAGTTGGATAGAGCAGGAGTTTCCTAAACTCAAGGTCAGGGGTTCAAGTCCCTTCGGGCCCGCCAAGCAGAGAGGTACTGGAAGCATGGTTCGCCGATTAACGAAGAAAGAGATCAAGAAAGACGAGTTCATGGAGGTCGCCACCGACGCAGGCGAATGGCTTGAGAACAACTGGAGACAGGTCCTCGGTTGGGCAGGGGGGCTGGCGGTTCTCGCCCTGGTGTTCGCGGGCTGGCACTTCTACGGCGAGTCCAGGGAAGCGAAGGCACAGGCTTTGCTTGGTCAGGGTATTGAGGCGTTTCGCGCCGCTTCGGACCCGATGACCGGTACGGTGGACGACTATCAGAGGGCGGCCGACCTTTTCCTGGAAGCGGCGGATAAAAGCGGATCGGTCGAGACCGAGAAAGTCGCCGATCTCTATCGCGGGATTTCCCTTGCCCGCTCTGGAAGAGGGGATGAAGCGATTCCGCTCTTGGAGGAAACGGCCGGAAGCGGAGCGGGGCTGGTCGTGACCCAGACCGCCGAGGCGGCCCTCGCCGACCTGTACGAGCGCCTGGACCGGTTTGAGGAAGCGGAGAAAATTTACCTGCAACTGGCGGCGGAAGAAAACGGGGTCTATCCGCCCGCCCAGGCCCTCCTGAACGCAGGACTGGATCGGAAGGCGATGGGAAGGGACGAGGAGGCCAAGAAACTGTTCGAAGGGATCCTCCAGGATTACCCGCAAACCGCCGCCGCGGCCCAGGTTCGCAAAATGTCCGGGATGGGAAACTGACGAGCCGGGTCAGAACCGGCGGTCTGGCTCGTTTCCCGCTTCGTCTTCCGCGTTGACCTTGTAAAAAACAAGAGGTGTTTTCAGGGCGACCTCGTCCCGGTCAACGAAGGTTGTTTTGTCGGTCACACCGATCTGGAAAGGGCGGATCACAAAGAAAAAACTTCGGCGGACATAACGGTAGATCCTGTACTTGTTGACGTATTCCGGCCGCCCCTCCTGGTCGGTGGTTACAGGGTCCCAGCTCAGGACGATGCCGGTTCCCTCCGGCTCCACTGACATTTCCAGGCCGTCCACGTACGCCGGGGGCGTGGCGTCGATGTCGACCTCCAGATAATCCTCACCCTCGACCCAGTCGACGCCATTCCAGGCGTCGGCTCTCCACTGGTAGCGTCCGTCCGGAATCGGCTTGGAGGGAGTGAATTCGGCTCCGAATTCACCCATCAGCATATTGTACGCCCAACCCTCCTTGTTCTCGGTCTGGTCGAAGACGTACATCTCCGTGTCGAAATCGTCTTGGCTCAGGATGAGACGGAACTTGATTTTGGTGAGGTCGGTCCCTTCCACCCCGATCTTGAAGGTCGGACGAGGACCGACCCTCTGTCGCCACTCCGGGGCGAGAGGCCGAACCTCTTCCACCGTCTGAGCGAAGGATGAGCCGTAGGACGAAAGAAGCAGAAGAAGCGCGGCCAGGAGAACCCCGCCGGTGGAACTCGGCGGGATTTCGGATGCCGCCGACTCCCGCCGGGGTGATCGTCTCCGCAGGTGGACGCGCATCAACCTTCTCCTCACGCCCCGTCCAGGATCCGGACCGGTTACCATGGCGGCAGGCCTCTAGAACGGGATATCATCCTCATTGTAGCCTGCCGAGCCCGGATCTGCCGCCGAAGATCCCTGGAACTCCTCCCGTCCTTTGGCGGAATCCGACGCAGGAGCCGGTGGAGAATCCCCGGGCTGCTCCCGGCTGTCCCGGTCGCCCCGGTGTCCGAGCATCTGGACCCGCTGAGCGCGGACCTCGGTGGTGTATCGCTTGTTCCCGTCCCGGTCGGTCCATTCCCGGGTCTGAAGGGAGCCTTCCACGTAGACCTGGCGTCCCTTTTTCAGGTACTGGCCCACGATTTCGGCCTGCTTGGCCCATACCACGACACGGTGCCATTCGGTTTTTTCCCGGCGTTCGCCGGTGCCGTCGGTCCAGCGATCGGTTGTCGCCATGGTGAAATTCGCCACCGCGGTCCCGTTTTGGGTATAGCGAAGTTCCGGGTCGCGTCCGAGGTTTCCAATGAGCATTACTTTGTTCAGGCTGGACATGGAGCTGTCTCCTTCGTTGGGAGGGTCGGGGACCTGTCTTGCGAGCCGTGCCATTCCGGACCGGCTTTCGAAGCCTACCATAGAGCCTTGTACTGTCAAGAACCAGCCGTCGGTGCGGTCTTCGCTTGTGGCGGCGGGATGATTCTGAGAAAATGCGACCTTCCGACCCACGCCTGTAGGCGATCTCGGCGGACCATGGAAAAACCGAAAAGTCTTCTAAAAACCGTCGGTTCCATCAGCCTGGCGACCATGCTCAGCCGGGTCCTCGGCCTGGTGCGGGAAATGGTCCGCTCCTATTACTTCGGCGCCGGTCTTCTGACCGATGCCTGGCTCACCGCGTTCAGAATACCGAATCTCCTTCGAGACCTGTTCGCCGAGGGGGCGATGTCCTCGGCCTTCGTTCCGACCTTCGTGAGGGAGAAGGAGGAGAAGGGGCCGGAGGCCGCCTGGCTCCTTGGAAACAGGGTCCTTGGATCGCTGATCGTCATCCTGGGATTGTTCACGCTGGTCGTCTTTTTCGGGGCTCCCTGGATCGTTAAGGCGTACGTGGGTGGAGGGGAGCCAGCCAAGCTGGAATTGGCGACCCAGATGACCAGGATCGTTTCGCCGTTTCTCCTGGTGGTCTCGATGGCGGCGGTGGCGATGGGAATGCTCAACGCCTTCGGACGATTCTTCCTGCCTGCGGCGGCGCCGATCTTCTTCAACCTGGCGACGATCCTCGGAATGATTCTGCTCATTCCGGTTTTCCGGGCGGCAGGGCTGAACCCGATTCTTTCCATCGCAGCAGGTGCGATGGCGGGAGGATGTCTCCAGTTTCTCGTTCAGCTCCCTTCCTTGAACGCCCGGGGATTCCGGTTCCGTCCGAGGGCCGCCTGGACGGACCCCGGGGTCAGGCGGGTAGCCGGACTGATGGTGCCCGCCACCTTCGGCCTGGCGGCTACCCAGATTAGCCTTTTCGTGGATACCGGCCTGGCCTGGTCCCAGGGAGACGGTCCGGTCACGTGGTTGAATGTGGCGTTCAGGATGATGCAGTTGCCCCTGGGACTGTTCGGCGTGGCGATCGCAACGGCGAACCTGGCCCGGGTATCCCACGATGTCGCCCGCAAGGAACCCGACGCCCTGAGGAACAACCTCGCCGCCGCCCTGCGGGCAGCCGCTCTATTGACCCTGCCTGCGACCGCCGGTTTGATCGCTTTGCGGGTTCCCCTGATTCGGGTCATCTTCGAACATGGCAGGTTCAGCCCTACGGCCACGTCTCAGACAGCCGCCGCCCTGCTCTGTTACGCCCTGGGACTGTACGCCTATTCAGTGACGAAGATCCAGGTTCCGACCTTCTACGCCCTCGGCCAGGTCCGGCTTCCGGTCATCGCTTCCGGCGCGGCGGTGGCTGTCAAAGTCGCCGCCAGCTTTCTCATGATGGCGATCCTTCCCCGGTTCGGAATTTCCGCGTTCCTGGCTCTGGCTCTGGCCACTTCGCTGGCGGCTTGGGTCAATTTCTCGGTTCTTACCATCTCCCTGACCCGGACGGTTGGAGGCTTCAGGGGATGCGGTGTTCTGAGCGCCACCTGGAAAATGGCGTTCCTGTCCCTGGGAATGGGGATCGTGGTGGCCCAGGAACATGCCTGGCTGGAGGCAAGGACCGGAGGAGGGGGAATCGCAGGGGATTCGCTCCGGTTGGCCGCCGCGGTGTTGACCGGCGCCCTGATCATCGGTTTCGGCGCCAAGCTCCTGAGGATTCGGGATCTGGATTCTCTCCTGGAAAGGGTCACCGGGCGGAGAACATCCCCATGAAAGCGCTCATCCAGAGAGTTTTTTCGGCAGAGGTTCGTGTCGGATCCTCGTTGCTCGGCAAGATCGGGGCCGGGATCCTGGTTTTCCTTGGCGTGGAACGGGGAGATACGGAGGAAGACGCCCGGTTCCTGGCCCGGAAGACCGCCGGGCTGCGGATTTTCCCCGATCCTCCCGGCCGGGAAGGGGCCGGGAGAAACATGAATAGGAGCCTCCTCGAGACCGGCGGTTCGGCGTTGGTGGTGAGCCAGTTCACCCTGGCCGCCGATACCCGGAAGGGGAACCGGCCGTCTTTCGACAGAGCCGCGGCACCGGAGCCTGCGAACCGGCTCTACCTCTTGTATATCGATCGGCTGAAGAGTGAAGGCGTGCCGGTGGAGGCCGGCAGGTTCCAGGCGATGATGGATGTGGAACTGGTGAATCAGGGGCCGGTCACCCTCCTGCTGGAATCCGGAAAGGGCGTCCGGTGAAAACCCGATCCGGCGACCGGGCTCTCCGGGAGTATCTGGACTACCTTTTGGCGGAGAAGGGACTTTCGATCAATACGACCGAGGCATACAGGAGGGACCTGGAACGGCTGGCCCGGAGCCTGGGCCGGAAAAAGCAACTGCCCCAGGCCGCCGAGGAGGATCTGCTGCGGGTTCTCCGTTCCATGCGGGCCGCCGGCCGATCCCCCCGTTCGGTGGCCCGGTGGATCGTGGCCGTTCGAGGGTTCTTTGAATGGCTCCTGGCGCGCGGCGTCCTGGAGTCGAACCCGGCCGAGAACATCGATCCTCCAAAGGTCTGGAAAAAGCTCCCAGCCGTTCTTACTCCTGAGGAGGTGGAAGCCCTCCTGGCGGCTCCGGACCGGAAGACCGCTCTCGGGATGCGGGACGCCGCCATGCTGGAAGTGCTCTACGGAGCCGGGCTCCGGGTGAGCGAACTGATCGGACTTCGTTTCCAGGATCTCCACCTGGATGCCGGGTATATCCGGTGCATGGGAAAGGGCTCCAAGGAGAGGATTGTGCCTCTTGGACAGGAGGCGGAAGGATCCCTCCAGCGCTACCTGGCCAACGGTCGGCCCGAACTCCTGGGGGAGGCCCGAAGCGATGTACTGTTCGTGAAACGGAAAGGCGGGGCGATGACCCGGCAGGGATTCTGGAAACTGATCAAGGCGCATGGGGTCCGGGCCGGTATTACCGTCAATCTTTCCCCTCACACACTGCGCCACTCCTTTGCCACCCATCTGCTGGAGAACGGCGCGGACCTCCGGTCGGTGCAGGCGATGCTCGGCCATACCGATATCTCCACGACCCAGATTTACACTCACATCAACCGGGAGCGGCTCCGAAAGCTTTACGAGGATTTCCATCCCCGGGCCTGAAACCTCCCCCGGATACTCCACGCCTGGATTCGGCAGGTCCGACTGTGCGAGAATGAGCGTGGAGGGACGTTTCGTGACGGAAGAGATGTTTGAAGAGCCGATCCTCACCCTGGAAAAGAAGATCGAGGCGTTATCCGGAACCGGGGACGATCAGGCGACCCGGCAAAAGCGCCTTCAGTTGGAGAAGGAACTGGAAGAGACCCGGAGAAAGATATTCGGGAATCTGACGCCGTGGCAGAAAACCCTGGTCGCCCGGCATATGAAGCGACCGTACACCACCGATTACATTCGGTTCCTCTGCGAGGATTTCCTGGAGATCCACGGCGACCGGAGGTACGCCGACGATCCGGCCATTATCTGCGGGACTGCAGTTTTTAAGGAGAGATCGGTCGTGGTCATCGGCCATCAGAAGGGCCGGGACACGAAAGAAAAGATTTATCGCAATTTCGGGATGCCCCGGCCGGAAGGGTACCGAAAAGCTCTTCGAGTGATGCGAATGGCCGAAAAGTTCGGCCGTCCGATTCTCACCTTCATTGATACTCCCGGAGCGTACCCGGGGATCGGTGCCGAGGAACGCGGGCAGGCGGAAGCGATCGCCTACAACCTGCGGGAGATGGCACGGTTGACCGTTCCTGTCCTGGTAACGGTCACAGGAGAAGGGGGTTCGGGGGGGGCGCTGGCCCTGGGAATCGGCAACAAGGTCAATATTCTGGAGTTCGCCACCTATTCGGTCATCAGTCCCGAAGGCTGCGCGGCGATTCTCTGGAAGAACCCGGCCATGAGCAAGAACGCAGCGGGAGCGATGAAGGTGACTTCCGGGGACCTTGCCGCGCTGGGAATCGTGGACGAGATCATTCCCGAGGTCCTGGGCGGAGCGCACGTGGATCCCGGCGCACAGGCGGAACGGGTCGGGGAGGTGCTGGAAAGGCAATTGGAGGAATTGTCCCGGTTGACAGGTTCCGAACTGGTCCAGCACCGATACGAGCGCTTCCGCAAGCTGGGTGTGTACGAAGGCTAGCCCCGATGGGACCATCCTTCTCGAGTGAAAACGGGTCAGAGTGCGCCAGGCATGGTCGCACGCAGCCTTCAACGAGCGCAGCATACCCGATCGTATGGGAGCATCGGCGGAGGCGAGTGCGGCCGGGAGCGCTCTGCTAGGACGCGAGCTTCAGCGGTTTTGGCCGCGAAAGATTGTTAGGCTGGGGCTAACGGTTCCCGGATTCTTTTACTTCGCGCCAGAGCTCTTCGAGGCGCTCTGGGGAAGAATTTTCCAGGGATTCCCCCTGAGCCGCCAGCAGTTCTTCAAGCATCCGGAAGCGGTCGGAAAATTTTCGGTTGGCATGCTCCAGCGATCCTTCCGCGTCGAGTTCTTCCTTCCCGGCGAGCATGACCAGGGTGAACAGCAGATCCCCCAGTTCTTCCCCCACGGCCGCCTTGTCCTCCTGACCCAGCGCGCGGATCAGTTCGCCCAGCTCTTCGTGAACCTTGCCCAGGATCTCCCTGGAATTCTTCCAGAAAAAACCGGCCCGGGCGGTTTTCGTGCCGATTCGCTGAGCCTTCTGAAGGGCGGGAAGCGCCCTCGGAATCCCGTCCAGGATCCCAGGATGCGGTCCGCCGGCACCCGGCGGAAGCTTTTCCTTTCTTTCCCTCTTCTTGATCTGCTCCCAGTTCCGGAGAACCTCCTCGGAAGTTCCGGCCTCCTGGTCCCCGAAAACGTGCGGATGGCGGCGTATCATTTTTGTTGCAATTCCGCGAACCACGTCCCTGGCAGAAAAAGAGCCGTTTTCCTTGCCGATTCGAGAGAGGAACACGATCTGGAAGAGGAGGTCCCCCAGCTCCTCGCATAGAGCCTCTTCGTCCTGGTCGTCCAGGGCTTCCACCACCTCGTACGCTTCCTCCAAAAGGTATCCCCTGAGCGTCTCGTAATTCTGCTCCCGGTCCCAGGGACATCCATCCGGTTCCCGGAGACGATCCATTAGATCGATGAGACCATCGAACGATTCGAACCTGTTAGTCACCGCGCACACTCCTTGACTTGGAACATGGAAGGGGCCATGTTTTTGCCCGGCGGAACGTTTTTCCGAACCAGATCCGACCGGTCGTTTCCGCCCGGAGGAATTTCGGAGCCCTGTGCCGTTCCGGGAGCCGGAATGGTACCATCCGATGACCGAAACGATTCCGGAGCGTCCCGTTCGCGGTACCGGGGAGAGCGGACGGACCGGCTCCGGAGAGCAGCAGGGGAATAGGGACATGAGCGAAGAGCATCGTAACGAAGAAGAGCCGGAAATCAAGGTGATGGATCGGAGGCCGTTCACCGCCGATGGTGAACTACGGGATCCCGACGGTGCCGAGAGGAGCGAAAAGGAGTCTCCGGCGGAGGAGTCGAAAGACTCTTCCGACGACAAATCCCATGGGTTTCAGCACCAACCGGTGGAGGAGCCGATCGGCGTCGATTTCTCTGCTCTTACCGTCTCCCTGGCTCAATCGGCACTGTTCCATCTGGGGGAAGTCCCCCATCCAGAGGGCGGCAGATCCCAGGTCAACCTGGAACAGGCTCAGGTTTCCATCGATTTCCTGGCTCTCCTCAAGGTGAAATGCCGGGGTAACCTCAGCCGGGCGGAAGAAGACCATCTGGACAAAATCCTGGCGGAATTGAGATTGTTGTTCGTGAGGAAGCGCTCGGTTTCCAAAACCGGGGCTGACGGCTCCGAAAAAGGTTGACCGCATCTTGAACCACCGTTCTGCAGGCTTCCTACGGAAGATCGTCTGCGTCCTGATCGCGGTCGGGACGGTCTGGATTCTCGGTCTTCCTCCAACCTGCGCAGCGAAAATCCGTCTCAAGCCGGCCGGTCCGCCGGCGGAGATGAAAGAGCAGGAGACGATTCTACTGAACGGGGAAGACGCTAGCGGGGAGCGGCGTGGATTCGATTACGAGGCGTTTCAACGGAGGCTGCAGAACCACTGGTTCCAGAGGAAAGCGTTTCTCGCCGAGGGTAGGAACGAGGACGCCAGGCTCCAGTCCGAAAAAATCCGTGCATTCTGCGCTGAGGAAGGGGTGGGACGTCTTCGTCATCTGGGAGACGCCCTGATCGTCGAATCCGACCATCTCCTGGAAAAAGGTCGTTATGCCCAGGCGATGGACTCTCTCCACCTCGCGGAGGACCTGGATCCGGGTCGCCCGGAGGTAAGCATCGCCCGCGCCTGGGTGATCTGGAAGTCGGGGCAGGGAGCCATTTTTTCCGCCTTTTCCGAATACATCACCGGCCTGCGCCGGGGGATCACGCAGAGCGCGGTCGACTTCAGGCTGCCGAACCGTTTTTTCCTGTCGCTGATCCTGGCTCTCCTGGGCGCCGGAGCGCTTTTTTCGATCCTGATGATGCTGCGCTACCAGATTCCGTTCCGCCACCAGGTCGAAGAATGGTTTTCCGTGAGGGGCCGTCCGGCGCAGGGGAAAACCGTCGCGTGGGTTCTCCTGACGCTTCCGGCCCTCTTATGGTTCACGGCCGGCTGGATCGGCTTCTACTGGTTGGCGGCCGTGTTCCGTTTTATGCGACGTTTGGAAAAGACGGCGACGATCCTGCTGCTTCTGGCGGCAATGCTCTGTGTTCCGATGTTCCGGGTCGCCGTGGCGGTGTACGGGATGACCACCGATCCGGTAGTCCGCGCCACGCTGCAAGCCGCCTCCGGTCCATACACGCCGGACAGGGTCGTGGAGATGCAAAGCCTGGTGGATGCGTACCCGGACGATGCGACTTTCCGGTTCCTTCTCGCGGGTTTGTACGCCAAGGGGCAGTTTTTCGGTGAAGCCTTCCAGGAATACCAGCGCGCCTTGGAGGTGGATCCGGAATTGTATCAGGCCGAAATCAACATCGGAAACATATACTACCAGCTCCAGAACTATGATGAAGCCGGCGCCTACTATCTCCGTGTGCTGGAAACCCACCCCGACTCGATCCTGGCACTGCACAACCTCTACAGGTCCCATGCGGAAGGATTTCGCTTCACCGAATCGGAAGAGGCTCTGGATCGGGCGCGGGAGCTGGATTCGGAAGAGGTCACGCGTCTCATGGCCCGGTCCGAGAAAGAGAGGACCGGCGTGGTCGACGCGGATCTGAACCTCGGCTCCGTCTGGACGGCCGCCTTCGAAGGCGGAAGCTTCCGAACCGGGAAGACGACGGCCGTTCCCGGAGGTTCCTTCCTGCGCCGGTTTCTGAATCCGGTCAGCGTAGTGGCGCTGCTCACGATGGTGGTTTCTCTCCTTCTGGCGGGCGCAGCCGGGAATAGACATTCCGCCCGCCGCTGCATCCGGTGCGGGCGAGCGTTCTGCAACCGCTGCAAAACCGGACGGGAAGGGCACGAGTACTGCAGCCAATGCCTCCACTTGTTCGTTCTGGGAGACGGGCTCGCGCCCGAAACCAAGACCCGGAAGATGTTCGAAGTGGAACGCCATGAAAAAGCGACCCGCTTGGTGCGGAGGTATGCCGGATGGGTTTTCCCGGGCGCGACCCAGATCCTACAGGGCCGGTTGCTGGCCGGATGTGTTCTGTTGGTTTTCTGGTTCAGCGCCCTCCTGACCTGGAAGCCGGCGGTTTTCCGCTCCGTGGAATGGTTGACCGGCTTCGACCTTCGGTACGGCCTGCTGTTTTCCGGACAGGTCCCCGCGGTGCGCGCGGTGGATGCGGCGGGTGTGACCGGTTTGATCGCAACGTTGATTCTATGGATAGTTGCGGCGGCGACCGCTGGAAGAGAGGCCTGAGATGGCCCTGGAAGGAACGATCCAGGACTTCGGGCTGGGAGATATTTTCCAGTTGATCGGAATCCAGAGGAAAACCGGAGAACTCCAGTTCGATTCCGGCACGGAGACGGTCACGGTCAAGTTTCTGGACGGTTCTGTGGTGGGAGCCGAGAGCCACAATCACAATCTCGAGGATCTGCTCGGATCGGTTCTGGTCCGGACCGGTATCATCGCCCAGAGCCAGTTGGATGAGGCTCTTCGAATTCAGAAAAGCACCTTGCAGCGCCTGGGACATATCCTTGTCGATTCCGGGTTCATTTCCTCCGAAGACCTCCGGGAAGCGCTGCGAACCCAGGTGACGCAAATTGTCTACCGTCTTTTCCGCTGGCGGGAAGGAACCTACCGGTTCACTCCCGCCGACACCCTCCAATACGACAAAAAGTTACAGCCGGTCGACGTCGACACAAATCTCATGCGATGCGCACGCGTCGGCCGCGGTCACGCAGAATCCGCCGCCGCCGGAGA
>CAZZIV010000016.1:0-25632 GCA_964654385.1 uncultured Acidobacteriota bacterium | reverse complement strand
GGAACTCGTAAGCCCCATGCGCGCGGCATTACCTTTCTACCGCACAGACTCCTAGAGGAAGGCCTTGAGAAGGAACCATCCTCCGATCAGGATCATCACAACGCCGAAACCTTTCTTGACCCAGTTCATCCAACTGCCCGGCTTCGGAAGGCTGGCGAGGGTTCCTGAGAATACGCCCAGGATGAGCAGAAGAAGGCTCAGCCCCAGGGCGAAGACCAGGAGGAGAAAACTCCCCCAAACCGGGTTCTGGCTCTTCGCCACGGTGATCAGCAAGGCGCCGAGGACCGGGGCCGAACAGGGAGCGGTGACGAACGCCGCCGCTGCCCCCATGAGCAGGGCGCCGATGTATCCGCCACGGACGGCGCCCTTCGCCTGGACGCCGCCCATCCAGGCAGGCGCCTGGATGGTATACAGATCGAGCATCCCCAGCCCGAACAGGATGATCACGGCCCCGACCAGGCCGTACACCCACGGGCTTTGCGTGTAAACGCCAAACGTCTTTCCCAGGGCGGCGGCAAGAACGCCCAGGCTGGCGTAGACCAGGGAAAGCCCCCCGACATACGTCAAGGAGAGGGTCACCGCCCGCCTCCGGTTCCCGGCGGCGGCTCCACCGAGATAGGTGACCGTCACGGGAATGACCGGGTAAACGCACGGGGTCAGGCTGGTCAGAACTCCGGCTCCGAAAACGACCAGAATCGCCATGAGCGACCCGGTCGCCATGTGATCGCCCAGCGCCTGTCCCAAGGCGTAATTCCACTCGTTGATCTGCTCCAGGAGCGCGTGCACTTAGAGAACCTTCTGGACCTTGTCGGCCAGCAGGCTTTTCGGGGCCAGGCCGATATGCTGATCCTTCACTTCGCCGTTCTGGAACAGGAAGACGGTCGGCACCGACATCACGGCGTACTTGGCCGCGGTCTGCCGGGCTTTATCCACGTCCACCTTCACCACCTTCAGACGCCCGTCGTACTCCCCGGCGATTTCATGGACCACCGGCTCGAGCTTTTTACAGGGGCCGCACCAGGTGGCGGAAAAATCAACCAGCACCGGGAGACCGGCCTGCAATACTTCCTCGTCGAAATTGTTATCGGTAACTTCAGTAACCTGGCTCATGGAGACTCCTCAAGAGAATGGCGCACCCACGATCTGCGCACGGACCTTAGTAGGTTAGCGTAGCACGGAATGGATTGCTAAAGCTTGCCGGCGACTTCCTGGAGATTGACGATTTCCAGGGTCTGGATGTCCGGATAAACGGCGGCCTGCACCGTGATTTCCCGCCCCCGCATCCGGGGATCGGTCACGAACCGGGTGTACCGGGACTGGTACAGGTTGAAGTACAGGTAACGCCCGTCCGTCAGCTTCAGCGCGTTCAGGTGAGTGTGATCCGGGCAATCCATCTGCTGCAAGATGGAAAGCCCCGCCTTGTCACAGGTGGAATCGACGATGACACCGGTGTAGACGGCCATGGCGGGCACCGGCGATCCGCCGGCTCCCCGCTCGCCGCCGCCTCGCCGAACGAACGGGGCCACCAGCAGGACCAGCAGGAGCAGCGCCGCCAGGGTCGCCCATTTCGGGTCCCGCCACCAGCCGGCGAAGGAAGCGGTTCTTCTCTCCGGAACAGGCGGGATCGACGCCTCCTGCTCCAGGGCGGCCCGCACCCGGAGCCCGAGGCTCTCCGGCGCCTTTTCCCTGGGCAGTCCTGCTTTCAGGGCCGCGAGAAGCCGGTTCTCCAGCTCGAGCCGATCGGCGCACCCGGCGCACCGGTCCAGGTGCTCCTGCATCGCCGAACGGTCCTCCGACGAAAGTTCTTCCGACTGGTACAGGAACAAATCTTCCCGGAACCGATCGCAATCGACCGCCTTCGTTTTCCGGTTGTCCATTCTACGGCTCCTTCACCTGAACGGTATCTGGAACAATCGTCCGGTCTCTTTTTATTCCCTTCTTGCCGGCGTACTCAAAAAGGGCGGTTTGAAGGAGTTTTCGCCCACGGTGGAGCCGGCTCATGACCGTGCCGACCGGAATCGAAAGGGTTTCGGCGATCTCCCTGTACGACAGATCCTCGACGAACGCCAGCAGAACCACTAGGCGGTACTCCTCCGGAAGCTCGTCCAGAGCGTCCTGTACCGTCGCGTCCAGGACACCATGCATGACCCGATCCTCGGGAGAGAGCTGAGGGTTGCGCCGCTCGGCCGCTTCGGTGGCCAAGGTCTCGTAGACCGCCTCGACCTTTTCGAAATCGACCTGCTCCGGCCGGACCTTGGAGGCCCGGTACCGGTTGATGAAGGTATTCCGGAGAATCCGGAAAAGCCAGGCCCGGATACGGGTGCCCGTTTTGTAGGAATCGAAAAACCGGTAGGCCCGCAGGTAAGTCTCCTGTACCAGGTCTTCGGCGTCTTTCCTGTTTCGTGTCAGATTCAGGGCCAGGTTATAGAGCGAGTCGATGTGGGGAAGAGCCACCTCTTCGAACTCGCCCTTGCGATCATGGGGCTGCCCGGCCATCTACGTTCACTCCCTTTCTCTTGGAGGGTCGATCACGAGATTATGCCCTGCCCTGGGAGGTCCGGGCAAGGAAACCACGAGGAACGCCTCTGGGAGAGCGGACTCAAACCGCCTGGATGGAGTATGATGCCCGCCCACGCAAAGAGGGCTCCGATGCAGAAGACCTTGTACATCGACACCTTCGCCGGCGCCAGCGGCGACATGATCCTGGGCGCCCTGGTGGACCTGGGCGTTCCTCTGAAGGTGCTCAAGGAAGCGGTCCGGTCCCTCCCGATCCAGGGCTGGAAGCTGTCCACCCGCCGGGTGGATACCCAGGGTGTGTTGGCGAGACGAGTGTACGTGAACGCTCCGGAAAAAGGACCTCACCGTGGATGGAAAGAGATCTCCAGGATCCTGAAGGCGGGGAACCTGTCGAAGCCGGTGCGTGAGAGAGCGCTGAGGATTTTCCGGAGGATACTGGAGGCAGAGGCGGAAGTGCACGGCCGGCCGTTCGAAAAAGTCCACCTCCACGAAGCGGGAGCGCTGGACGCCATCATCGACATTACCGGTGCCTGCGCAGGCCTGGCCTGGCTCGCCCCGGACCGGATCGTGGTTTCCCCGCTGGTGACCGGGTCCGGAACGGTCCGGTGCCGACACGGCCTCTACCCGGTACCGGCGCCGGCCACGGCGAAACTCATCCGGGGGGTCCCCGCCTCGTCCGGAGGGCTGGATGGGGAGCGGCTGACCCCGACCGGCGCCGCCATCCTGACCGACGTCGCCGATGCCTGGGGAACCCTGCCGCCGATGACCGTCGTCAAAACCGGCTGCGGCGCCGGTACCCGGAATTTCCCGGACATTCCGAACGTCCTCCGGATGTTCTGGGGAGAGGCCGAGGAAGCGGCCGCCGCCGTTCCCCAGGTGGCGGTGCTGGAATGCTGCGTGGACGACCTGCCTCCCCAGGTGCTCGCCTACACCGCCGGACGGCTGCTGGAAGCCGGGGCGCTGGACGCCTGGACCACGCCGATCGTCATGAAAAAAGGGAGAAGCGGCCATCTCCTCACTGTCCTGGCCCGCCCGGACGCCGTGGAGAGGATCGGGGACATCCTCCTGCGGGAAACCGGTAGCCTGGGCCTGCGCTATCGCCTGGAAAGCCGGATCGAACTGGACCGCACCTTCGCCACCGTTCGAACCCGGTTCGGAAGGATACGGATCAAGTCCGGGAGCCGGCAAAACCGGCAGGGAAGATCCTGGCCCGAATATGAAGATTGCGTCGCCGCCGCCGGGAAACATGGCGTCCCGCTGCGGACGATCCAGGAAGAAGCCCTGGCGGTTTCCAGGGAAACCAGGAAGGCAAGGAAGACAGGAAAGACCCGAACGAAGAAGAAGGAGTGACACCATCGTGGAAACCAGAAAGCCGGACCAGGAACCGTTGAACGAAGCCGTCGCACCGGAAACGGCAACAGGCTCGAAGCCGGAAACGAAGCCGGAACCCAAAAAGGACGAAAAGCCGAAGGTCTCCATCGGCAAATTCATGAATATCGATCTGCGGGTCGCCATCATCAAAGTGGCCGAGCCGATCGAAGGGGCCGACAAGCTCCTGCGGCTGGAGGTGGACCTGGGAGACGAAACCCGGCAGATCGTAGCCGGCATCGCCAAGGCCTACACCCCTGAGCAACTGGTTGGAAGACGGATCATCGTGGTGGCAAACCTGAAGCCGGCCACCTTGCGTGGAGTGGAGAGCCAGGGAATGTTGTTGGCCGCCGACCTGAACGGAGTTCCCACACTGGCCACTTTCGAAGGGGAAGTGCCTCCAGGAACCCCGGTGCACTGAACCCCTGCGGAAGTTCCACAGAGCGGAACTTTCGACCGTGGACCAGGTCGAAGAGGGTACGAAGGGAGACTCGGGAGGGTAAGTCCTTATTCCGGGTCGATTTCGGTGATCGTCCGGATGTGGTCCTTCCGGATAAACAGGCCCGGCGTCTCCTCCCCTTCGATTTTCACCATGTCCCGGTCGTAGTAACGGATGACGCCGGTCACTCGGCGGCCGTCCACCAGTTGCACCGTTACCGGCTCTTCCGCCTCCCGTTTCTGCGCCAGGAACCCGGCTTCGGCGCCGGTGGTTTCCGGCGGCGGAAGCTTACGCCCGGCGCGGGGCTTCTTCTTCCGCTCCGCCACCGTTCAGTTCCCGACGCTCTGCAGGGCCGTGGCCGCCGCGGTCAGCACCACGTCTTCCACTGAACAGCCCCGGGACAGGTCGTTGGCCGGCCGGGACAGCCCGCCCAGGATCGGCCCTACGACCTCGGCTCCGCCCAGGCGCTGCACCAGCTTGTACCCGATGTTCCCCGAATTCAGGTCCGGGAAGATCAGCACGTTCGCCCGGCCGGCCACCGGGATCCCAGGCGCCTTGGACCGGCCGATCTCCGGAAGGATGGCGGCATCCAGTTGCAACTCGCCGCCAAATTCAAAATCCGGCGACAAGGTTTCAAGAATCTCCCGGGCTTCCACCACCTTCCGGACGGCGGGATGATCCGCGCTCCCGGCGGTGGAGAACGAGAGCAGGGCGACCCTCGGCTCCATGCCGGTGAGCTTCCGGAACCCGGACGCCGTACGGATCGCGATATCCGCCAGCTCGTCCGGGGCCGGGTCCGGCACCAGGGCGCAATCGGCGAACGCCAGGATCGAATCTCCCGACGGCAGATGTTTCCGCAACGCCATCAGGAAAAACGACGAAACGATCTTCACCCCCTCCGCCGGCCGGATCACCTTCAAGGCTGCCCGGAGCGTATCTCCGGTGGTGTGGGCGGCGCCGGCCAGGGAGCCGTCGGCCTCCCCCGCCTTCACCATGGCGGCGGCGAAGTAGAGCGGATCGCGGAGCAACCGGGCCAGTTCCTCCCGGGACACCCCTTTCGCCTGGAAACGGGGGGCGAGCATCTCCTGAAAACGCTCGGCCCGATCCGGCTCCCGGGCCGGATCGGCCTGGGCGAGACCGTCCGGATCGACACCCAGCTTCCCGGCCGCCTCCTGGATCCTGTCCCGATCGCCGACCAGAATCGGCGTGAGAATCTGCTCATCTTGCAGCCTGCGGGCGGCTGGGAGAATCCGGGGATCGTCCGGCTCGGGGAAAACGAGGGTCTTCCCGGCTTCTCTGGCTTTCAGGAGTAGGGAATGAAAAGCGCTCATGACGCCATGCTAACCGGATTGGAGCAAGAATTCACGGGAAAAGAAACCTAGATCGCTTTACGCATGATGGACCGTAGCGAGGAGCCGAAGGTGCCGGTCAGGTCGGGCATCCGCAGCGATGCGCGGCCGCAGGCATACCCGTACGGTACTAGATCGGTGCGCGACCGGGGCCACGGAAACTCCGCGCCGCCTCCGGGAGGATCCATACCAGGGGCAGGCCGTATTCCAGCGCGCGACCCCACCAAGGGAGACTCTCCCCCATTCCCAGGTAGCCGAGGGAGAGAGTGGCGCCCAGGAGCAGCCACCCGGGGGAAGCCAGTACGGCCGCGAACGGCAGGACCCACAGGAAGTACCAGGGGTGGACGGTAGGCAGCAGCAACAACAGGCCTCCCATCACCCAGAGCGATTCCACCGCCGGGTGAAGGCCCCGCCGGAACGTCAGCCACAACACCCAGGCGGAGGCCAGGAGCACCACGGTTCCCTTGGCCAGATCCTTCGGCCAGACATAGAAGTACAAGCTCTTCCAGGAGACGCTGCTCCCCTCGAACCGCTCGGAGAGCGAACGGACCCACGGCTTCAGACGGTTCCCGGTATCCAGCGCTTCGAAGCCGCTCCGGGCGATCCCGTAGACGAAACTGTTCTCCTCCCAACGCTCCGCGTATTGATACAGCCCTTCTCCGACCACCGGTCCTGACAGGGCGAACGGCAGAACCAGGCCGGCGGAGACCGCACCCAAGACCAGGACCGCCGGCAGCTTCATCCGGCGCAGGTGGCCGGGCAGGAGCGCGGCGGACAGCAGCTTCACCTGGACGCTCACCGCCAGGGCGGCGGCGGCGCGGATCGGGCTTCTCCCCTTCCCCACCAGCCAGTAGACCGAAAGGACCATCAGCAACGTGCCCAGCGGCTCCAGGTGGCCGCTGCCCGCGGTCTCGAAAATCGCCAGCGGATTCCAGGCATAGAACACCACCCGGGCCGCCGGCAGGCGCATCTTGCGGAGCAGGCCGGCCAGGACCAGGACGAGGCAGAAATCGAGAGCGCCGAAGGCCAGCCGGAAGAACCGGGGGCCGCCGCCGACCATGACCAGGAACCGGAACGCCAGTTGGGCCGCCGGCGGGTAGATGGTGCCGATCTCCCGATGATTGATGTTCTTCCAATGGTCGTCCCGGAGCGGCTCCAATTCCTTCGCTTCCGGACGCACCGCGTAAGGGTTCCGCCCGCTCTGCTGGACACGCCCATCCCACACATACCGATAGAGATCGTCGGACATGGACGGCGGCCCCGCCACCGCTGCGATCCGGAAGAGGAGAGCGGCGATCAAGGCGATTTTCCAGGCCCGTTCCCCCCCGGACCGGACCAGCCGGAAGGCCGCCACCATGATCACGGAAAGCGCCACAAAGCCGCTCAGGTACAGGAGGGGCCGGGACCGGAGATCCCCGGCCAGGGCCACGCCCAGAACCAGAATGAACGCCGCCGAGGCGAGAATAAACAGCCGCCGCGTGATGTTCTCTTGAATCATGCTATGGTCTTATTGTTCACGATCGATCGACCGTTGGAGACTAACACAGATGGAACCGGTAGCCTGGATCCGGTGGCCGGTACTGGCCGCCTATTTCGGAATTCTAGTTCTCCTCTCGGCATACGGCGCCCACCGCTGGTACCTTCTTCGCCTGTACCTGAAACTGCGCAAGGAGCACCTGGACCCCGGTCCGATGCCGGCCCGCTCCCCGGTCCTGACCATCCAGTTGCCGGTCTTCAACGAGCGGTACGTGGTAGAGCGGTTGATCGAGGCGGTCTGCGCCATCGACTACCCGAAAGAGTTCCTGGATATCCAGGTCCTGGACGACTCCACCGACGACACCACCGAGATTTCCCGCCGGATGGTGGAGAAGAAACGGAAGGAAGGGTTCCGTATCACCCTTCACCACCGCACCGACCGGACCGGCTTCAAGGCCGGGGCGCTGAAAGCGGGTCTCGCGGCGGCGGAAGGAAACCTGGTGGCGGTGTTCGACGCCGATTTCGTGCCCAGGCCGGATTTCGCCCAACGGCTGATCCCGTACTTCAACGATCCGGCGGTCGGAATGGTGCAAGCCCGCTGGGGCCACCTCAACCGGATGTTCTCGGCCTTGACCCGGGTGCAGGCGATGTTCCTGGACGGCCACTTCGTCATCGAACACACCGCCCGGAACCGCTCCGGCCGGTTCTTCAACTTCAACGGTACCGCCGGCATCTGGCGGCGGGAGTGCATCCAGGAGGCGGGAGGCTGGCTTCACGACACCCTGACCGAAGACCTGGACCTGTCCTACCGGGCCCAGATGAAAGGGTGGAGGTTTGTCTACGTGCCGGACTACACCGTTCCCGCGGAACTGCCGGTGGAGATGAGCGCCTTCAAGTCCCAGCAGCACCGCTGGGCCAAAGGGTCGATCCAGACCGCCAGGAAGATCCTGCCCAAGCTGTTGCGGGCCCCTCTTCCCTTCAAGGTGAAGCTCGAAGCGGTCTGCCACCTCACCGCCAACCTGGGCTACGTGCTGGTGCTCGCCCTGGCAGTCCTGGTGATCCCGTCCATCTGGCTGCGGCAGGGGCTTCCCACCGGGCCGTTCCTCTGGCTGGACATCCCCCTGTTCTGTCTTTCCTCCCTCTCGGTGGCGATGTTCTATCTCTTTGCCCACCAGGAGGCGATCGGATCCTGGCGCGGGATCTTCCGCTGGATCCCGATCCTCATGGCGGTCGGGATCGGCCTTTCCATCAACAACGCCCGGGCGGTGCTCGAAGCGCTGCTCGGCCACGTTTCCGAGTTCAAGCGGACCCCCAAGTACAACCTGCGGAAGGGAGAGTCGGCGTTCACCCGGTCGTACCGGATCCGCATCAACCGGGACACCTGGATCGAGTCCGGCCTGGCCCTTTATTTCACCCTGGGGATCCTGGCCACCCTGGCCGCCGGCTTCTGGGCTCCGCTGCCGTTCCTGCTGCTGTTCAGCGGCGGCTTTACCTACATGGCCGGCGCCACCCTGTTCCAGACCTGGAAGGCGTCGCAGGTGAGGAATGCTCGGGAGTCTTCGTGATCGGTGCTGTTGGAGGGAGGGCGCGGGCTGGAAACGAACGCGATGGGAACCGCCGAGCCGACTTCCACCGCTTACCCTAAAGCGCAGCCGGCCGGAAGTTCCGCGGTCCCGAGGCGCCGATGGCAGCCGGGTTTTCCGGGACGTCGTCAGGATCCACTTTCCGGGCCGGACGCGGAATGTCCTGCACCGTTTGAAAAGTCATCCCGCCACAACACCGTCCGCACCCGGGAGCCCGCGGGCACGCCGCCCGGTTCTCCGCCGGTCACGGCGAAGGCGTTGGCGCGGAGAAGAGAGGTCGCGTCCCCGGAGCCCCGGCTCTTCGCCGGGCGGACCACCATCTCGCCGTTCTCCAGGCCGGCCCGTGCCAGGCGGAAGGCGACCCTCCCCGGCCGCGCCTTCAACGGTTCCAGCAACCTCGCCTCGGCTTCCAGGTTCCTCCACCGGCTCCAGCCGCCGATCCGGCGAAGGAACGGCGCCAGGAAGACGGCGAAGCCGGTGAAGGCGGAGACCGGGTTTCCGGGCAGGCCGACGACAAGGCAGTCCCCCACCTTGCCTGCCAGGATCGGTTTCCCCGGCTTGATCTTCACCTTGTGGAACAGCAGATCCATCCCGATCTTTTCCAGGGCGGAGGCGACCAGGTCGTACCGTCCCATGGAGACGCCGCCGGTGAGGATGAACAGCTCACCGTTGACTCCTGTCCGCAGTTTTTGCTGGAGCGGTTCCGCCTGGTCTTCGGCGATTCCCAGGTAGCGTCCCTCCAGGCCGAGTTCGCGAAGCTGGGCCTGGAGAACCGCGGCATTGCTGTTCCGGACCTGGTGAGGCCTCGGGACCGTATCCGGCTCCACCACCTCGTCGCCGGTGGTCAGAAGATGTACCGTCGGCCGCCGGAACACCGGCACCTCCACCGCGCCGACCGACGCGAGGGCGGCGATTTCCGCCGGGCGAATCGGACGCCCCGGGGTTAGGACCGTTTCTCCGGCGGCGACGTCTTCTCCCCGAACGCGGATGTGCTGCCCCGGTTCCGGCGCCTCCCGGATCAGGACCGTTCCGGCAGCGGCGTCTTCGGCGGTCAGTTCCACCATCACCACGGTGTCGGCCCCTTCCGGAACGATCGCCCCGGTCATGATCCTCGCCGCCTGTCCCAGGCCGACCGTCACGGAGCCTGGATCCTGCCCGGCCCTCACTTCCCCGACCACCTGCAAGGTCCGGTCCGGCTCTGGGAGGTCGGCGGCCCGCACGGCAAAACCGTCCATGGCGGAACGGTCGGTGGGGGGAAGATCCCGGTCGGCGGGAATGCTGCTCGCCAGCACCCGGCCTAGAGCTTGATCCAGGGGAACCGTTTCGCTCTCCAACCGTTCCGCGGCGTCTTCCAGAAGGCTCGAGGCTTCTTCTACGGTGATCATTTCCTACAGTCTCCCGGGGCGCGTACGCTCCGTCCGGAGCGCCTCCGGGAGCAGGATATCAGCTTCGCCGGGCGGTCAGCACCCGGGGAATCCCCTGGAAATCGGGGAGGACCCGGATCCTTCCGAACCCGGCCCCCCGCACCGCCGCCACGGCGGCCGGTTCGCTCCTGTGCCCCAGTTCCAGGACCACGTCGCCGCCGGGAATCAGCACACGATACACCTCGGGAGCCAGCGCTTGGTAGGCCGACTCCCCTCCCCCTTCGGCCACCAGCGCGGAGCGGGGCTCATGGTCCCGCACCTCCGGTTCCAGTTCCCTCCACTCCTCTTCGGGAACGTAGGGAGGGTTGGAAACCACCAGGTGGTACCGGCCGGTCCAGCTTTCCGGCAGCGACGCCATATCGCCGTGATGGAGATCGACTCGCCCCTCCAGCCGGTGGAGCCGGCGATTGGCGCCGGCCGCCTCCAGCGCCTCCCGGGAGAGATCCAACCCGTCCACGTGAAGGTCCTCCCGTGCCAGCGCCAGGGAAAGAGCGATACAGCCGGAGCCGGTCCCCAGGTCCAGGGCCTGCAAGGGGTTCTCCGCCCCGCCGGGAGCCGGCTGCAGGGGCAACAGGGCCAGGGCCGCCTCCACCACCCCTTCGGTTTCGGGACGAGGCACCAGCACCCTGGAATCCACCAGGAAACGATGCCCCAGGAACTCCTGCTCTCCTGTGATGTACTGGAACGGCTCCCGGCTCGCCCGGCGATCGACCCAGCACCGGTACCGTTCCACCCACTTTCCGGCCGCTTGTTCCCGGCGGCGGACCATGATCCCGCCCCGGTCGGTCTCAAGGCACCGGGCCAGAAGAAGCTCCGCTTCCTTTCCGGCATCGGGGACATCAGCCTCCTTCAGCCTGGACGTTCCCCAGCGAGCCAAGGAATCGATGGTCGGATGATCCGACTGGAATTCGGGCGAGGCATCGGGCATGGCGCCTCCGGGTCAGTTCTCCACCGCACGCAGACGCTCCGCCTGGTCGTGGGCCACCAGGGCGTCGATCAAGTCCCCGATATCGCCCTTCATGACCGCCGGCAGGTTGTGGAGGGTCAGTCCGATCCGGTGGTCGGTGACCCTGCTCTGGGGAAAGTTGTAGGTGCGGATCTTTTCCGAGCGATCGCCGCTGCCGACCATCCCTTTCCGTTCGGCGGCGATCGATTCGTGCTGCTCCCGGAGCATCTTGTCGTAGATCCTGGAGCGGAGCACCTGCAACGCCTTCGCCTTGTTCTTGTGCCAGGATTTCTCGTCCTGGCACTGGACCACGATGTTGGTCGGAAGGTGGATGATCCTCACCGCCGACTGGGTGGTGTTCACGCTCTGCCCACCCGGCCCGGACGAACAGAAGGTGTCGATCCTCAGGTCTTTCTCGTGGAGTTCCACCGACACTTCGTCCGCTTCAGGAAGCACCGCCACGGTGACGGCGGAGGTGTGGATCCTCCCCTGGGTTTCGGTGGCGGGCACCCGCTGCACCCGGTGGACGCCGCTTTCGAATTTCAGCCGGCTGTAGACCCGGTTCCCTTCGATCAGCGCCACAACCTCCTTGAGGCCGCCGACCTCGCTCCGGGAGATATCGGTGGTGTCCACCTTCCAACGCCGGGACTCGGCGTAGCGGCAGTAGACCCGGAACATCTCTTCGGCGAACAGGGTTGCTTCGTCCCCCCCGGTGCCGGCGCGGATTTCCAGGACCACGTTCTTTTCGTCGAGAGGATCGTTGGGGAGCAGGAGGATCTTGAGAGCCTGCTTTTCCTCTTCCAGCCGGACGGCCAGTTCCGCCGCCTCTTCGGAAGCCATCGCTTTCATCTCGGGGTCGTCGGCCGACCGGAGCAGCTCTTCCGCTTCATCCAGTTCCCGCACGGTACCCCGGTAAGAGCGGAACTTCTGCACGATCGGCTCCAGCTCCGAGTACGCCCGGGTGATCCGGGTATACTCCGTCCTGTCGCCAAGAATCTCGGGGTCGCCCATCTGACGGGCAAGCTCTTCGTACCGGCCTTCCAGTTCGCTCAGCTTCCCTTCCAGCTTCGGATCGAGCCGTTCCGCCATGAAGAGGTAATCAGGCCTCCGCCTTCTTTTTACCGTACCGCTTCTGGAACCGTTCCACACGGCCGGCGGAGTCCACCAGCTTCTGTTTCCCGGTGAAGAACGGATGACAGTTGGAGCAGATCTCCACCCGGTAGGCCTCGCTGGTGGAACGGGTCTTCACCACGTTGCCGCAGGCGCAGGTGACTTCGATTTCTTTATATTCCGGATGGATCCCTTGTTTCATTTCCGCTTCCCTCGAGTAGAACGCACAACCCCCTGTTTCTTCGTGGAGGAAGAAACGTCGATTATAGGGAACTCCCTCGAATCCTGCAATGCGGCCGAGCCGGACCTGCCTGCGCGGCGAACGGTTTTCCTGAATGTTCCGGGCTTTCTATCCCCGTCTGTGGTTCGGCCTCCGGAAAAGGCTTCGCAGGCGCTACCCGGCCATGCTCTCCAGGAACTCGGCGTTGGTCCCGGTCCGAAGCATCTTGTCCCGGAGAAGTTCCATCGCCTCCACCGGGTCCATCTGGTGGAGCACCTTCCGGAGAATCCAGGCTCTCTCCAACTCCCCCTTGGAGAGGAGCAGGTCTTCTTTCCGGGTCCCCGACCGGCTCAGGTCGACCGCCGGGAACACCCTGCGGTCGGCGAGGCGCCGATCCAGGTTGATCTCCATGTTGCCGGTTCCCTTGAACTCCTCGAAGATCACGTCGTCCATCCTGGAGCCGGTATCCACCAGCGCGGTGGCCAGGATGGTCAGGGACCCCCCCTCCTCCAGGTTCCGGGCCGAGCCGAAATATCGTTTCGGCTTCTGCAGCGCGCCGGAATCGAGGCCCCCGGAGAGGACCCGCCCGGAAGACGGGAGGGCGGCGTTATACGCCCGGGCCAGCCGGGTCACCGAATCCAGCAGCAATACCACGTCCCGGCCGGCCGCCACCAACCGTTTCGCCTTCGCCATCACCATCTCGGCCACCTGCACGTGGCGGGAGGCGGTTTCATCGAAGGTGGAGGCGATCACCTCCCCCTGGATCGACCGGCGCATGTCGGTGACTTCCTCCGGCCGTTCGTCGATCAGAAGCACCAGGAGGTAGACCTCCGGGTGGTTCCTGGCCAGGGCGTGGGCGATCGACTGGAGAAGCACCGTCTTCCCGGCCCGGGGCGGAGAGACGATCAAGCCCCGTTGCCCTTTCCCCAGCGGGGTCATCAGGTCCATGACCCGGCCGGATATATCTTTCCCGGGCAGTTCCACCCGCAGCCGTTCCTCCGGATAGAGTGGAGTGAGCTTTTCAAACGGCTTCCGCATCTTCAGTTTTTCGATTCCGCCGCCATTCACTTCCGAAACTTTCGCCAGGGCCAGGTACTTCTCCCGGGAACGGGGCATCCGGACCTTCCCCCGGACCGTGTCCCCTGTGAGCAGGCCGAATCTCCGGACCTGGGACGGTGAGACATAGATGTCATCGGGCCCGGGAAGATAGCTGGACTCCTTGGAACGCAGGAAGCCGTAGCCGTCGGGCAGCTTCTCCAGGACCCCTTCGCATCGGATCGACCCGCCCCGTTCGGCGTGAGCCTTCAGAATCCTGTAGATCAGTTCGCGCCGCGGAAGGGTCCCGTGATCCTGGAGCTTCAGGTCAGAGGCCATTCTCACGAGAGCCGGAACCTCGGTCCACTTCAGTTCGCTGAGATTCAGTTCCGTTTTCGGTTCGTTGCTCATCACCGTCTCACGACGTCTGCATCGCCTCGTCCATATGTTTCCAGATCTCTTTCCGGCCCGACTTGTTCACCGAGGAGGCAGGAATCACTTCTACCAATCCGGCGCCGTCTCGAAACACCTCCCGCATGATCTTCACCGCCTTCGTCCGGCCGTTCCCGGACAATTTGTCCATCTTCGTCGCCACGACCAGGTAGCGGACCTGTGCCCCGTCCAGCCATTCCGCCATCGTGCGGTCCAGCGGCGTCGGATCATGCCTGGCGTCCACCAGCACCACCGCAAGGGCGATCTCGCCCTTCTTGCGTCCCAGGAACCCTTCGATCATCGGTCCCCAGGCGTTCCGGACCGCCGCCGGCACCCTGGCGTATCCGTAACCGGGAAGATCGATAAACCAGTACAGCTCGTTCACCCGGTAATAGTTCACGCTCTGGGTCCGCCCCGGCGTGGAAGAGGTTTTCGCCAGCTTCCTTTCCCCCAGGAGCATATTGATCAGCGACGATTTCCCCACGTTGGAGCGGCCGAGAAACACGATCGACCGCCCCGGCTGTTTCGGTTCGTCCGCCTCCTTGAATGTTGAGGCCACGAACCGGCTCGACACGATTTTCATCCCCTTTCCGCCGACACGGTCAGTGGGTGACGGGGCGTTTGCCGGAACCGTCATCCACACCGGCGGCCGGGTCGCCTCCGGGAATCTTCAGGTCCGGCATCGCTTTCACCAGGGCGATCTTCAGGACCTCGTCCATATGTTCCACCAGCCGGAAGTCGAGTTCTTCGGCGATCTCGCTCGGGATCTCCGATAGATCTTTTTCGTTTTCCGCCGGAAGGAGGATGATCTTGCAGCCGTGGCGGTACGCGGCCAGGATCTTCTCTTTGACGCCGCCGACCGGCAGCACCCGGCCGCGTAGGGTGACTTCGCCGGTCATGGCCACATCCTGCCGCACCTGGATGTCGCACAGAAGAGAGGTCAACGCGGTGGCCAGGGCGATTCCGGCGGACGGCCCGTCCTTGGGAATCGCTCCTTCCGGCAGGTGAACATGCAGGTCGTACTTCCGGTGGAACCGGGGATCGATCCCGAACCGCTCGGCCCTGCTCCGGAGGTAGGATAAGGCCGCCTTGGCGGATTCCTGCATGACGTCCCCCAGTTTCCCGGTGAGAATCAACTGGCCCCGGCCGCTCATCCGGGTCGCTTCGATGGTCAGGATCTCGCCGCCGACCTCGGTCCAGGCCAGACCGTTCACGACCCCGGTCTCCGGCTTCCGCACCTCTGTATCCGGCGCCCGGAACCGGGGCACCCCCAGCAGATCCAGCACCGATTCAGGAGTGACCGTTTCCTTTTCCACATTGTCCCCGGCAACGACTTTCCGGGCCAGCTTCCTGCAAATCGAAGCGATCTCCCGCTCCAGGTTCCGCACGCCGGCCTCCCGGGTGTACCGCTCGATGATGGTGAGCAGGGCGTCGTCCCGGATCTCGACCCCTTTCTCCGCCAGGCCGTGGGATTCCATCTGTTTCCTGAGAAGGTGCCGCTTGGCGATCTCCATTTTCTCGATCTGGGTATATCCGGCGATCCGCAGCACTTCCATCCGGTCTTTCAGCGCGGGAGGGATGGTGTGGAGCACGTTCGCCGTGGCGATGAACATGACGTCGCTCAGGTCGTACTCGGTGTCCAGGTAGTGATCGACGAACGTATGATTCTGCTCCGGGTCCAGGACTTCCAGCAAGGCCGAAGACGGATCACCGCGAAAATCGGCCGCCATCTTGTCCACCTCGTCCAGCAGGAACACCGGGTTCCTGGCTCCCGCCTTTTTCATGGACTGGATGATCTGGCCGGGAAAGGCGCCGATATAGGTTCTGCGATGGCCCCGGATCTCCGCTTCGTCCCGAACTCCGCCCAGGGAGAGCCGGACGAACTTCCGACCGGTCGCTCTCGCCACCGAACGGGCCAGGGAGGTCTTTCCCACTCCAGGAGGTCCGACGAGACAGAGGATCGACCCTTTCGTCTTCTTGACCAGTTGCCGGACCGCCAGGAATTCCAGGATCCGTTCCTTGACCTTGTCCAACCCGTAATGGTCCTCTTCCAGGATCTTCTGAGCCTTGCTGATGTCTTTCAGTTCTCTTGATTTTTTCGCCCAAGGAACCGAGAGCAGCCATTCCAGGTAGTTCCTGGAAACCGTCGCTTCGGCGGAGACAGGCGGCATCACCTCCAGGCGCTTCAATTCCACCATCGCCTTTTCCTTGGCTTCCCGGGGCATCTTCGCCTCGGCGATCTTGCGGTGGAACTCCTCGATTTCGTTTCCCTTTTCGTCCTGCCGGCCCAGTTCCTTCTGGATCGCCTTGATCTTCTCGTTCAGGTAATACTCTTTCTGGGCTTTCTCCATCTGCTTCTTGACGCGGCCGTGAATCCTTTTGTCCACCCGGAGCTTTTCGATTTCCAGGTCCAGGATCCGCGCAGCCTCGTCCAGGCGCCCGGCAGGGTCGGTCATCTCCAGGAGCGCCTGTTTTTCCTCCACCGCCACCGGAAGATGGGCCGCCACCGTATCCACCATCCGGCCCGGATCGGTGATCTTCACGGTACTGATCATGGTTTCGTAGGGAAGCCCCGGCGACTGCTTGACGAACCGCTCGAACAGCCCCGCAAGGCGGCTCACCGCTTCTTTGAGGTCCTCCTCGGTTTCGAGGCTGACCGAGTCGAGCCGTTCCACCTGCACCCGGAAGCACGGCTCCGGCCCCGATTCCACCTTCCGCACCCTGGCCCGGTACAGCCCTTCGGCCAACAGCTTGACGTTTCCGTTGGGAAGCTTCAGGTGCTGGACGATGGTCGCCACCGTTCCGACTTCATTGATATCTTCCGCCCGGGGCTGATCCTGCCGGGCGGATTTCTGGGTGGAGAGGAACAGCTTCTTGCCCGCGGAGAGTGCCTGCTCCACCGCCAGGAGGGACGATTCCCTGCCTACGACGAACGGAACCATCGTATGGGGGAACACGACGATATCCCGCAAGGGCACCAGAGGAAGGCTGAGCACAGTATCGTCCCGCTTCCCGGAACCGTTTCCCATGTTTCACTCCCGAAACCTGTCCCCCCGGACGGATCCGCCTCTCAGGCAACTCCGATCCGGCTCAGCCGGCCTTCTCGATCAATCGGAGGGGGTTGGTTTTTTTGACGACGACATCCTTGGTGACGACGACTTCCTTGATTTCATCCTGGGACGGAAGCATGAACATCATTTCGAGCATCAGCTCTTCGAGAATCATGCGCAGTCCGCGGGCCCCGATCTTTCGCTCGATCGCCATCTCCGCCACCGCTTCCAGGGCGTCGTCGGTGAACCGGAGCGTCACGTCTTCGAACTCGAAGATCTTCTGGTACTGCTTCACCAGGGCGTTCCTGGGACGGGTGAGAATCTCTACCAGCGCCGACGCGTCCAGCTCATGGAGAGAAGCCTGCACCGGAAGACGGCCGACGAATTCGGGGATCATTCCGTATTTCACCAGGTCGGCCGGCTGCATACGGTCCAGGATTTCATCCCGCAGCCGGTCCCCTTTCCCTTTGACCTCCGCGTGGAAGCCCATGGTTTTCGCCCCGATCCGTTTCTCGATGATGTCTTCCAGGCCGACGAACGCCCCACCGACGATGAAGAGGATATTGGTGGTGTCCACCGGTACGAATTCCTGGTGCGGATGCTTACGCCCCCCTTGAGGCGGCACATTGGCGACGGTGCCTTCCAGGATTTTCAGGAGCGCCTGCTGCACCCCTTCACCGGAGACGTCCCGTGTGATGGAAGGGTTCTCCCCCTTGCGGGCGACCTTGTCGACTTCATCGATATAGATGATGCCTCTCTGACATTTTTCCACATCGTTCCCGGCCGCCTGCAACAGCTTGAGGATGATGTTCTCCACGTCTTCCCCGACGTAGCCGGCTTCGGTGAGCGTAGTGGCGTCTACGATGGCGAACGGAACGGAAAGGAGCCGGGCCAGGGTCTGTGCCAGCAAGGTCTTGCCCGAACCGGTCGGGCCGACCAGGAGGATGTTCGATTTCTGAATTTCCACATCGTTGCGGCGCTTGGCCATTTCGTTTCGCTTGTAATGGTTGTAGACCGCCACCGCCAGTCGTTTCTTGGCCTCGTCCTGGCCGATGACGTATTCGTCCAGGAACTTTTTGATCTCCACCGGTTTGGGAAGAGAGAGGCTCTCGTCCTGGTCTTCGGTTTCCCGTTCCTCGGCGATGATATCCAGGCAGATATCGACGCATTCGTCGCAGATGTAAACCGTCGGGCCTGCGATCAGTTTACGGACGTCCCGTTGGCTCTTGTTGCAGAAAGAGCACTTCAGACCGTCGTTATCGCTTTTCTTCCGAGACATGCACTATCTCCCGTGCGTGGCAACAACCATCCCATCGAGAACCGTTCTCTCAGGACCTTTCTATGTACTCTTTTATTATACCTCCGGCAATCCTCGAAAACGTAACATTCATCGTTCCACGATGACGGTATCGATAATGCCGTAATCCTTGGCCTTCTCGGCGGTCATGATGTAATCCCGGTCGGTATCTTCCTCGATTTTCTTCAGTTTCTGGCCGGTGGCGGCCGCCAGAATGTCGTTCAGTGCGGCCCGCATCCGGAGAATTTCCCGGGCGTGAATCTCGATATCGGCCGCCTGCCCCTGGGTGCCGCCCAACGGCTGGTGGATCAAGATCCTGGAGTTGGGGAGGGCAAACCGTTTCCCCTTGGTTCCCGCCGCCAGGAGAAGAGCCGCCATGCTGGCCGCCTGCCCTACGCAGAAGGTGCTGATGTCCGGCTTGACGAACTGCATGGTGTCGTGAATCGCCAGCCCGGCGGTCACCGAGCCTCCAGGAGAGTTGATGTAGATCGAAATATCCCGGTCCGGATCCTCCGCTTCCAGGAAAAGCATCTGGGCGATCACGAGGTTCGCCAGGTTGTCATCGATCGGACAACCGATGAAAATGATGCCGTCTTTCAGCAGCCTGGAATAGATGTCGTAGGCGCGTTCGCCACGACTGGTTTGTTCCACCACCATCGGTACCAGGGGCATCGTTTATTCCTCCTGCCGGATTTCGGCCGTCGCCACCATTTGGTCGAGTGCTTTTTCCCGGAGCATCTGCACCCGAATGCTCTGCAACCCTCCAGACTCGGCCAGCCGCTTCCGAACCTCCTGGTAGGGCTCGCCCATCCGTTCACTCTCTTCCCGGACTCTCTGGTCCACCTCGGAAGCCTCCACGGCCAGATCGAGTTTTTCCGCAATGGCGTCGAGGAGTAGTCTGCCGTGTACCGCTTTCCGGGCCGGTTCCTCCTGGCGGCCGCGAACCTCTTTCCAGTCCACATCGACCTTCTGGGGATCGACTCCCTGCATCATCATGTTTCGGACCATCTCCTCCATCCGGTGCCGAGTTTCCTCCTCCACTAGAAGATCAGGCAAAGTGACCGGATTTTCCAGGATAATTTTGTCCATCAGCTGTTTCCGGACCTGGTTATCCGCGTCCGCCTTCTTGCGGGCCGTAAGATCGGTCCGGATCCGGCCGGTCAGTTCCTTCAGCGAGTCGAACTCTCCAAGATCCTTGGCCAACTCGTCGTCCAGGTCCGGGAGTTCCCGAACCTTCACCTCGTGGACGGTCAATTTGTAGGCGACCTCCCTGCCGGCCAGGTCGGTATTGGGATGTTCTTTCGGGTAGGTGACGGAAAACTCCAGGACGCTCCCCTTTCCCGCCCCCTCGATCCGGTCGTTGAATTCGGGCAGATTGTGGCTGGATCCGATCTCCACCAGCACCTTCTCCCGTGTGAACGGATCTCCCTCCGACGGCGTCGCTTCGATGTCCGCCAACAGAAAATCCCCCGTTTCCGACTTTTTCTCTTTCGATACCAGCTTCGCCTGGTTCTCCCGGAGTTTCTCTAAGGCATCTTCGACCTCATCCTCTCCGACCTGCTCCGTCGGCCGGTTCACCTCCACCCCCTCGTACCCTTTCGGGTCGATTTCAGGCCAGATCTCGAAAGTGGTTTTGAAGGAGAACGGTTTCCCTTCCTCGTACATCACCTCGTCCAGCACCGGGTCTCCCAGAGCGTGGACCCCTTTTTCCTTGGCGGCATCATGATAAAGGCGGGAGATCAGCTGATCCTTCACCTCTTCGGACACCTCCTGCCGGAACCGGCTCCGGACCACCGAAAGAGGCGCCTTACCAGGGCGAAACCCTGGAATTTTCGCCTTTTCCGCGTACCGCCGCACCACCTTGTCGGTTTCCGCGGTCACCACCTCCGGCCCCACTTCGATGAACATGGTCCGCTTGACCGGATTCAACTCGTTGACTTCAATCTTCATGTTCGATTCCTCGGCGCATGCGCGAACCTGGAAACCCCGGTCCGATCAGGGTTTGTAACACCCGGTACGGCTCCTGGCAAGCGGGACTGGTGCGAAAGGGGGGACTCGAACCCCCACGGGTTGCCCCACTGGATCCTAAATCCAGCGCGTCTACCAATTCCGCCACTTTCGCGGGTGAGAGACAGTCCGGATAAATGGAAACTCCCTGCGGCGGACGTTCCTGCGACCGTCGAAATTGGAGAAAACCGAAAGTGGTGAGCCGCCGGGGAATCGAACCCCGAACACGCAGATTAAGAGTCTGCTGCTCTGCCAGTTGAGCTAGCGGCCCGTACCCTCGTTCCCGGGAACGGGGCGTATGCTAGCACAATCGATCGGATTTGGTACGCCCGGAGAGATTCGAACTCCCGACCCTCTGATCCGAAGTCAGATGCTCTATCCAGCTGAGCTACGGGCGCGCATCCCCGGCGAGAATGGGGTGAGTGATGGGGCTCGAACCCACGACAGCCAGATCCACAATCTGGAGCTCTACCAACTGAGCTACACTCACCACATCATATGGACGGGGCCCGGATTATAACGCCCTGTTCCCAGGATCGCCATGCAAGGAGGCTGGTACGCCCGGCAGGATTCGAACCTGCGACCCACGGCTTAGAAGGCCGTTGCTCTATCCAACTGAGCTACGGGCGCCCAATGACAAGTGATTGTAACAAAGGGAGTTACCGGAACCGAACCTCCGCCCCCTTGTTCCCCGCGACGACCGGGGATCCGAAAAACCGGATCGAATCACCATTCGGGGAGCCGTCACGGTAGCGCGGAGGTGTTTCACGTGCAAGGAGACGGGCGCGCCTAGCCATGGCAGCCACTTGCACGTCGATCTCATCATGGACAGCACCGTTTTCGAAATCCTTCGACCGAGCCTTAGCCCGTTTCGCAATTTCCACTCATCTGGGTCTCGCAGTTTGGCTCCTGAATCCGGGTAACCTGGAACCAGGGCTCCGAACTGGATAGTTACAGCAACCTCATGTTCGCGTGCAGTGTTCCCGCTTGATGTTGACAGTTCCGTCCGTTGATAACGCCTCCGCCCCCACGGGTCGCGCTTGATTGTTGCTTACTGCTCATACCGTCGTTCTCCTTTCAGCGACGGGAGCATTATCTCATCAGGAAGGTGTCAACCTGCAAGGCGGGAACGCAGCGGGTGAGAGGCCATGTCAACGCCGGTTTCAAGATGGAAAGAATCGCCGGTTTGATTTGGACACTTTCGTTCCCTCCTGAGTCGCCCTCACCTCCCTTCTTCTGGTCCTAGATTCCGGGTGTAAGCCGCTTGCGTGTCATATGACACAGTACGTGGATAATGACGTAATCGATCTGCCTGGTCGAGGCCCTGATCAGCTCCAGGTTCAGAATCACCCGCCTGGTCTTGTGGGAACCGCCCCCGCAGCGCCGGGTCATCCTCCTTGCCATCAATTCGGGCATTTCTCTGTAGCCGAACAGGGAAAAGCAAGCACTTGGCTGAGATGTGCATACTTGTGTCCAGGTAACCGGGAGTGGTACGATTTGAACAGATTTATTTAGGGTGTGAAACTCGGCTCTCGCCGCCTCTTCCCCTGATGACGCTAGGGAGCAGGAAACCACCCGGGGTTTCAAAGGAGGTGGAAGATGAGCAGAAAGGTATCAGCAGGATGTGTATTGGCCGGATTCATTCTGGTTTGGTACGCCTTATTCGTTATTGGAACTTTCCCGGTCTCAGCCCAGGCGCCTGGCGACCTGCTGTGGGAAGACAGATTGCCGGGACAGGCGGTTGCCCTGGCGACCCAGGGGAGCCGGATCTTCGCTGCAGGCGCCGCTGCAGGTGAGAACCAGAGCGCATTCCTCGTGCGTGCATATGACACCGACGGAGAGTTGCTTTGGGAAGATCGCTCCTTTGGGTCTCGATCAGGTGCGGAGGATACCGCCTCGACCATCGCGGTTCAGGGAAACCGGGTGTTTGCGGGCGGGAGGATCACCGATGTATTCGATGGAATGCGTGGCATACTGCGCTCCTATGATGTAAATACCGGAGAATTGATCTGGGAAGATCGTTCGCAGGACGGCCGCATTACCGACCTGACGCTGTTGTCCAGTCGGCTCTTCAGCGTAACTTCGCACGGCGAAGTGCAGGCGTATGATGCCGGAACCGGGGAAATGCTCTGGTCGCGACGAATGAACGGTCAAGGCCGATCCATCAACGCGGATCATACGGGAGTCTATGTTGCCGGCACGATCGGGTATGGGGGCAAGTACGTCCGAGCGGTTCACGCGTTCGAATTGGAGACTGGAGAGCCGCTTTGGGATGACGCTCTTTATGAGCCCGGCGGCAATGCGTTTTCAGGAAACGGTGCGGTGAAGCAGGGCGTATACATTTCCACAGGAATGGATCCGCGCGTGTTCTTCCGGGTTCGGGCGTTCGACAGCCTCACAGGAGAACTTCTCTGGGAAGATATCGCCGGCTACACAGATGGTTTTGGTTTTGCAAGGGATGCGGTCGTTTCCGGAAATGCGGTTCATATCGCAGGAGGAGAAATTTCGGAACAGATCGACATTTCACGACTGACGGTCCGGACCTACGATTTACGAACCGGCAAGCTGATATGGGACGCTCTGGATAACGAAGATCGTAATGGAGCAGGGACAGCGGAACGAAGAGTAACAAGTGTTGCCTATGCGATAGCGAAGGGAGGCGACGAACTGTTCCTCGCCGGGTCGGCACTTAATCTTCCGCAGACAAGTTCGGATCCTCCATCCGACCGCGATATGGTTGTGCGCTCTTATGACCGGAAAACCGGTGAGTTGCGCTGGTCCGACCGGATCGACGGCGGGCGCAACCAACATGATTTCGCCTGGGACGTAGAGGCGCTCCGGAATCGTATCGCCGTAGCCGGAGTCTATAATTGGCGTTCACCCGACCAGGAGTTCGTGATCCGCGTGTACGCGCGGGAGCCCCAGCGCCGCACAGCCCAAGGGACCGCTAAAAAACCGATTCCGGCTCGTCGTCTGATTCGATAATCGGTTTTCAAGTTGGATCCGCCGAGCCGGAGCCTCGTGCTCCGGCTTTTTTTTGTCGCCTCGAAGCTCCATGAATGAAAATATTTCGTGAAACCGGAGCCTTCACGGTTCTGCCCCTCGTATCCGGTCACATACCGTGATCGGTACTTTGAGGAGGCTTATCATGCAACAAAGAACTAAAATAAGATCTCGATTCCTGCAGACGCCGGCCGGCTTGTGGACGGCGATCCTGCTGATCCTGCTCGGCGCCCAGGTTGTTCCGGCCCAGGCGGCGACGGAAGTGATCTACTCCGTGGATGCAGGGTCCGACGCCGAGCTGAGCGACCCGCTCATGACCGGTGCAGCCGAGTGCCTGGATCCCGGGGATGGGTATTCCTCCCTCAGCACGGCATCCTGCGCTCCGAACGGTGTAGTGGACGATGCCGCGATGTTCGTTGCCGGCGACCCGTTTCCGGCGAATCTCATCAGCACCGGGATTCCATTCGGTGCCTGTGGAACTATTCCGGACTGTTTCCAGGACTACTTCGACATGGACGGAATCGATCTGATCAAAGTCACACTCCAGGATCTCGGTATCGATCCTAACCAGGCGGTGCAGGTTCATATGGAGGGAGCCCAACTGAAAGTCGTTCTTTTCAGCGCCGATCACGAAGCAACCAATGGATTGCGACCCGGGTTCATCTATCAGAAATATATGTCGTCTCCAAGTCATGCAGTGGCTCTGAAAGGGACCGTGCACATGGGCTTGACCGCCGGGGCCGATGTGGACGCGTTTGAAATCGCCTTCATCACCGATCCCAATGATGGAATTCAATATTTGGGCGTCCTTTTCAGCGTGGACGAAGATGATCCGACGACTGCGGTGGACGAGAGCGGCGGGCTGAACCCTGGGTATCTGTTCGGCTCGTTCCTGGATGGTGGCGCACCGATTGTGATCAGCCGACTTCTGAGCGTGGACGGCGTCACCGGCCGAGACCTGGACGCGATTGCGGCCACGAAGGATCTGCTGAATCTAACCGACGACAATCCGAACGGCGGCGACCCGATGTGACCGGTCTCCACCACAGGTTGAGGCGAGAAGAAAGGAGAGAGGTAATAACGCCTCTCTCCTTTCATTATGTGAGAAAAAGCTTCAAGAGGCTCCATCAGGGGTATGGACGCGTCATAAGACGCGCAATGCAATGAAAGGAGTCTGTAATGAGAAAGATGATGTTCATCAGCCTGGTTTGCCTGTTCGCCTTATCAACGAACCTTTCAGTGCTCGGGGCCTCTCTATCCCAGGGTACACGCAACAGCTTCTCCACGATCTTCGATTTGAAAGCCTCGGAATACCTGGCTCCTCCCATCTTGAGGATCCTTCCTCGTCCCCTTGTGTGTTCGCAAAAGCTGGCCCGGCCTGTGGAAAACGCAAAGCGTTTCCCACGAGGATCCCCAACACTACTCCTACTGCTGGGCGCTCAACTCAGGCGGCAACTATCCTGACACAGGGGGATCGCCTCGCTCGCCCTACGGGCTCGCTCAGCTCACTCCGTTCCTCCAGACCGGGAAAGAACGCTTCTACCGCTGGACCGGCAATACTGTCCAATTCTCACCGGCGAATGTGTCCAGGATACGACCGGCGCTGATAGCCAGAGATGATTTCAACCTCGTGCGAGTTCTATTTTCCGGTTCCCCCCTGCCTCTGACGGCGGTGGCAGGAGATCATGTTGTCTTTACGACGCTGGGCTGCGGAAATGCATGCCCTTCCAGTGTCGTGATATACGAAATCCAGGACCGCTATCCGACCGTTCAGGAATTGTTGGATTTCGAAAACGGCTAAGGCTCGGCCCAAGGGGGACCGCATGTCAAGGCAGGAAATGGTGGATCGGAGTGATGTATAGGGTGATTGCCCGCCTGAATGGTACGCGCGGCAGGATTCGAACCTGCGACCCCTTGTTCCGGAGACAAGTGCTCTATCCAGCTGAGCTACGCGCGCTCCCGCACAGGTAGTGAAGCGTAAACTCCTTTACACAGGATACTTACGCTCGATCACCCCTCATGGAACCACGCAATCCTACCAGAAAACCGACCGGCCCGCACCGGGCGGAAGCGGGAAATGGGCCGCCGGCCCGGGGTTCTCAGTACCGCTGGCGAGCCGTACGGGAAATCCTTTCCGCATCCATAGGACCCACATCCCAGGAACGGCTGATTCCGTTGTAGGTAAGCGTGATCGTGGTCACGCCCGGCCTTCACGATCATCACACCATGTACGGGAGGGCAGGAAGAAGAAGCACAAGCCGACCACGCCGGTCGAAATGGTCGGCGCGAGAGGATTCGAACCTCCGACACCTTGCTCCCATAGCAAGTGCGCTGACGGCACGCGACACCGCCCGACCACCCTCACGTCGCAGGATA
>CAZZIV010000015.1:0-26104 GCA_964654385.1 uncultured Acidobacteriota bacterium | reverse complement strand
ATGGGCCGAGAGCCTATGCGAGCCTGTTGTATCAGATCGTAGCATGTCGTCCGTGACGGAGATGAATCCGTCCGCAATCTCCCTGACGGAGGAGCCGGGGCGGATCATGGCGAAGAACGACTTGGAGGTCAGGTCCAACCGCTTCAGAACCCTCTTCCGGTGGAGGAGAATCTCCCGCACCAGCCAGTGGTCCTTCCGGGCGAGAAGTTCCGCGTCCAGCTTCAGAACCTGCTCGGCGCTTCCGGCGGTTTCCAGGAGGACCAGGCCGATCTCCGAGTGGTTGGTCCGGAGGCGCAGGAGGGCGTCGTCCAATTCCCGGAAAGCACGGAGCGCCCAACCGTCGGCGCCCAGCTCTTCCGGGTTGTCCGGGATCGCCGGGAGATCGCCGGGAACCGTCATGGTCAGCGTCGCCGTTCGAGGAATCGGCCCGAACACCACATCCACGTAGCGGTAGTGAATCCCCTGGTCGTCGATCGACGGCGCGAGAGGCGTCAACTTTACGCCGGTCCGGCCGCTCCGATCGCCGGCTTCCCGCACGATTTCCGCCGCCCGCTCCGCCACTTTCTGCTCGAAACGGGACGTGGGGAACAGATCGTCCACTAGGCGCCACTGCCTGGCCCGTTTCCCCTTCACCCCTTCCGCCAGGGTCAGGAAAACGTCGGCCCGGTCTTTGCGCACTTTTCGTTTATCCACCACGCGCGTAATCCCCCCGGTTCCCGGGAGAACCCCCAGGTAGGGAACCTCCGGCAGGGAGACCGCCGACCGCCGATCGTCCACCAGGTAGATCTCACGGCAGGCCAGGGGAAGTTCGTATCCACCGCCGCTGGCCACGCCGTTCAGAGCGGCGATGTAAACCTGCCCGCTGTTCTCGGTGGCATCTTCGATATAGAGCCGGGTTTCATTGGTGAACTTGCAGAAGTTCACCTTCCAGGCGTGGGTGGAGCAGCCGAGCATGAAGATGTTCGCCCCGGAGCTGAACACCCCTTCCTGGGCCGACCCGATCACCACGCAAGCCACTTCCGGGTGTTCGAACCGGAGTCGCTGCACCGCATCGGCCAGTTCGATATCCACCCCCAGATCGTAGGAATTCAGCTTCAGTTCGTAGCCTTCGCGCAGCCCGCCGTCTTCCTGGATATCCAGGTCGATCCGGGCCACGGCTCCTTCGATTGTCAGCCGGATGTGTTTGTAGCGGGAAGGGTCGGTTTCAAAGGTTACCATCGTGTTCACCATCGCGTAGTCATAAGGAAATCGGTCCAGGACCGAATTGTGCACAGAAAGTATCCACTTTCAAGGATACGGAATATTGCCACCCATATCCACCTATAGATCGACCGAATAGACGAAACTGGCCTTCGGGTGGCGGAGAATCCGCTCTTCGATCACCTCGTGTGGGAGGAAATCCGAGTCCACGTACCTGGATTGCAGTTCCTCGGCCTTTTCCCTGTCTCCGGTCGCCTTGATCCGGCCCACCATGCGGGTCAGCTTTTCCACCGCCGCGGGAAAGAGGTCGAAATGCACCGTGAACGCTCCTCTGTCCGTCCCGTTGGCGGCGACGGTCTCCGGATCGAAGGTAAGCGCCCCTTCATCCAGGAGGAAGCCGATCTGGACGGCGGAAAGCTGGCTGTACGCCTTGGGCCGGCCGGAACCGGTGTACATCCCCCGGGAGATGTGGTCCATCGCCCAGCGGAGGGAATCGACCCAGGTCTCTTCGGCCAGTTTCCGGTCGATCACACCGTGGTCCAGGAGCCAGCCGGTAAACCAGAGGGCGCCGCACTGGGCCTTCAGCTCTTCCATGGTGGAGGCCAGCGGCCCACCGAACCAGTCGGCGTCGGTTTTCTTCTTGTAGGTGTACTCGTGGGCCGGGCCGAAGTTGTGGGTCGCTTCGTGGAGGATCGTGCTGAGCAGGCCCGGTCCTGGATCATCGGTATAGAGATCGGCGGCACCGGCGGTGAAAAGGGAGAGGACCTGTTCCCGCTGGATCCGGGCGCTGTCCGGATCGGTGTAAAGATTGCTCATGGCGACGGTCCGGCCCCGCCCTTCATTGGCCACAGGGCCCCAGTTGGGCAGGCTCTGGCCGATGGTCGCTCCCAACGCCTCCCGGTCGTCGCCGGCGTTCCAGACGATGTCGATGAAATCGGGCAGGTGGAAGGTAACGGTGCGGGCTTTGTACGGGGGGCCGATCAGGGAGGCCAGGTCGTTTTCCATCTCTTGCTGAACCGGGAGCAGCTTGTCTTCCCACTGGAGAGAGTCGGTGTTGATCCGGGCCAGTGTGACATGGAAGCCGGCCTTCCTGGCGCAGGGCTCCCAGTACACCTCGTCCGGACCGATCCGGAGGTACCAGGCCGAGTTCCGGGCGTTCATCCGGGACCAGGCCTCGTCGGCCGGTTCCCAGTCGTTGTCGATGAACGCCCGGGCGGCGGCGGTGAGGTAGGCCCTGAGGGCGTTTTCCTTCGTCCCCTCCAGGGCGGCGGCGGCGGCGCGGAGTTGCTCCGCCACGGCGTCCATGTCCTCCTTGTACGCGTCCGTATACGGCACGGCGACGAGGCCTCCGTCCTTTTGACGGACCACCGTGAACGGCGAGAGCAGATCGGAGGCGTTCGGCAAACTTTCCAGGGAGGCGCAGAATTCCGGGTCCTCCTGGATTGACGGCGGATAGAGATCAAAGACCGGCGCCGGGGAACCGGGGATCGCCGTGCAGGCCGGATGATCCTGGGTGCGGGGGGCCAGGCAGCGGGGGCCCCAGTTCCGGCGGAACAGGCTGCGGCTGGCCGAATCGTCCGGCAGCCGGGAAGCCAGCGCTTCCGCGCCGCTCATCCGGGCGAAGAGCCTGTCGATGCGGTGGGTGGCTTCCAGGACATGGGAGACGAACCGGCGCTCCGCTTCCGGCAGGTTTCGCAGGTCGTTCCGGACCAGGGTGGGGATGCCGTAGTCCAGGTCTTCGTGAACCAGGCGAATCCGCTTTTCCTCTTCCGGCGAGGCGGCCTGCAGATCGGCGTCCCCGGCCAGCCGGAGCATTTCCCGGTAGCCGTTTTCGAATTCGGAGGTGAAAGCGCCGCCTCTCGTCCAGTTCCCGGTTTCCGGGTAGAACAGGAGAGAAACCACTTCGTCCGGATCGACGGTTCCGTTTTCGTTCCGATCAGCGGCCCAATAGAGCGGAAGGTTCGCACGAACGGCCAGACGGTTGAAGTCGAGCCGGGAGAGGGCGCTGAAATCGAGCGGTGTCTCGCCCGTGCCACTGGAACCACAGCCGACCGTGAAGACCGCCAGGAGAACGGCGACGAACAGATAAGGGAAAAGAGGCGGGATCGTTCGCTTCAACATGAATGACCTCGTTTGGAATATGGAGGAAAAGTATTCCACGGATGAAGAACCCTGCGCAACGCCTTACGGCGGTGGTACAGTCTCCGGCGATGGATCATTTCAGGATCGACATTCACGTCGCGCGGGCCGATCCGGGACGAACGCCGTTCCTCCTGGACGCGCGATTCGCCACCGACCGGGGAAGCACCGTCCTGTTCGGCCCCAGCGGGGCGGGGAAAAGCACGCTATTGCAGGCGATCCTGGGCGGGACCGAGCCGGAGGCCGGGACCATCGAAATCTGCGGTAAAACGGTTTTCGATTCCGGCCGCGGCCTGAACCTTCCGGCGCGGAAAAGGGGGGTGGGCGTCGTCTTCCAGGACGCCCTGCTCTTCCCCCACCTGAGCGTCCGCGGAAACGTCGCTTTCGGCATCCGGTCGGCGGACCGGTACCGAAAGGCGCAAGAATACCTGGACCTGGTCGGCGCCGCCCACCTGGGCCATCGGCGCTCATCGGGCCTTTCCGGCGGAGAACGCCAGCGGGTCGCGCTGGCCCGGGCGCTTGCGGCGAAACCCTCGGCGGTTCTCCTGGACGAACCGTTCTCCGCCCTCGATGCCCGGTCCAGGGAGTCACTGGGGAAACAGCTCCGGGAAATCCAGCAGGAAAGCGGGATCCCCTTTCTCCATGTCACCCACGACATCGCGGAGGCGCTCCGGCTGGCGGACCACATGGTGGTCCTGGACCGCGGGCGGGTGGTACAGGAAGGGCTCCCGTCGGATGTCGTCGCATCTCCATCCTCGGAAGCGGCGGCCACCGCCGTCGGCACCGAGAACCTGTTCCGCGCCGAGGTGGTCCAGCACCACTTCGAAAAGGGATATACCACCCTGGACCTGTCTGGAACGCAAGTGGAAACAGGCTTGATCCAGGCTCCGGTCGGATCCAAGGTGGCAATCGGCCTCCGAGCCGAGGATGTCCTCCTCAGCCTGGAGCCGGTGCTCGGAACGAGTGCCCGGAATATCCTGCCAGGTACCATTACCCATGTCGAGCCGAGAGCTGCCGCCATGGATATCCGCGTGGAGACTCCCACTCCGTTCCACGCACTGGTCACCCAGGCCTCCGTTCACGAAATGGATCTCCGCCCCGGCAAACCGATCCACCTCCTCATCAAGGCCGCATCCTTCCACCGGCTGGTGTAACCTAATGCATATGTAAATACCCGAAAAAAAATAGGGTCAGATTTGTTTTTAAAAACAAATCTGACCCTATTTTTTTTCGGGTAGGCGCATAGGTGATTTGTGGCGCGCTAAATAGGGTCAGATTTATTTAAACGGTAAACGGCGTCTAAGATGGAGGTAGTGGTGGTGCGGCGTACACCGCGATCCTGGTTGGCCGCCAGGTGCTCCAGGATGTGGAACACCGTCTCCGTCTCTCCAGCGGCATCGACCGCCGCCGCCAGTTCCCGACAGGTGGCCCCCTCGTCGCCCCGCTCCTGCAACTCGGCCACCACCCGCTCCTGCAGGGCCAGCACCGCAGCCGCCGCCTTCTTCCCCGCCTCTACGCCGGGTTGATGGTAGGCGTTCACGTGGACCAGGGTGGCGTAGTAGCCGACCGCCCGTTCGTAGAGGGCGATCAACATCCCCACCGAAAACGGATCCACCTGCCGCACGCTCAACGTGATGCTGTGCCGACCGTTCTCGTACAGGGCCGCCCGGGTTCCCAGCAGAAAGCCGTGGAGATAATCCCCGGAAGTGACCCCCGGCTCCACCTGAATCCCTTCTCCTTGCCGATCCTTCATGACCTGGATGAACGTGGCGAAGAAGTTCGGCACCCCGTCCCGCAACTGCTGGACGTAAGCGTGCTGATCGGTCGACCCTTTGTTGCCGTACACGGCGATCCCCTGGTGGACCACCCGGCCGTCCAGGTCCTTCTCCTTCCCCAGCGACTCCATCACCAACTGCTGCAGGTACCGGCTGAACAAGGCGAGCCGGTCCTTGTACGGAAGGATCACCATGTCCCGATCGCCCTTCCCGTTCCCGGCGTGGTACCAGCAGAGCGCCAGCAGGGCGGCCGGGTTGCTCATGATCCTCCGCCGCCGGGTCACCGCGTCCATGGCGGCGGCCCCCGCCAGCAGCTTCCCGGTGTCGATCCCCTGCAAGGCTGCCGGCAGCAACCCTACCGCCGACAGCACCGAGGTCCTCCCTCCAACCCAATCCCACATGGGAAATCGGGCCAGGAACGACTCCTCCACCGCGAACCGGTCCAGCTTGCTGCCCCCTTGGGTGATCGCCACCGCGTGCCGGCCGAATTCCAGCCCGGCCGCCTGGTACGCCGCTCTCGCCTCCAGCATCCCGTTCCTGGTTTCGGGCGTCCCTCCCGACTTGGAGATCACCACCGTCAAGGTCGAGGCCAGTTCCTCCCCGATCTCCGAAAGGACCCGGTCGGTCCCATCCGGATCGGTATTGTCCAGGAAGGAAGCCTGAAGCCGGTCTCCCGGTCCACCCAGCGCCGAGGCCACGAACTGGGGTCCCAAGGCCGAACCGCCGATCCCGCACAACAGGAACCGGGTGAACCGCGATCTCCCGGTCGGGGAGATCGTCCCCTGGTGCACCCCCTCCGCAAACTTCAGCACGGCCTCTTCGGCGGCCAGAATGTCACGGCTGATCGCCGGATCGGGCGCCATTCCCGGATCCCGCAGCCAGTAATGGCCGACCTGCCGGTTTTCGTCCGGGTTGGCGATCGCTCCGGCCTCCAGCGCTTCCATGGCGTCGAACGCCCGTGCCATCCTCTCCTCCATCGCTTTCGGATAGTCCGACGGAAGACCGGCCCGGGAAACGTCCAGGCGAAACCCCAGTTCCGGTTCATCCAGCAACCAGGCCCGGTAACGATCCCACATATCTTTCGCGTCCATACTTCACCCTTTCCCAAACAGACCTGCCGCAAACGCCCCGGCGAACGGCAGCGCCAGGACGATCCAGCGAAGTTCCCCGCTTCCTTCGTTCACCACGCCGCCATACGCCAGCATCGCCAGGCCGATCCCGATCAACAGGGAACCCAAAACCTGGCGACCGGCCGGCGGCGGCGCGTTCCGGCCTGCCGGCCGCTCCCAGCGGGAGGCAACCATCACCACAGGTATCAGCACCAGGGCGAACACGACGATCCAGACCGGTTTCGTCCACCACCAGGCCGCGCTTCCCGGCTGCGACCTCAATCCAACACCCCCGAGAAGAATCCCGGCGCCGAACAGGAGCATCATCACCGTACTGTGCCACAGGAAAATCGTCATGATCATCCCGTTCACCAGGATCGTCGCCGACCAGGGGCGAATGCCCTCCAGCCATCGTCGAAGAGGCGCCTCCGTCAAGCGAACCAGGCCGAACTGGAACGCCGCCAGAGCGAGGATCGGCAGGTGCGGAGGAGTGGTGTTGCTCACCTCCGCGCCGGGAACGCCGACCAGGGAGCGGGGCCAGGGACCGAACTCGGTCATCGCCGCCAGTGCCAGCAGCCCGCCGATCGTCCAGAACCAACCCCGGGAGCGCTCGCCGAATCTCCCTTTCAGCCAGCCGATGCCGAGTTGATGAACCGCCCACCAGACGAACAGGTAATTGAGCCAACCCGGCCCATGCAGGTGGAACCGGAAATACACCGTATCCATCACGACCGCCGCCGCGACCGGAGCCCAGAAGGAACCCACTCCGAACCGCTCCCACGCCCGCCAGGCCAGAGGCACCAGCAGCACCGCCAGCAGGTAGACCGCCAGGAACCAGGTCGGCACCAGGGCGATCCGGGAGCCGATCCGGATCATCTCCGGCGGCACACCCCGCCAGGAGGCGATCAGGGAGATCACCATCCAGAAGAACACCAGGGGGAGCACCGGACCGAGGAGGCGGGCAAGACGGCCGGACAGCCACTCGCCGTACGGCTTCCGGTCCCGAAGCGCGGCGCTCCAGGAGATCCCGTTGGCGTATCCGCCCACGAAGAAGAATACCGGCATGACCTGCAGGCCCCAGGTCAGCCACTGGGTCCACGTCTCTCGCACCAACATGTGGGCGATGTGGCTTCCCCCTCCATCCACCCAGGGCGCGGCCATGATCCAGTGCCCGAGCACCACCACGCAGATGGAGGCGGCCCGCAGGAAATCGACCCCCCGGTGCCGGGTCGGCGGCGTCCGCCCCGCCAGCCCTGTCGCTTTTTCCCAGACGGCGATTTTCATGGAGGCATCTTAACCCGATTTATGCATGGAGCACCTGCTGCGGAGCCGAAGTGGAGGAATCCGGACTTCCCGGTTCAATACGGCTCCGATCTGCGATAGGCTGATTCCCGCCACGCGGCTTGAAGGAGGTTTCGCCCATGCCCGATTACGACGTCCTCGTCCTCGGCGGCGGTTCCGCCGGCACGGCGGCCGCGAAAGCGGCGGCCCAGGCCGGGGTCCGCACCGCCATGATCAACGATGGCGAACTGGGAGGACTTTGCATCCTGCGAGGCTGCATGCCGACCAAGGCGATGCTCGCCTCGGCCCACGCCATGCACGCGGCCTCCCACATCGATCCGTTCGGGATCCGGGTGCAGGGATCGGTGACGCCGGATTTCCCCGCGATTATGGGCCGGAAAGACGCCATGGTGGCCCGGTTCAAACAGGCGAAAATCGCCGGCATCGAAAGCCAGGATTACGAAGTGATCGACGCCCGGGCCTCTTTCCACCCGGAAGGCGGCGTCCTGGCCGGCGGCCGGCGGATCACCGCCCGTCGATACGTCATCGCCGTCGGCTCGGTCCCCTCGGCCATTCCGATTCCCGGCCTGGAGAACGTGAAGGTTCTCACAAGTGACGACGTCATGAAACTCCGGGAACAGCCCGAATCCCTGGTGGTGCAGGGGGCCGGCCCGATCGCCATCGAAATGGCCCTGTTCTTCGCCCGGATCGGCACGAAGGTGCTCCTTGTGAACCGGTCGCGCTGCCTCAAGCTCCACGACCCGGACATCGGCGCCGAGATGAAAGCCGCCCTCCGGTCGGAGAAGAACCTGGAGGTCTACGCCCCGAGCAGGATTACCGCCATCGAGAAGGGAAACGGCTCCGCCCGGTTCCAGGGCGAATCCGACGACGGCCCTTTCGAATTCCGCGCCGCGCACCTGCTCATGGCGGTAGGACGGAAAGCGGCCCTGGAAGGGATCGGCCTGGAACATACCGGAGTCCAGGTGCGACGCGGCAGGATTCTCCACGATCCTTTCATGCGGACCGACGATCCCGCCGTCTACGTAGCCGGCGACGCCACCGACGATTACCAGATCCTGCATATCGCGAACCAGGAAGGAGCGGTGGCCGGCTTCAACGCGGCATCGGAGGAACCGGACCGACGGATCGACTACCGGCTCAAGATGTCGGTGATTTTCTCCGACCCTCCCCTGGCCTCGGTCGGCAGGAACGGCATGGAACTGGAAGCGGCGGGGAAGAAGTATGTCACCGGGTCGGCCCGGTTCCCGGAGACCGGCCGGGCGATCACCATGGGTGTGGAACACGGGATCTGGCGGATGTACGCCGACGCCGCCACAGGGGAAATCCTCGGTTCAGTGATCCTGGGGCCGAACGCCGACGACATCATCCATGTGATCTCTACGCTCCTCTTCTACCGGGGGAAGGCCCAGGATATCCTGAACGGTATGCCCTGGTACCATCCGACCGTTACGGAGGTAATCCTGAACCTGGCCCGGGAGATCGTTTCCAAGCTGGAGGATCCGGATGCCGGCACACGTACGGTATGACGTGGAAAGCCAACGCCTGTCGGGGGATCTCAGCGCCCTGAAGCGGGCCTGGATCGAACGGTCCGCTCCCCTGGCGCTCACCGGCGCGGGGATCTCCGTGGAAAGCGGCATTCCCGACTTCCGCTCGGACCGCGGCCTCTGGACCCGGTTCGACCCGATGGAATACGCCACCCTGGATTGCTTCATCCATGATCCGGACAAGGCGTGGGAACTGTACCGGGCGCTGGGGAAAACCCTCCAGGGGAAGGAACCGAACCCGGCCCATACCGCCCTGGCGCGGTTGGAGAGGGGGTGCGGCCTCCAGGGAGTCATCACCCAGAATATCGACGGCCTGCACCAGGCGGCCGGAAGCCGGAACGTGGTGGAGATTCACGGCGCCCATCACCGGCTTCACTGCCTCACCTGCGGCCATGACGAACCGTTCGCGGACCGTTTCCTGGAAGACGGCCCTGTGCCGACCTGCCCTTCCTGCGGCAATCATCTAAAACCGGACGTGGTTCTGTTCGGAGAAGCGGTTCGAGACGCGGGCCGGATCGACCAACTCCTGGAGCCTTGCAGAACCATGCTGGTGATCGGAACGTCCGCGAACGTGGCGCCGGCCTGCCTCTACCCGCAGGCGGTTCGAAACGCCGGCGGCAACCTCGTGGAGTTCGACCTGAACCCGACGGAGCTGACCCGGGCGGGCCTGGGAATGGAAGGGGTGTTCGTGGAAGGTCCGGTGGGGAAAACCCTGCCGTTGTTCCTGGACTGCATCGGTTGTGGAGGAGCTTCTTGAAAGGGATCATTTCGTTCCATCCGCTAAACCTGGACCTGTTCGATCGGTTCATCGCTCCCCTGATCGCCGGGGAGAAGATCCATCCGGAAGAGTACCTGGCCGCGTCCCTCCGCCTGCGGGAAAACGCAGCCCGCGCCCGGATGTACGTGCACGGGATCCGTTACCGGTTGGAAAGCGCTGCCGCCCCGAAGGCGGAAGACGGCGCGCCGATCTGGAAGAAAATCAAAATCCGCCTGGACGCCCTGGAACACCAGGTGGACGACCTTTCCGCCCTGCTGACCGAGAGGCTCGAACCGGACCTGCACCTGGACGGACGGCCGTTCTTCATCACCGACAACTCGGCCTCGAAAGTGGCCGGCGCCGTGGACGATTACCTGGACGCCGACTCTCCAGGCGCGGTGGACGCCCTGGCCCGGGAGCAACTGATCCGTCTGGACCGGCGATTGGCCGGCGCGGTGGAACCGGTGGAAGAGGCGCCGCCTTCCGGCCCGATGGAGTTCAGGAGGACGCTCCTGGATGAGATGCGGAAGATCTACGACCTGGCCCGAACGGCCCGGGCCGGCGGGGACCGCTCGGTCCTGGAATCCGATCTTGCCTTCCTCGCCCTGCAGGTTCATTCCCGGGCGGTTCCGTTCTGGTACGGCCGGGACGTGGACGGGCTGGAAACGGTCTGCCGGGCCGCCGGCGTCCAGGCGCCGGACTGCCTGGTGCCGGCCTGGCGCGTCCTGGGCAACGCCTGCTCGGCGTTTCCCGGGATCAAGGATCATCTGAAACTGGAACTGCCTTCGCCCCGTTCGATCGGCGCTTACGTGGCGCCGGAACAGATCGACGATCTGCTGGACTTCCTGAACACCGCCGGCGGGAGGATCATCCAGGCGGCGACGCGACACGACGCCGGACAGACCTGCGCGATTTTGCTGCGAAAGATCAAGGAGTGCGCCGTTTACGCGGCGAAACATCGGTTCGGCTACCTGGAAGGGGCGGGGATCGTCCCTTCGCATATGGAGCAGGAAGAAGTTCCCTGAACCGTCACTTCTCCTGGAGGCCTCCATCCTCTTCCCCCACCGGCGCCGGTTCGGCGTGAACCGCCACCCGGTTCAGCTCCGGCAGGGCGTCGTGCAGCGCCTTCTCCAGCCGGTCGGTGATCTCATGGGCTTCTTCCAGAGAGGTCCCGCCGGGCAGGTAACAGTGGCAGGAGAGATAAAGCCCGGCCCCGGTCCGGGCCAGGAGCAGGTCGTGGACCGCTCCTTCTCCGGCCACCTGTTCCGATACTTCGACAATCCTCTCCTCCAGCCGGTCCCGGGAAGCCGAATCCAACGGGAGTTCCGGGGCCGGTTCGTCGTCGTGCAGTTCCAGGTGGATGTCCACGCGGTTCACCGCCGGCACCTGCTTGAGAATGGTCGCCTCCACCCTGTCCGCCACCTGGTGCCCTTCTTCCAGCGTGATCTCACCGGCAAGTTCCAGGTGCAGGTCGGCGTGGAACCGGTCGCCGGTCCGTCGGACGGTGATGTTGTGGGCGTGGACTCCTTCCATCGCCACGGCGGTGGCGACCTGCTTGCGGATGGAAGCGGTTTCTTCCCACCTCCCCCGCAATTGCACCATCACGCTGGCCGATTCGCCCAGAATCGAGCGGACCTTCCGCCGCGCCTCTTCGGCCACCCTCTCTCCCTCGGCCAGGGGAAGCCCGGGGGCCATCCCGAGTTCCACATCGGCGAACAACTTGTCCCCGGCCTGTCGCAGCCGGATACGGGTTCCTCCTGCGACTCCCTCCACCGCCGAAAGGGTGCGCCGCACCTCCTCCAGCATCCCTCGGGGCGCCCTGTCCATCAGCATGTCCACAGACCGTTTCCCCAGGTTCCAGCAGAGCACCAGCACCATCAGGGCGACCAGGACGGCGGCGGCGGAATCGGCATAGTGCATCCAGGGGAGATCGAACTCCCGTCCGGCCAACACGCCGAGCAGCCCGAGAAAAACGACGCCGGAGCTGGCGATATCGGTGCTGAAGTGGAGGGCGTCCGCTTCCAGCGCCTGGCTTCCGCTCTTCCTGGCCACCCGGTTGAGGTCCCGGGATCGAACAATATCGACCAGGATGGAAATCAGGATGACGCCGAACGCCCAGGCCGTCGGTTCCACCTCCGCGCCGGGATGGAGCATCCGCCGGACCGCCTCCTGGATGATCCAGAACGAGGTCAAGGCCAGGAGGACGGTCTGGGCCAGGGCGCTCAGGTTCTCGATCTTTCCATGACCGTAATGATGGTCGTCATCCGGGGGTCGCCAGGAGGTTTTCACGGCGATCAGGGTCAGGAACGCGGCCGCGGTATCCAGGGCCGAGTGGGCCGCCTCCGCCAGGATCCCGAGAGACCCGCTGGCCAGGCCGGCGACCAACTTCATCAGGGTCAGGCCGAGTCCCGCCGCGACGCTGGTCATAGCGGCCCGACGCTTCTCCTTGACGATCCTCTCGGTTTCCACCCGGTTCCTCCGGCCCTGGAGCGCTCCGTCGCGCAGATCGCTACCTTATCAAAAGGCACCAGGTTCTCCACGTTCGGGCGCCCCTCCCGAATGGGCGGTCATTATGCAGGTCGCCGGTTTTGATGTACCATTTCACGTTCTTATCGGCGCAGCCGGAATGCCGGTTCCGCGGGCAGGCCGGCGTCGATGGGCCGACAGGGGAGCCGATGGAATTTCCGGAAAAATGGCAAATCGACGAAGCGCGGACCGATCCGGGCAGGGGCTTGTTCGCGCTCTCCGTCTTCGCCGCCTGCGCCCTGCTTCTCCCCGGTTCGATGAGCGCCGGCGCGGACCGAGGCGAGAGCCGCGGACCGGTGATCCGCTTCGAACGGATGACCCACGACTTCGGCGAGATCCCCTCCAACCGGAAGGTGGCTTTCGAGTGGGAGTATCACAACGACGGAGACGCCCCCCTCCAGATCACCGGCACCAGGCCCCAGTGCGGCTGCACCGCCACCCTCCTGGATCATCGGATGATTCCGCCGGGCGGTTCCGGCATCCTGAAAATCACGTTCGATCCGGCGGGCATGAACGGGTCGGTCCGGAAATCCCTGGCAGTCACCACCAACGCCGCCGGAAAGAACCGCCTGCTGCTCACCTTGAAAGCGTCGGTGATCCCGGTGGAGACCGCCGTGGAGGAAGGCGCCCATCCTCCGATCGCCGGCCAATCGTTCCTGCTGGGGAAATGCGCGGAGTGCCACGCCGCCCCCGCCCGGGGACGCGCCGGCCGGGAACTGTTCACGGCGATCTGCGCCTTCTGCCACGGGGAGAACGGCGGCGGGGGGTCGGCCCCTTCCATCCGCGAGAAGGATTACCTGGCTTCCCATTCGAACGACGAATTGACAACGATGATCACCTACGGTTCGGCCAATCCGAAAATGCCCGGTTTCTCCGAGTTGATGGGAGGCCCCCTCTCGAAAGAACAGATCGTCTCCCTGGTGGATCTGCTTCGCTCCTGGGAGACCGGCCAGGCCCGGAAAGTTCCATGACCGACGACCCTCCAAACGATCCTCCCGCCCCGCCGGCCCGCCCGTCGTCCCTCCTGGCCGAGAAAGCGGTCCGCTACCTCGCCGATCGATCCGGCCCGGTCGACAGCCGTGAACTGACCCGGGAACTTTTGGCCACCCGGACCGGCACGGAGGCCGCCGCCACCTGTCTTCTCACCTCCGCCTTCGGCGAGGATCCACGCCTGGTTTACCGGGACGGCGGCTGGGAACGGCGGTCACCTTCTTCCCGGACCCGGCCGGACCCCACCCCGGCCGTCGATCCGGATCGGGTGTTGACTCTCCTCATACAGGAACCGGCCGGCACCGGAAAGCGGCAGCGCCTCCGGCAGATTCTGATGGTGCGCATGAAGGAAGACCATGTGGCCAACGCCTGCGGCGGCGACCTGGTGGAGGGAAACGAGGGGGACCACCTGCGCCGGTCCATCCTGGACACCCTCGACGACGCGGTCATGGTCACCTACGGCCCGCCCGCCGCCATCCGGCAGCTGGAAGACTGGCTGAAGGCGCCGGTAGGGGCGGTGATTTCCCTCCGCACCCTGGCGATGGAACGCAGGAAGGTGCGGGCAAGCGACGACCTGGAGGCACTGGCAGCGAAGCTGGACTTGAGCTGGCGGGAGACCGGCGACCCTCTGGACAGGACCGAAGTGCTGGACCAGGCCCTTGCCCGACTCCGGCGGCCGGGCGAGTCTCTCCAAGACCTTCAGGAGGCGACCAGCCCGGGGCGGTACGCTCCGAACTGGGCGAAGTTCGGATTCGACCGGGAGTTCCTCCGCTCCATTCCTGCCGGCCCGGGGATTTACCGGTTCTTCGACCGGCAGGGAAACCTGCTGTACATCGGCAAGTCCAGGAACCTGAACCGGAGAGTCCGTTCGTACCTGGGCCACGGGGCGGCCCGCTCGGCTCGTGTCCGGAAGATCCTGCAGGACCTGCACCAGATCCAGGTGGAACCTTCGGGCTCGGACCTGGAGGCGGTGCTCCTGGAGGCGGCCCGGATCCGGTCGGAAAGCCCGGCCAGGAACCGACAGCGGGTCATCCACGCCCGCTCGGAGTTTTCCAGGAGGCTGGATTCGATCTTGATCCTGGAGCCTGCGGCTCCTCCGTCGGTTCTCCGGGTCTACCTGGTCCGGAGCGGCCGGCTCCTCCGGAAGGTGCCGATCGGTCCCAGGGGCGGAGGGCTGCTCCAGGTGGAGAGGATCCTGAACGACCATTTCTTCCTGGCGCCGTTCGGTCCGACGGAGGTTCCTGGACCGGACGTGGAGGTGGAGGTGGTGGTACGATGGCTGGCGAGGAACCGGGAAAAGGTTGTGGTGTTTGACCCTACCGATTTCCCTTCCGCCCGGGACGTCACCGACCGGTTACGATGGTACCTGCGGAACGGGTCGCCGTTCGACGCCGACGGCGCGCCGATTTTCACGCGATGAAAGACCTGATCTATCTTCTCCTCGCCGCCGCCCTGGTCGGCCTGAACGCGTTTTTCGTCTCCGCGGAATTCGCGCTGGTGAAAGTCCGTGTCACCCGGCTCGAAGAAATGGCGGCAGAGGGGAGCCGCCTGGCCGGGCTGCTTCTGCAAATACTCCAGAAGCTCGACGCCTATCTGTCCGCCTGCCAGATCGGTATCACCATCGCCTCTCTCGGCCTGGGATGGGTCGGCGAACCTGCTTTCGCCCACCTGGTGCAACCCCTGGTTGCCGGTATGGGCGGCTGGAGCGACCTGGCGGCTCATTCCATCGCCATCACCGTGGCGTTCCTCCTGATCACCTTTCTCCACGTCATCCTGGGAGAGTTGGTCCCCAAGATCATCTCGATCCGGGAGCCGGAGCGGATCAGCCTCTGGATCGCGGCGCCGATGCGGGCTTGCTACATCATCCTGTTTCCCGCGATCTGGGCCCTGAACGGTTCAGCCCTTCTGATCGTCCGGCTGTTCGGCTTCGATAGCGAGGACCTGGGCGGGGACGCCTTGAGCGGCAAGGAACTCAAGCGCGTTCTTTCCGGCAGCCGGGCGGAAGGATACCTTTCCGACCGCCAGGAGAAGCTGCTGTCCAACGCTCTGGATTTTCCCGATCACGTGGTTCGGCAGATCATGGTACCCCGGACCGACGTGGTTTCCCTGGACGTCGATCGCCCGTTCGAAGAAAACTTTCGGATCCTCCGGCAAAGCGCCCATACCCGCTACCCCCTGTACCGGGGAGACCCGGACAACATTATCGGCATTCTCCACATCAAGGCGCTTCTTCACGCCATGGAGGCCTGCGACGCGCCGCCTGATCTCCAGCCACTGGCCCATGAGGCGGTCTTCATCCCCGAATCCCTCCCGATCGCCCGGCTCCTGGACCGGTTCCTGGAACGCCGGGTCCACCTGGCCGTGGTCATCGACGAGTACGGCGGGACCTCCGGCATCGTCACCCTGGAAGACGTCACCGAGGAACTTCTCGGGGAGATCCAGGATGAATTCGATGAAGAAGCCCCTTCGATCGTGGAACTGGAGGGAGGGAAAGTCTCCATCGACGCGGCGATGTCCCTGGAGGAACTGGAAGAGAGAACCGGACTGATCCCCGAGGAAGACCACGAGGTGGACACGGTCGGCGGCCTGGTAGTCGCTTACCTTGGCCGGATCGCGCGAGTGGGAGACCGGGTCGTGGTGGGAGGCCGTCGGATCGACGTCAGCCGGGTTCGGTCCCGGCGGATCCTCCGGGTGATCCTGCACTCCCCCGACCTGGAGGAGAAAAAAACGGAACCCGCCTCTTGACCCGGCCGGCAGGGAGCGATACCTTAGATGCGAAGTCGTCGCAGGTGAACAGCAACGAAAGCGGTAGGTTCATGAGCGAGCCGGGAAAACGGAAAAGCCTGGAAGATCGGATGCGGGCCCGGGGGATCCGGATGACTCCCCAGCGCACGCTGATCGCCCGGCTCCTGGAAAACGCCCGGGAACACCTGGACGCCGACTCGGTTTACCGGCTGGCCCGGAAGCAGGATGGAGGGATCCATCGGGCCACCGTCTACCGGACCCTCTCCACCCTGAAAAAGCTGCACCTCATCGACGAACTGGACCTGATGCATGTGGAGGGCGACCGCCATTTTTACGAGGTCCGTCCTCGATCCCTGCATATCCACCTGGTCTGCATGACCTGTGGGAAAGTGGCCGAGCCGGCCGGAAAGTTCTGGGAGAGCATGAAGGATAAAGTTTTCCGCGAAACCGGTTTCCACCCGGAGGTCGTCCGCCTGGAGATGGGAGGCGTCTGCGAAGATTGCCGAAGCCGAAAAGCGGAAACCAGCCGGGCCAAGAAGACAGGGTGATCATTTTTTTTTCGATTATTATGCGACATTGTCGCAACTAGGGAAGAACGCATGTTCACGAAACCAAAAGGGATGATCCACTTCTGCTGCACTCTGGCGCTCTTGCTGGGAGCAGGGAGCCGAGCCGTCCCGGCGACCGGCGACCGTTCCTCCTTGACGGACCGAACGGAGGCGGAGCGCCGTGTTCGAGCCCTGGAACGACAGCTCGCCGAGTTGCAGGAACAGTTGAAAGCGCAGACAGGCCGAAACCAGGAACTGGAGCGGAGAATCGCCCTCCTGGCGGAGCAGATCACCGACCTGGAGGCAGGCGACCTGGAACCGGAGGCGGAGATGAAGGGCGAAGGAGGCCGGGGACTGGGACCGGCCGCCTCGAAGGTGTACTCCCTCCGGCAGGGAGTCTCCCTCGGCGGATACGGGGAGATGCTTTACGAGAACTTCCGCTCCTCCGACGAGAGCGGAGCCCCGGTTTCCAGGACCGATCAACTGGATTTCCTTCGTCTGATTCTCTACGCCGGGTACAAATTCAACGATCGGATCGTCTTCAACTCCGAGATCGAATTCGAGCACGCGTCCACCGGCGCCAAGGGGGAGGCGGCGGTGGAATTCGCCTACCTGGACTTTCTCCTGAAGGAATCCCTGAATATCCGGGCAGGCATGGTCCTGATGCCGATCGGGTTCGTGAACGAGCTTCACGAACCGCCGGTCTTCCTGGGCGCCCGCCGGCCGTACCTGGAGAAGAGTTTGATCCCGACCACCTGGAGGGAGAACGGTGCCGGGGTGTACGGCGAGCAGGGCCCCTTCTCCTGGAGGGCGTATGTAACCACCGCCCTGTCATCGGTCGGAGGGGTATCCGGCGACGCATCCGGTTTCAGGGCCGGAGGGATCCGAGGCGGCCGAAGCGACGGGTCGAAGAGCGCCGCCGAAGACCTGGCCCTTTCCGGGAGACTGGACTGGTCCCCCGCCCCGGGTCTGCTCCTGGGCGGGTCGTTCTACACCGGCGACTCGGGACAGGGGGCGGTGGCTCCCGGCGGCGAAACGATCGGTGGGCGCACCACCCTGGTGGACGTCCACGGTGAATACCGGCGAAACGGCTGGCGGGTACGGGGGCTTTGGGTCGATACCGATGTGGACGACGTCGATGCGATCAACCGGTTCCAGGGACTGACCGGCGATCAGTCGGTCGGCTCGTCCCAGGGCGGCTGGTACGGAGAGGTCGGATACGAAGTCGGCTCCTTTATCCCGTACGCCCGATATGAGAGCTTCGGCACCCAGAAATCGGTCCCGGCCGGCTACAGCCGGAACCCGGCGATGGAACGGACCGTCACCACCATCGGAGTGGCCTGGAAGCCGATTCCCCAGGTGGTGGTCAAGGCCGATTGGAACGATCTCTCCAATGAAGCGGGCACCGGCGTGGACCAGTTCAACCTCGCCCTCGGTTTCCTGTTTTGAAACGGCGGCTTCTTCAGCCGGGAGCAGCGGCCCTGGCCCTGGTCCTGGCGGTCCTCCTCCCCGCTTCCGGCGCCTGGGCCAAGGTGTTCCTGACCCGGGACCAGGCCCTGGAAACCGTTTTCGGGAGCGACGTCGAATTCCGGCGGGAAACGATCTTTCCTTCCTCGACCCAACTGGCCCGGGCCCGGACGCTGGCGGGAAAGCGGGTCGACGTTCCCGGAACCCCTGGAACCCGGTACGTGGCGACCCGGAAAGGCCGGGTTCTCGGTTTCGCGTACCTGGACACCCATCGGGTCCGCACCCTGAAGCAGACCGTGATGGTTTTTGTCTCCCCCGGCGGTGAGCTGGAGGGCGTCGAAATTCTGACCTTCGGAGAGCCGGAAGAGTACATCGCCAGGAGGAACTGGCTGCGCCAGTTCCTCCACCTGCGGCTGGGCGACGATCTGCGCGTCGGACGGAAGATTCACGGGATGTCCGGCGCCACCCTGACCTCCCGGGCCGTCACCGATGCCGCCCGGCGGGTCCTGGCTCTCCATGCCGCCCTGCAGGAGCCGGCAGGCGATCAGGAGGGGAAGGGGCCATGAACCGGTTCGAACGGATTCTCTTGATCGGATCGTCCGTCCTCACAGCGTTCAGCGGCGCCGTGTACAGCGTGATGAAATACCTGGTGACCTCCTCCGATCCGTACGCCGTGGTGAATCATCCCTGGCAGCCGTTCTTCCTGAAGTTCCATATCCTGGCGTCTCCCTTCCTGGTGTTCGCCCTGGGGTTGATCTTCCGCGGCCATGTCCTGGACCGGTGGCGGTCCGGCGGGAAGGCCGCGCGGCGGACCGGGAGGATCATCGCATGGCTGTTCCTCCCGATGGCGGCCAGCGGCTACCTGATCCAGGCGATCACCGGCGGGACCGCCCTCCAAGGGGCGGTGTTGACCCATCTGGTCACCGGCGGCGCCTTTGTCGCCGGCCTTTCGCTGCACCGGAACCGCGCGTTCCGATGGTTCACGGAACGGCGGCGTGCTAGCGTACCGGTCACGGAGGGAGACTGGGAGGCATGAACCGGAACGAGGCGGCCAAGGCGTTGCAGGAGATCGGCACCCTCCTGGAACTCCGTGGAGAGAACCGGTTCAAGAGCCGGGCCTACACCAATGCCGCCCGGGTGATCCGGGGCATCGACCAGGAGTTGGACGTCCTGGTGGAGGCCGGAGAGCTGAGCCGCCTCAAAGGGATCGGAAAGGCGCTGGCGGAGAAGATCACCACCCTGGTCCGGACCGGGCGCCTCCCCTACCTGGATGAACTCCGTGAATCGGTGGATCCGGGCCTCCTGGACTGGCTTCGGATCCCCGGGCTGGGGCCGAAAAAGGTCCGGTCGATCCACCAAGCCCTGGGGATCTCCTCCCTGGGGGAGTTGGAATACGCCTGCCAGGAGAACCGGCTCCGGGATCTGGACGGTTTCGGCGCCGCGTCCCAGGAAAAGATCCTGGCCGGGATCGAACGCCTTCGGAAAAACGCCGGCCGTTTTCTGCAACCGGTGGTGCAGGCCGAGGCGGAACGGCTCCTGGCTTTGGTTCAGGCGGTTCCCGGTGTGTTGCGGGCGGAAATCGGCGGCTCGGTGCGGCGGCGGAGAGAGACCTCGAAAGATATCGACCTGGTGGTGGCCGCTTCCGACCCGGCACCGGTCATGGAGGCGTTCGTCGGCGACGAGGAGGTGGAAGAGATCACCGGCCGGGGGCCGACCAAAGGGTCCGTAGTGCTCCGTTCCGGCCCGTCCGCCGACCTGCGGGTCGTGGACAACGATGCCTTCCCGTTCACCATCCTGTACTTCACCGGCAGCAAGGATCACAACATCGCTCTCCGGAACCGGGCACGGGAGCGTGGGCTCAAGCTGAACGAATACGGCTTCTCCCCTGCCGCCTCCTGCGCCGATGAAGAAGCGATCTACAGGAAGCTGGACCTGCCCTGGATCCCTCCCGAGCTCCGGGAAGACCTGGGCGAGATCGAGGCGGCGGAAGCCGGAGAGCTGCCTGTGCTGGTGGAAGAGGGCGATCTGCGAGGGGTTCTGCACTGTCATTCCACCTGGTCCGACGGGTCCGCCTCGATCCGGGGCATGGCGGAAGCCTGCATGGAGCGTGGGCTCGGCTATCTGGGGATCTGCGATCACTCCCGGGCCGCCGCTTACGCCGGGGGGCTGACGCCTGAGCAGGTGCTGGAGCAGCACGAAGAGATCGACCGGATCAACCGGGATCTGGCCGGACGGTTCACGGTGCTCAAAGGGATCGAGGTGGACATCCTGGCCGACGGCTCCCTGGACTACGACGACGACCTGCTGAGCCGTTTCGACCTGGTGGTCGCCTCGGTGCACAGTCGATTCAACCTTCCTGCGGAAGCCCAGACCAAGCGGATCCTGAAGGCGATCGACAACCGGTATGTGGATATAGTCGGCCATCTCACCGGGCGTCTCCTCCTGGCCCGGGATCCGTACCCCCTGGACAGCCGCGCCGTCATCGATGCCGCCGTGGACCGGAACGTGGCGATCGAGATCAACGCCCATCCTTCCCGCCTGGACCTGGACTGGCGGGAAGTGCGGTACGGCATGAAGAAAGGGTTGTTCACGTCGATCAACCCGGACGCCCATTCCGTCGAAGGGCTCGATGTTCTTCGCTTCGGCGTCGGGATCGCACGGAAAGGCGGGTGCCCGGCCGAGCGGGTTCTCAACGCCTGGCCGCTGAAACGGCTGTCGACCTTCCTTCAAACCCGGCGGGAAGCCGCGGGAGCCCGGTCATGAGATCCCGTGTCCTCGCCATCGTCCGGGGTCTCAAGAAGCTCTACCCGGATGTGGAATGCGAACTGAGCCACAAGAGTCCGTTTCAACTCCTGGCGGCCACGATCCTCTCGGCCCAGTGCACCGATGTCCGTGTGAACATGGTCACACCGGAGCTGTTCCGGCGATACCCGGATCCGGCGAGCATGGCGGCGGCCCGTCCAAGGGAGCTGGAGGAGTGCATCCGCTCCACCGGGTTCTACAAGAACAAGGCGAAGTCCCTCATCAAGATGGCTGCGGCGGTGCAGGAGAACCACGGCGGTGAGGTCCCGGACAACATGGAAGAACTGGTGCGGTTGGCCGGCGTCGGCAGGAAAACCGCCAACGTTCTCCTGGGCAGTTGGTTCGGCGAGCCGGCCATCGCCGTGGACACCCACGTCAAGAGGCTGTCGGCCCGGCTTGGATTCACCGAGGAGACCGACCCTGTGAAAATCGAACGGGACCTGATGAAAATTCTCCCCCGGAAAGAATGGACGAACACCGGCCACCGGCTGATCTGGCACGGTCGCCGGGTCTGTAAGGCGAGAAAACCTCTTTGCAATGAGTGTGATATCGCCGGCCTCTGCCCTTCCAGCGAGGCCTGACCGAGCCGGGAACGGCGGATCGTCTTCTCATTCGATATATTACGGCGCAGGAGGAGCGATGGAGTGACCCGGAATTCGCGCTATGAACCGATCGAAGGAGAAGAGCTGTACCGGAAGCTCGCCATGGGCGAACCGGTGGTGATCGTGGACGTGCGAACCGAGGAAGAGCACGCGGCGAAGCATGTTCCCGGATCCCTCCTGGTCCCGATCCACGAACTGGGGGCCCGCATCCCAGAGATACCGAACAGCGGCACGCCGATCACCGTACTCAGCGAGAAAGGCAACCGCGCCGCCGCCGCGTGCAAGCTGCTAGCCGAGCATGGATTCTCCCCCCTGTTTACGCTGGAGGGCGGAATCGAACAGTGGCCGGGGCCGACCGCCAGCGGAAGCCCCGGGCGCTCCCACAACTGGTTCGGCATCGAGCCGAGCCGGTTCCTGGTGCGGAACTTCGACTTCCTGACCAAGGGGGTCGCCCTGGACCTGGCCATGGGGTTCGGCGGGAATTCCCTGTACCTGGCCACGCGGGGTTTCGACGTGGACGGCGTCGATTTTAACCCGGAAGCGGTGGCGGCGGCCCGATCGGCCTCCCGGCAGCTGGGTGTTCCGATCCGCGCCATCCTGGGGAACGTGGAGGACGGCACCTTCATCATCCCCGAGGAGTCGTACGAGACGATCCTGGTTTTCAATTTCCTGCACCGGCCCCTGTTCAAGGAGTTGCGGGAAGGGGTCAAACCCAGGGGCACCATCATCTACGAAACGTTCACCGTGGATCAGCGTCGATACGGTCCTCCCAACAACCCGGACTACCTGCTGGAACCGTGCGAGCTGCGGGAACGGTTCCAGGACTGGGAGATTCTCAGCTACCACGAGTCCACCGCTCCCGAGCGGCCGGGAGGGACGCCCCGGGCGAGAGCCGGGATCGTGGCCCGGAAACCGGAGTAGGTGCGCCGATTCGTTCCAGGAGCCGCCGGCGCGGGGTCGGTTTTCCTTCTATGGATCCTGTGGGGATGTTCCGGAGGGAATGTTCCTGGAGATGCCGATCGGGCCGCGGCGAATGACCCGGTCCGGCCGGCGGAGCGATCGACCATACGTCTGCGGCACGAAAGGTCCGAACCGAGGCTCGTGGTCGTTTCCCCTTCCGCGGCGGAGATCCTGGGCCGGCTCGGCCTGGCCGGTGACGTGGTGGGGATCGGCGATTACGTGCGCGAGCCCGAGTCGCTTCTCACCCTTCCCCGGGTCGGTGCGTACAACCAGCCTTCGGTGGAAGCGGTCCTGGAGTTGCGGCCCGACGCCCTGATCACCGTGAAGTCCGACGCCGCCCGGGTATCCAACCGGCGGTTTCGCTCGCTGGGGGTGGACGTGATCGAACTGGACACTAGCACCCTGGATGGGGTGCGCGCGTCGATCACGACCTTGGGCGAGCGGCTCCATCGGGAAGAGGAAGCGGCGCGGCTGGTCGGGGAAATGGACGAGGCCATGGCCGAGGTCCGGCGGACGGCTGAAGGGGCGGATCGGCCGGAAGTGTTGTGCGTGGTCGGCACCGACCCGCTGTACGCCGCCGGACCCGGTTCGCACATCGACCGGATGATCGAAGCGGCCGGTGGAGTCAACCTCCTGTCCGACGGCGCGCCTTATCAGATGATCTCCCTCGAGACGGTCCTGGAGCGGATGCCGGAGGTGATCATCGACACATCGGACAACCGGCCCGACGCCCGGCGCGGACGGCGGACGGGGTCCTGGGGCGCCTGGGAATTCCTCCCGGCGGTCCGGAAGAATCGGGTATTCTGGGTCGACCCGGAGCTGCTGGTCATTCCGGGGATCCGGTTGCCGGAAATGACGCGGCGGATCGGCAGGATGATTCACCCGGAGATCTTCGGCGAACCGACGGAGGCGGACTTTGAGGAAACCCCGTAAACCGCTCACGCCACGCCGGTTCTGGATCGGGATCGCGTTCCTGTCTCTGGTGCTCGGCTGCGCCGTTACGGCGGGGGTCGCCCTGGGGTCCGGCAGCGGAGGCCTTGCCGACCTGTTCGGTCGCGGGGGCGGAGACGGGAGCAATCTCCACAGGATCGTCCTGGAAGTGCGGCTTCCCCGGGTCCTCCTGGCTGCGCTGATCGGCGGGGCGCTGACCGTGGCCGGAACGGTATTCCAGGCCCTGTTGCGGAACCCGTTGGCCGATCCGTTCGTCCTGGGCGTCTCCGGCGGTGCGAGCATCGGCGGTGTTGTGGCGGTACTGGCCGGCCTGGGCGGAGCAGGAGCGGGCATCGTCGCCGGGGTGGACGGCCGAATCCCTTTCGCCTTTCTAGGAGCGCTGGGGTCGCTGCTGCTGATCGAGCGGATCGCCACCGTCGGCGGGCGGCTCACCGTCTATACCCTGCTGCTCACCGGGGCGATCTTCAATGCGTTCAGCGGGGCCCTCATCTACTTCCTCCAGAGCGTCGCTTCGCTGGAACAGCTCCACGATATCGTCTTCAGCCTGATGGGCCACGTGCCGTCCGCTTCCTTCCCCACGATCGGAATCCTGGCGGCCGGGATCCTGGCGACGGTGGCGCTCCTGTTCCTGCAGGCCCGGGACTACAACGCCCTTTCCTTGGGGGAAGAAGGGGCGGGGCAACTGGGTGTACACGTGGAGCGGGTCAAGAGACGCACGTTCCTGCTGGGGTCGCTTCTGACCGGGCTCGCGGTGGCGGTGGCCGGGCTGGTCGGGTTCGTCGGACTGGTGGTTCCCCATATTTTGAGGCTTCTGCTCGGGCCGGACCATCGGATTTTGATCCCCTGCTCCTTCCTGGGCGGAGCGGCATTCCTGGTCCTGGCGGATCTTCTGGCCAGGACGGTCCTGGCGCCTGGGGAATTGCCCGTCGGAGTGATCACGGCGCTGGTAGGCGGACCGTTTTTTCTCTACCTGCTTCGCACCCGGAGGACCGGTTATGAGTTCCGGTGAACCGGGAACCGACGGGCGGGCGCAGGCGGTGGAACTTGAAATCCGGGGCCTGGGGTTCGCGTACGGCCGGCGGGAGGTGCTGCGGGGCCTGGACCTTACGATCCGGCCGGGGGAGGTGGTAGGGCTCCTGGGGCCGAACGGGTCGGGGAAGTCCACCCTGGTGAAAATCCTGTCCGGCATTCTCCACCCGTATACAGGGTCGGTCCGGTTGGATCAGGAGGAACTGACGCGGTTGCCGCCGAAAGAGCTGGCGAGGCGAATCGCCGTGGTGCCCCAGGAGCCTGTGTTCAGCTTCCCGTTCACCGCCCTGGAAGTGGTCCTGATGGGGCGCCACCCTCATCTCTCCGGCCTGGCGTTCGAATCGGAGAGGGACCGGGCGATGGCCGAGGAGGCGCTGGAGCGGTGCGGCGCCGGTGAGTTTGCCGACCGGCCGGTGCAGGAACTCTCCGCCGGGGAACGGCAGCGGGTGGTGTTCGCCCGTGCCCTGGCCCAGGCTCCCGGCTGCCTGCTCCTGGATGAACCGGCCAGCTTCATGGATATCCGGTATCAGGTGGAGCTGTACGACAGAGTGCGGCGATTGGCTGATGAACAGGGCGCCGGTGTCTTGTCGATCCTCCACGACCTGAATCTGGCCGCCGAATACTGCGATCGAATTTACCTAATGAAGGAAGGGTCGATCCTGGCCTCAGGACCGACCGCCGAGGTGTTCACCTACGCCAACCTCACCGCAACCTTCGACACCGACCTGTACGTCGACGTCAACGCCCTCACCGGCCGGATGCTCGTCACCCCCCTCTCCCAAAATCGAGTCAAAACTAGCTGACCGCACTCACATATGCGTTTCGGCAAATTAAAATAGGGTCAGATTTATTTAGCTTGATTCGCACAAAAGAAGCGAAAAACAAGCCAAAGCATGCTAAATAAATCTGACCCTATTTTAATTCTCTGAATTACATATGTAGCGTCAATACAGCAATACAAACGGTTCAAGGACAATTCCGGATTGCCCGCTCCAGCCCGGTGCTGTCGAACCCTGCGGTTCCCCGTCCGCAACCGTTTTCTGCGGATACCAAGTAATACCAGGCGGAGGTCGGAATCGCCGGATCCTGGGCGGTGGTGTCGGCGGCGTCGTTGGACTCGACGCAAACCGCCTCGGGCGCCGCGAAACCGCCTGCCTGATCCGCCCGAACCACATCATATGCCGGCGCCAAACTCCCGGGATTCGCCGGCGCCTGCCAATCCAGGATCGCCGTCGTCCCGCTCTTGGACAGGGCCAGGTTCCCCACTTCTCCTGGAACAGACCAGAGACCACCATCCGCCGGCGCGCAGTCATTGCTGTCCAGGTACCCGTCGCCGTCCGAATCGAGCACCAGGTCCAGCGCCCACAGCTCATGGTTGTAGGCTTCGCCCTGGAGCCCGTTTCCGTTGGCGGCGAAAAACAGCCGCCCTCCGGAAGAGGTCAACCCGGTAGGGTCGGACGACGCCCCGGCCGCCGCCATCGGCTCCATCACCGTCCCCGCCGCCGTCCCGTCGCTGCTCCAAAGCTCCCGGCCGTTCACCCCGTCATCGGCGGAAAAGTACACGGCGCCACCGGCCGCCGTCAGGAAATCCGGATCGGACCGCGTCGCGGCCGCCCCGGTCATCCTCCCCCGTCCTCTTGCCGCCGCCGGCCCGGGGA
>CAZZIV010000014.1:0-26239 GCA_964654385.1 uncultured Acidobacteriota bacterium | reverse complement strand
GGAGGCGATGCGCCCGGGCGTCCCCGGACATGATCCCCGCGTCCGCCGCGGCTCCGCCCGCCCCACCGCCCCCGGCCTGCCGCGCCTGGCGGGCGCCGCTCGGGCCGGCCAGGATGTTCCCGATCCGCTCTTGCAGGTGGTCCCCCTCCAGCGCTTCCCCGAGGCGGAGACCGGTTCTCGCCGCCTTCGCCTGGTAGGTGGGGCCGATCCCGCGAAGAGTAGTGCCGATCTTCCCTCCGGTCCCGGCCACTTCCTCCTGGAGGGCGTCCAGGCTTTTCATCACCGGAAGAATCACATGGGCCCGGTCGCTGATGAACAGACGTCCGTCCAGGTCGATTCCCGCCCTCTCCAGGCCGTCCAGCTCTTCCAGGAGCTTCTCCAGGTCCAGGACGGTGCCGTTTCCGATGACGATCTTCACATCCGGCCGGAACACTCCCGACGGAATATGGTGGAGGGCGTGACAGGTATCGCCGAACTTCACCGTGTGCCCGGCGTTCGGCCCCCCCTGGAAACGGGCCACGGCATCGAAACGGTCACAGAGCAGATCGACGATCTTCCCCTTCCCTTCATCGCCCCATTGGGCGCCTACGACCGCGATGTTTTGCATGGTTGAGATCTTTCCGGCTCCTCAGGAGCGTTCGTCCGGTTCCAGGACCTGCCGGACCCGGAACGCGACATTCTCCTCGAGGCCTTTCTTGTCGAGGAGGCCGACCGCGCCCAGTTGATGAAGAAAGTCCAGGACGTTTCCCTTGTATACGCTGCTCATGGCCAGAACCCGGGTGTTTCGGATCCGTTCATCGGCCCGGATCCGCCGCAGAACCTCGAAGCCGCTCAGCTTCGGCATGAGCAGATCCAGGAGTACCAGATCGGGATGAGTGGACCGGATCGACTCCAGGGCTTCCTCGCCGTTTCCGGCCTGGACCACATGGTATCCTTCGCCGGAGAGAATCCGGTCCAGGCTCGTCAGGATTTCGGGATTGTCGTCGGCCACCAAGATGGTCCTGGGCCGTTCCATCGTCCGGTAGGAACCGGAAGAGGAAGAGGATTCGACTTCATCCAACTCCAGATCGATGCCGACGATCTTTTCGCATCCAGGGCAGAGATACTGAACGACCCGCTGGTCCGGCGTGAAGTCGACCAGTCGAAACTCCGTATGGCACTGTGGGCACTGAACCAGCATTCAACCGCATCCAGACGGACGAAAAGCTCCCAACCGGTCATGGAAACCGCCGCAGTATACCACGGAGCCGGCCGGGTTCCGAGGCACCGGCCGGAGCGGAACCTCTTCCCGCGGCAGGAGATTCGAGAGGGTGGTGGACGGCAAGGGGATCGAACCCTCGACCTCGGCATTGCGAACGCCGCGCTCTCCCATCTGAGCTAGCCGCCCATCCTTCTCTCTCGGCTGGTGGGGCGTACTGGATTTGAACCAGTGACTTCCACCGTGTGAAGATGGCACTCTACCGCTGAGTTAACGCCCCAAACCGCCTTGAAGCCCGGAGTTTATAGCACATTCCGGATCAGAGCCGCCATTCGGCCAACTCCTCGTCCGGTTTCGGCTCCACCTCCACGGTCCGCCGCCCTTTTTCTGAAATCAACGCCACATCCACCCTCGCCTGGTTCCGGTGCCGGCTGTACCGGGCGGCCACCGCCGCCGCGATCCGAAGCTGCTCTTCCTCCGGTTCTCCCTCCACCAGCCCGAAGGATCCTTTTCCGTCGGCGACATTCACTCCCAGGATGTCCCCGCGAACTTCCCGGGCGAGAAACGTGCTCTCTGCTTCGTCCCGGCCGAAGACCATTTTGGTGTTGAAAGAGAGCCGGAAGTGCCGTCCGATCTTCAATCGGAGTATATCCTTGTGGGTGATCGAACGAGGGTCCCGGTGGGAAACCAGGTCCCGCATTCTCCGGGCGAAATTATGATCGGCCAGGAAACAGCACCCCCCTCCGGGAGTCGGGTAGTCCTGAACGCCAAAACGCTCCGCCAGCGCGAACTGCTCCCGGCGGGATCGGCCATGAGCCGCTCCCAGGCGCGCCCGATCCACCAGTCCACCCTTCTCCGCTTCGGTCGCCGGCATGTGCTTCGCGGACAATGGACGGAGCAGCTTCCCTGAGAGGCCGGTCTTGCTGTCAATCAGCTCCAGGGTCGGGCGCTGCTGGCTCTTGGGGCGCTGTCCGATCACCTCCCCGGTGAACAGCACCGGGATCCCCCTGGACTCGGCCATCTCGGCCGCCTTACGAAGCATGAAAATCCGGCAGTCGATACAGGGGTTGAAGGCCGATCCGTACCCATGCTTCGGCTCCAGCACGACCTCCCGCAGATACTCTTCGGCCACATCGACGATTTCCACGGGGATCCGGTACTCGCCGCCGGCCTTGAGGGCAGGATTCCGGATTCGGTCCGGGGAATCCAAATCCGACGGCCGTCCGATCGCCCTGCGGTGGTCGACCATGCAGAAGCCGGTGGAGAAGTGAACACCCTGGACATCCAGCCCCTGTTCCTGCAACAGGCGTGCCGCGAGAGTGCTGTCCAGGCCGCCAGACAACAGTCCCAAGGCCGTGACTTTTTTCTTACTTTTCTCGTCGGTCTCCGGCACCGGATCTTCTCCCCTTGCGGATCCTCAGGCGATAGACACCGCCCGGTCCCTCCTCGCTCCCAAGAAACTCGTGTCCATGCGCCGAGCAGTACGCCGGCAGATCGAACAGCACGCCCGGATCGTCCGAGAGAACCACCAGTTCTCCGCCCGGTGGCGTCTCCCGTATCCTTTCGGCGGTTTTCAGGACCGGAAGGGGGCAGATCAACCCGATCGTGTCGATTACCCGCTCCACAAGGTCAGGTTAGCACGGCACCGCCTCCTTGACCGCGGGTCTTCAATGAATAATTTTAAGTGTTGTATCGTTCCGCTGGAAGCCGGCATTCCCGGCGTGGACAGAACCGGATGGACCCGACGAACCAAAGAAGCCACGTCCTGGTGGTTTGCCAGGATGAGACGGCCGGCCGGAGGCTGACCCGTTGGGTGAATGCCACCGGGTCCGGGGTGGTCTGCCTTCACAACGCGGAAGCTCTCCTCATGGGAGACGGAGAAGACGACAGCATCGATGTCCTGGTAACCGACCTGGACGCCGGGCAGCCGGAGAACCGTGTCCTGATCCGGAGGCTCGCTTCGGGAGACCTGTTCCCGGACGTACCGCAGATCCACCTGCTGCGGGACCCGGCCTTCCGGGACCAGCTTCTGGCCTGGAATCCGGAGATGGCCGCCGTCTCCATGCCGTCGCCGCCGGACTCGAACGAGTTCCAGGCACGCATCCGCCTGGCCCGGGAGGTGGGAAGCCTCCGCAGAGACCTGGCTCTTACGTCGATTCAGGATGGGATGACCGGCGTCTATAACCGGCGCTATTTCCTGTCCCGGCTGGATCAGGAGTTCTCCCGGGCAACCCGGTATCGCACTCCTCTGTCTTTGATCCTCGCCGATATCGACCATCTGCGGACGATCAACACCCGGTTTGGGCAGTCCGCCGGGGACGCCGCGATCCGCAGTGTCAGCGAACTGCTCTGCCGGTGCGGTCGAAAAGAAGACATCGTGGGCCGCCTCGGGGACGAATGCTTCGGTGTCATCCTGCCCGGCACCCGTCACCGTGGAGCCGCCGTTCTGGCCAACAAGACCCGGAACGAAGCGGAGACGAGAATCGTCCCGGGGTTGGGACATGAACTCACGATCCAGCTTTCCATCGGCATCACCTGTTTCCCCGGGAACAAACAGATCGCCGGACCGGACGAGATGGTGGTCATGGCGGAGAACGCCTTGTCCGAAGCGAAATCCCGGGGAGGAAACCGGGTCTATATCGATGAGAAGGTGATCAGGAGCGAGCAGAAGCTGGTCATGGTCGCTGACTCGGATTCAGCGCTGCTGGAGGTGGCGGAGGACCTTCTCTCCATGGACGATTATTCGGTGGTCCTGGCGGATAGCGGCCGGTCCGCCATGGAAGCGCTCCGGTTCCGGGTTCCGGACCTGCTGATCCTGGACCTGCGCATGGAGTCCCCCGACCGGGAATCGCTTCTCCTGGAGCAGATCCACGAAACGTTCCCTGGAGTCCATTTCCCGGTGATCGGACTCTCCAAGGGTGAAGATTTCCCTCCGTCCAGGTTGAGCGAACTGGGGGTCGACCGGTTCATCTCCAAGCCGTTCAGCGTTTCCCTCCTTCGGAACGTCGCCAGGGAACTGGTCGATCCCTGACCGGCACCGCGCCCAAGGTGGACGGGAGAATGTTGTTCCCGCCGGAGAAATCTTCTTTCCTGCCACCGGTTCGCCCGATTTGGCACGCATACCTCCTGGAAACGGAATTACCCCTGTACTTACAATCACTTAAGGGTTTTTTTAGCATTCTCCCTTCCACCCCGAACCGCGCCGGGATGGCGGACCGCCTGTTTTTGGCACCCTGTATCCGCAGCGAATGACGCGATTCGGCAGCGTTCAGCCGGATTAAATCTACCTTTAGAAAGCAATTCGTTGATAATTCAACACTTTGCATACTTGGTATGCCTCTTGCTTTAAGTATGGATGCGAAAACAACCCTTGGCTCCTTTACCTTTACCAGACACGATCGATCCCGGTGGGCGAAAGCCCACCGGGAACTACCCTGCCCCCTGAAAACCGCTCATTTCCTTCCCTTTCGGACCTGCTCCCCTCTCATCGGCCGACACCGGATCCTCCGGCGCCTCCGGCTTCGTCCCTCCGGGAACCGTTGCTCCTCGCAACATTGCGTCGCACATTGCAACAGTCTTTCCAGGACACCATAATGGACGCCATGGAACAAAAGGTGATCGGTGGCCGGTTCGAGGTTCAGGAAGAACTCGGACGAGGGGGAATGGGCGTGGTTTTCCTGGTGCGGGAAGCGGGCCGGGACGACCCGATCGCCCTGAAACTCCTGGATACACGGCGGTTCTCAGAGGCGACCCTGCACCATTTCGAGCAGGAGTTCCGTCTTCTCACCGGCCTGACTCACCCGAACCTGACCGAGGTATATGACTTCGGGAGGCACCGCCTGGACGATGGGAACGAGGCCCCCTTTTTCACTATGGAGTACATTCAAGGGAAAACCCTTGACCAGTATGTACGAGGGGTGCGTCATGAAACCGGAACCCTGTGTCGGATCCTGGCCCAGGTCGCTCTGGCCCTGGGATACCTTCACGACCGGAACCTGGTCCACCAGGACGTCAAGCCAGGGAACATCCTGGTATCCGGCGACGGTGAGTCTCCCCAGGTCCACCTGATGGACCTGGGCCTGGCCGGACGGCCGGCGATGGGAGGGACACCGGGGATGATTCACGGAACCGTGGCCTACCTCTCGCCGGAAGCGGCCGGGGGTGGGAGAATCGACGCCCGGTCCGACCTTTACAGCCTGGGGTGCGTCGCCTACGAGATGGTGACCGGGCAACCTCCTTTCCTGGGATCGTCCTCCCTCGGAGTTCTGCGGGGCCATATGATGGACGAGCCTGCCCCCCTGTCCAAACTCGCCCCAGGGATCCCGGCTCGTCTGGAACGGATGGTCCTGAAACTCCTCTCCAAGGATCCCGGGCTTCGTTATCCAGGTGTGCGTGGGCTTCTGGAGGAGCTGCAGAAAGTGGCGGGACCGGAGATCGAGATCGAGACCCCGGATACGCGCAGGCAATCGGTTCTCGGTGCAGGATTCACCGGTCGCCGGAACGAACTGGCCCGGCTGCATCGCTGGATGAAATCGGCGGCCGGCGGAGAAGGCCGCCTGATCCTGGTGGAGGGGGAATCCGGAATCGGAAAGAGCCGGCTCCTCCGGGAGTTCCAGGTGAGATGCCAACTGGACGGATACGGCGCTTTCCTGGGCCGGCCGGATGACCTGGCCGGAGGAGGCGGAATCCTCACCACCCTGTCCCAGGCGATCCGGGCCGGGCGGCCGCTCCCGGCGACGGTCAGGGAGGAACACGCCGCTTTCCTGGCCGCCCTGGAAAGTACGGATTCCGAAAACCTGGATCGGAACCGATTGTTCTCCGGCGCGGCGGAGATTCTCAGGGAGCGCTCCTCCCAGGGCCCACTGGTGCTGGCGGTGGAGGACCTGCACCAGGCCGACCAAGCGGCGTGCGGCCTCCTGCTCCACCTGGTCGAATGCGTCCGCGGAGAACGGGGCATGAACCGGACCCCGGGGCTGCCGGTGCTCCTGATCGCCACCTATCGGGGGGACCAGGTTTCCCGCTCCAGTCCGATGTTTCCCCTGCTGGCGGATCGAGGTCCAGGTTCAGGCATCGAAGAGATCGTATTGGGACCGCTGAGCCTGGAGGAAAGCCGGACGATGGTGCGGGCGATGACCGGCACCGAGAAAGAATCCAGCGAGTTCGTGCAAAGGCTTCATGACGAAACCCAGGGAAACCCTTTGCACTTGGAGGAACTGATCGCCCTCCTCGCCGAGGAAGGGGTTCTGGATCCTGGAACCGGCACACTCCCGGAACCGGCTGTGCTGGATGACCTCTCGATTCCGGCCAAGATTCACAACCTGCTGGAACGGAGGGTCGCGCGCCTGGAAGAGGAGGCCCTCCTGGTCCTGCGCACCCTGGCCGTATTCGGCACCGGCGCAGTCGGCGCCGAGACGGTTTCCGCGGTCTCCAACCTTCGCTGGGAGCCGGTGACCCGCTGGCTGATGGAGTTGACCCGCGCCGGTGTCGTCCACCAGGAGTACACCCGGGACGAGCAGGAACCTCTCTACAGGCCGGCGAGGGCGGCCCTGGGCGAACTGGCTCTCTCGGGGATGCCGGAGCAGGAAAAGGCCGGCCTGCACAGGAGCGTCGTTTCTTACCTGGAGCGCAGAGGGGTTCCTCGGAACCACAACGCCTGGGCCGCATTCGCCCTTCAGGCGGAATCGGCGGGCCTCCCCGGACGCGCGATCACCGCCTGGTCCCAAGCGGGAAACCTGGCCGAAGAGCTTTACGCCCACGCGGAGGCCGAAGGGTTTTACGGGAGAGCGATCGATCTCGCTCGAACAGACGCTTCCTCCTCGGTCAACCTGCTGTGCGGACTTTTCGAACGCCGGGGAAAAACCCGGCAGCAGGCCGGTAACCTGACCGGAGCGGAAGAGGACGCCCGGTGGATGCTCGCCAGGGCGGAGAAAGGGGAAGACGCCGCCCAGAGAGCCCGGGCCCACCTGTTCCTCGGAAAACTTTTTCGCGCCCGGTCCTCCTACTCCCAGGCCCAGGAGAACCTGGAACTGGCCCAGGAGATCGCCGAAGGGATCCCGGATCCCGTCGTACAGGTTGAAAGTATGATCGAATCCGGCCGTATCTTCGGAGCGCTTGAGGATCAGGAACGAGGAAGCGATCTCCTGGAAGAGGCCCGGGCCCTGGCCCGGGAGAACGGGATGGGAGGTGCAGAAATCCAAGCCCTGCTGGCGGTGGGCAAGCTCAGAGGCTCTTCCGGAAACTATCAGGATTCCCTGGAGGCGTTCCAGGAAGCGAAAAGATTGGCATCGGAGGAGGAGTATCCGGGAGCGGACCTGGCGATCCAGGAAGGGACCGCCATGGCCCTGGAGATGCAGGGGGAATATGGCAGGGCCATCACCGCCCTGGAGAACGCCGGAACCCAGGCGGCCACCCAGGGCGACGCCGGATCTTTGGCCCGGATCAGCGCCCGGCTGGGAGCGCTTCATATCCACAACGGCGCCTTCGGCGCCGCCGAGCAGGTACTCGATAAAGCGTTGACCCTTCATCGCCGTCTGGGATCTGTGCACGGGATCCTTGAAACGCTGGTCAGCCGGGGAGAACTTTCCCTCCACAGGGGGCGCTACCCGGAGGCGATGGAGGCGGCGGAGGAAGCCTTGGAGATCGCCCGCCGCTGGAACAGGAAGGAATCGATGGCATCGGCGCTTCTTCTCTCCAGCGCCATCGAACTCCAGGCCGGGGATCCTGAACGGGCGGAGCGGGCCCTCGAGGAAGCCGGCGCCGACCTGGCCGAATCTCCCAACCGGATCCGGCGCGCCGGGTTTCTCCTCCACACCGGGGATCTCCATACCCGCCGAAGCCGGTTTCCCGACGCGCGGAAGGCGTACCAGGAAACCGCGTTTCTGGCACGCCGCACCGGAGACGCCCGCATGGAAGCCAGGGCGATGATACGGTTGGCGGAATGTTGTCTCCAGGAGCAGGAATTCGACCGGGCGGCCGTCGCGATCAAAAAGATTCGTAAGCTGGCGGCCGGCCTTGGGATTTCCAGGATCGAAGCGGATTTCTGGATGTTGAAAGCTCGGATGGAACTGTACAGGCCGGGAGGCGACCTGGTGCAGGCGGAAATCGACGCAGTCAATGCCGTGGAGAGGTTCCGCTCCATCGGGGACACGGAGAAGCTCTGGCGGGCCGAACTGCTTGCGGGAAAGGCGGCGGTCCGGTTGGGAAAGGCGGGGGAAGGCCGGCAGCGGGTCGAACGGGCCCATCGTTACCTGGAAAAGGTACGAACCAGGCTCTCCGGCCGATGGCTGGAATCGTTCCTGGAGTCTCCCGACCGCAAGGAACTCTATGACGAAATCGGAAAGCTGAGCGCGGACCGATCGGGCGCCGGGAGCGGTGAAGGATCGGACCCTGATCGCCGATCCCACTCGGGGACCGGATCCGCAAGCTCCGAAGCCAGGAAGGAAAACGAGTCCCTTCGCCGGCTCCTCGACATCAACAAGAACCTGAACTCGGCCGGAAACCTGGACGAACTCCTTCGCATGATCCTGAACGCCGCTTGTGAACTGACCGGCGCCGAGCGAGGCTTCCTTTTGCTCCATGACGGACAGGAATTGACCACCCGGGACGCCCGGGGGCGAGGGGATACCGGCCTGGAGGGGCAAGAACTGGAGATGAGCCGCTCCATCGCCGTCAAGGTGATCGAAACCGGCGAACCGCTCCTCTCCACCAACCTGGAGAACGATCGGCGGTTCCGGGGTTCCGAATCAATCCACGCTCTCCAGATCCGGTCGGTCCTAGCCGTCCCCCTTCGGATCCGGGATCAGGTGGCCGGCGCGATCTACCTGGACAACCGGCTGACCCGGCACTTGTTCGAACCGCGGCACCTGGAGCTGACGTCCATGCTGGCCGACCAGGCGGGGATCGCCCTGGGCACATCGAAGATGCTGGCCAGAATCGAGGAACAGGCCGACCACCTGGAACGGATGAACCAGGAACTGGAGAAAACCCTGGATACCCAGCAGGAAGAGTTGGAAAGCGTGAGGGAAGAGCTGTTTTCCAGCCGGAGCAGCTTCGAGCTTCGCTACCGTTTTGAAGACATGATCGGGGTTTCTCCCGCGATGCAGATGGTTTACCACATGATCGAACGGCTGGCTCCCAAGAAGCTCCCGGTTCTGATCACTGGAGAGTCGGGCACTGGCAAGGAATTGATCGCCCGGGCGATCCACGCCCGCAGTCCACGAAAAGAAAGCGCTTTCTTCACCGTGAACTGCGCGGCGCTGACCGAATCCCTGTTGGAGAGCGAGCTGTTCGGCCACAGGAAAGGCGCGTTCACCGGCGCCGATCGGAACAAGCCGGGCTATTTCGAACTGGCCGACGGTGGGACGTTGTTCCTGGACGAGATCGGGGAAACCGGGCCGGCGATGCAGGCCAAGCTTCTCCGGGCCATCGAGCGGGGGGAAGTCCTCCCGGTCGGGGGGAAGGCGGTCGTCTCGGTCGATGTTCGGATCGTTTCCGCCACCCACCAGAACCTGAAGGAGCTGATTCAGGATGGACAGTTTCGGGAAGATCTTTACTACCGGATCAACGTCGGAAGAATCGAAATTCCGGCGCTGCGGGAAAGGAAAGAGGACATTCCCCTCCTCGCAGATCATTTTCTGAGCGTTCTCGCCGACGAAGAAGGGGAGCCCAGGAAAGAATTCGAGCCGGCGGCGCTCCGCCGCATGCTGGGCTACCCGTGGCCAGGCAACGTAAGAGAACTTCAGCACCAGATCCTTCGTGTCGCCGCCTTCGCCAGGAAGCCCAAGATCACCCTGAAGGAACTGATTCGCTTCAGTGACCTCCCGGCCGGACCGGCTCGCGGCGGACAGGCTGCTTCGGCGCCTGACGCGCCGACAGGAACGGAGAGCCTGGAAGAAATGGAGAAGAAGCAGATCCTCCGGGCCATGGAAGAGGCTGGGGGCAATAAAACCCGCGCCGCTGAGATCCTGGGAATCAACCGGGCGACCCTGTTCAGGAAAATCAAGCGGTTCGAACTGAAGTTGTAATGGTGTCGCAACCCTGAGTGTCGCAACCTGCAACACACGTGGCTTATCCCATGTATATCAGTCACTTAGCCGGAGGCGCCGTGCAGATTGCATCACTGTTCTTCGGCAGAACGTAGAGATCTCACGGGTCAACATCGGTTCATCCAATTTAAAAAAGATCGAAATAATCGAGAAAACGGGATCGGGCCTTCGATCCGGTCATCCCTGGCATGCTCATTGCTATTATTGCTCCATGACAGCCTGTTTCCGAGACGGGGAGTCAGGATACCTTACCCCCAAGCAGCTCGAGAGACCGGATCAGGTTCCTGAAAAGGATTTGGACCCCCTCCCCTGATTCGGTAGCCTGACGCCCCGTCTCGGAGATGTTTGAAACGACCTGACCAGAAGGGATGCCCGGCGACGCATTGGAGTGGCCGGGCATTTCCTTCAGGTCCCACCCGGAGCGATTGACAGGAAACCTGCGGTGGGAATATCCTGATTTTCGGAGGAATTCCACCTTGTGCCAGAGGATCCTGAAGTTTACGGGAATCTGGGTCATCCTGATCCCTCTGATCACTTTCGCGTCCACCGATCAGACCGGGGCCCGGGAAAGCGCCGACGTTTTCATCCAGGCCGTTCTCTCGGGAAAACCTGCTCGACTGGCTCCGGTCCTGCCGGAAGGGGGAAAAATCCTCGTATCCCTCCGAACTCCGGCGAATGGAAAAAGCTCCCGCGCCGAGTCGGCCTACCTGGGCGTTTCTCAGACCCGGGCGGTCCTGAAGGACCTGCTCTCCGGTGACACCCTCTCGGACGGACGGATCCAGCGGATCGACTGCAGTGAGAACAGTTACGCCCAAGTGGAGATCTCCTTCCGGCGCACACCCTCCTCCGGCCTAGGTCCTACGGTCCGAATCCGCCTCGGCCTTCAGCCGGAAAAAGGACGATGGGTTCTCCGGGAAATCCGGGAAACCCCCCGGTGAAACCACAACTTCCGGCTCTCCTGCTCGTTCCCCTCCTGGCAGGCCTCGCGGTTCTCGGCCTCGCCCAAGGTTCCGACAAGGGGGCGGATCGAGCCACCCCGGCCCGGGAACGAGAAATTCGCGCTCTCCTGGACGAGGCCATGCGCATCACCGACCTGGCCCTGGTCCGTTCGGACTCGGAGGCCGTGCGGTCGGCGCGGAACGGCCGTTTGAGCGGATCTCTGGAAGGGCTGGGGATCTTTCTCCATGAGGGAGATTTTTTCGAATGGGAAGGGACGCCGTTTTCTGTACCCGCGGAGCTACGATCGGCCGAATCCACCTGCTGGATCCTCCTTCGAACCGGAATACAGGTCCGCCTTCTGACGGTCTCGGCACCGGATTCCACGGGGCGGAGGGCCTCCGGAACCTTTCGCCTCGACGACGACGTGGACTGGATCGCGTCCGGTGAAGAGCCTGTCCGGAAAAATTCCGGCATTCGCTTGATCCAGGTGGACGGGCGCCCCGTCGCCTGGATTCCAGCAGGGAATGGAAACCTCGGCGCGTCCATGAAAACCCTCGCCGTCCCGGCCCTGTCGATCATGCTGATCGTGTTTTTATCACTCCTCGTTCCCTGGCGAAGAGGACCTGCTTCGAAAGCCGGACTCTGGGGAATTCTCCTGGGCCTTGCCGCAGCCCGGCTGGTGCTGCCGGTGCTGAGAATCCCCGCCCTGCTCCTCCCGTCCTCCATCGGCTCTCCCAGGGTGTACGGAGCCGACGGATGGTTCGGTCTGTTCGGATCACCGGCCGACCTCCTTTTGACCACGTTCACCCTCTGGCTCGCCTGCCGTCTCCTGATCCAGCAGACTCGGTCGATCGCCTTCCCAACCCTCGCTTTTCTCCTCTCCGGGTTTTTTTTACGGAAGGCCGCACTCTCGCTGGCGGTCAACTCGACGCTGCCGATTCTCGATCTGGGAGATTTTCCGGGCCCTCCCGCACGGATCACCCTGCTGGTCGCTCTCGGTCTATCGGTCGCGATTTCGGCAGAGAGCCTTGCGGCGGCGACGACGGCCTGGGCAACCCTGTTCCGTTCAGGCGGAAGAAGGCAGAGCGGCGGCGGTGGATTCCGCCGCCGGACGGCTGCGATTTTCCTGATGGCATTTCTCGCGGCCGGCTGGATGTTTGGGAAGCAGGAAAAGGTCGGCCTGGAACGGTTGAGAGGAGAATACGCCCCGATGATCACCGAACAGGAATCCCGGCGGCTGATCGCCCTGCGGTCGGCTCTCCGCCGTGCTTCCTCGGATCCTCTGGCCCTCAAGACCGCCGCGGAGAATGAAGACGCCGGCGATGCAGCGGCGGCGAGGATCTGGCTCATGGGCGACCTGTTCGAGGGAGGATTTTCTTCCTCCCTGACCGTCTATACCCTGGACGGGATTCCGCGAAGCCACTTCGGATTCGGCCTCCCGCTCCTGGAAGAGAACCCTGCGGAAGACGCTCCCGACCTTCCGGCAGACGGGATTTCCCGGGAGCGGGTCGAACAGGCCGGGACGATCGGATCGCTGCCTGGGGAACTCCTCCATGGCCAGGCTCCCCTCTTCTCCGGCCAACAACAGGTCGGCTGGGTGGTCGCCCACATCGTAGACGAACCGAACGCCCTCCCGTTCCTGCCGGAAACCCGCTTCTACCTGGAAGCGCTGGCTCCCGGCCGCTCCGCTGCGTTCGAGAACCAGGCTTACCCCGAACCGGACTACGCGCTCTACGACTCTTCCGGCATCGTCCTTTTTTCCAGCCTGATCCAGCCGCCGGCATGGCGGGTGGAATACGACAAGGCAGCCTTGCAGCAATCACCGGTACAGGTGGTGGAGAGAGGCGCCCGGTACCACGCCTACCCTCTCCTTCATCGAGACAAGCTGCACCTCCTCCTCCTTCCTCAACGCTCCACACTGGCCTTTGCGGGAGGAGCGGTTCGACTCGCCCTGACCGCCGCTCTTCTCCTGCTGCTCCTCAAAACGGATGGGCCGTTCAAGTTTTTTTCGGCTCTCCGGGATCTTCCCGGCACCGTTCAGCGCTCCTTTCATCGGAAACTGATGACGACGCTCCTCCTGGTTTCGGTGATCCCGCTGATCGTTTTGGCCCTGTTTCTTCAGAGGACGATTCAGCATCGAATGGACGCCGCTCTCCTGGATACCGCCACACGGTACGGCGCCATGGCCCGCCGTGTCGTGGAGGACTACGGAAGAACCCAGGTTTCCGAGGATCCGGGTGACGAACCGATCTTCGACGACAACCTCCTGTTCTGGTTGAAGCGGGTGGTGGGACAGGATATCCATTTGTTCGAGGACGGCCTTCTAACGGCCACTTCCCGGAGAGAGCTGTTCACATCCGGATTGCTGGCTCCCCGTCTCCCGGGCGCCATCTACCGGGAACTCCTCCAGGAAAACAAGCCGGCCCGGGTCCTTCCAGCACGGCTGGGAAACCGGAACATCCCGGTAGCCTACGCGCCGGTGCGCCTGGCCGACTCGTCCAGGCATCTGGTGGTCGCCGTTCCCCTGCTCTATCCCCAGAGAGAGATTCACAAGGCGGTGGACCGGGTGGTGGAACTGCTTCTTCTGACGACCGTCGGCCTGGTCGGTCTCCTGGCGGTAGCGGTGACGTTCACCGCCGGGAAGGTCGCAAAACCGGTCGGTGAAATGGTGGCCGCCGCCGACCGGATCGCCGATGGCAGCTACGATACGCGGCTGACCCCCCGCACCCGCGATGAACTGGCCGTCCTGGTCCACCGGTTCAACAGTATGGCGACCTCTCTCGAATCCCAGAGGTCCAGTCTGACACGCAGAAAGGAGTACATCGAGGCCCTCCTTCGTTATGCCACCGCCGGTGTGGTTTCCACCGACCCGGAAGGAAATGTCGTCACCATCAATCCGGCGGCCAGGCTCCTTCTGGAACTGGAAGAGGACGAGCCGGTGAACGGCGCTCCGCTGGCCGATCTGGTCGGCCGTACCCAACGGCTGGCGCCGCTGCGGGACGCCCTGGCGCGCCCGGAAAACGGTTCGGACCCGCAGGAAATCGACCTGGATCCAGGGGAAAAAGACGACACCTATCACAGGCTGCGCCTGGTCCACGTCTTTCTCCCCGATCCTTCCGGGAACCGGCCCGGATCTCTGTACCTGATGGACGACGTCACCGACATGATGCGTTCCAGCCAATTGGAGGCATGGGCGGAGATGGCGCGGGCGATCGCTCATGAGATCAAGAACCCCCTCACACCTATCCAGCTTTCCGCCGAACACCTGGAACGACTTCTCCGGGACCGGGGCACCTTGCCTGACGACGCCTTGGAGTCTTGCCTGGATACCGTCAAGAAGCAGGTCCGGACCTTGCGCGAAATCGCCCGCGGGTTTTCCACTTACGCGAAAATTCCCTCCATTCGACCGGAACCGATCGATCCGGCGGTTTTCATGAAGAACACCTTGGAACCGTACCGGATCTCGCCTCCGCCGGGCCTTCGGATCGTGGAGAGCTATGAGCCGGCTCCGCCGATCTCCATGGATGTCCGGGTCATGGCCCGCGCGGTCGTAAACCTGGTGGAAAACGCTCTTCAATCCATGGCCGGCCCCGGTGCCGTCGAGGGCGAACCGGGAGAGCCCCGCGGCACCCTGACCGCGGCGGTCGATTTTGACGGGAAACGCGGGAACGTCCGGTTGACCATCGGAGATACCGGCACCGGTCTCTCGGAAGAGGCCCGGAAGCGGCTGTTCGAGCCGTACTTTTCCACGAAGAGCTCCGGGACTGGCCTTGGGCTCGCCATCGTCAAACAGTCGGTGCAGGCTCATGGAGGCGGCATTGAGGTGGAGAGCGATCCTGCCACCGGAACCGTGTTCCACATTCTCATCCCTCTGGGGGCCGGCGACCCTCCGCCGGAGGTAGGGTAGGATAGCCGGCATGGCGGCCAATACCGAATCGAAGCCCGGTCGAAACTGCTGGTACGAAGCAGGATTGCGGTTCAACTGCGTCCAGGGCTGCGTGGCCTGCTGCGTTACCCACGGAGAACACGCGTACGTCTACCTGGAAAATGGAGATGATCTCAGGCTGGCGGAACACCTGGGACTGAGTCGAACCGTGTTCCTTCGACGGTACACCCGAAAGCTGGACGGCTACCGGATTCTACGCATGGCAGAACCGTCTTGCGTCTTCCTGACCGGGAGCGGATGCGCGGTCTACCCGGCCAGGCCGACTCAATGCAGGACGTTTCCCTTCTGGAGGGAAAACCTGTCGTCCGGCGAAAGCTGGAGCGAACTTCGCGGGTTCTGCCCCGGGATCGACTCCGGAGAACTCCACTCTCCACGACGGATCGAAAACCTGGCGGCGGAACGGGAACTCGGCCTGGAGGGTGAACGATGATCCAACTGTTCAACTTCATTCGGGGACTGGATCGTACCCCTGCCTCCGGCGATTATCTCGACGATTGCGAGCCGGCCACCGGCAGGGTCTACGCCCGGGTCCCCGACAGCGACGAACGGGACGTAGCGGCGGCCTTCCAGGCTGCCCGGTCGGCCTTCCCATCCTGGAGCGCCGCCTCCGCGGAGGTGCGGGCCGATCACCTGTTGCGGATCGCCTCCCTGCTGGAGAACGACCTGGACCGGTTCGCCCGGGCCGAGAGCCGGGACAACGGTAAGCCGGTCCGGCTCGCCGCGGAAGTGGATATTCCCCGGGCGGTGCAGAATTTGAAATTTTTCGCCACGGCGATCCTCCACACCGAGTCCGAATCCCATGCCACCGGATCCAACGCCCTCAATTACACTCTTCGCCTCCCGATCGGAACGGTCGGCCTGATCTCCCCCTGGAACCTTCCCCTTTACCTCTTCACCTGGAAGGTGGCTCCCGCCCTCGCCGCCGGGAACACCGCGGTAGCCAAACCATCGGAAATCACGCCGATGACCGCCTGGCTCTTTGGAGAGCTCTGCCGGGAGGCCGGACTCCCCCCCGGCGTCCTGAATATCATCCACGGACGCGGAGACAAGGCCGGAGCGGCGATCTGCGCCCATCCCGGGATCGGCGCCGTTTCGTTCACCGGTGGAACCAGGACCGGCGCCACCATCGCCCGGACGGCAGCGCCGATGTTCAAGAAACTCTCCCTGGAACTGGGAGGAAAGAACGCGAACATCCTCTTCGACGACGCCGACCTGGAACAGGCGGTCGCCCAGAGTGTCCGTTCCTCTTTTTCCAACCAGGGTCAGATCTGTTTATGCGGATCCCGGATCCTCGTCCACCGGCCGGTGTACGGGGAGTTCCTGGACCGGTTCGTCCCGGAGGTGCGAAAGCTGAAAGTCGGCGACCCGGAGGAGGAGGACACGGTCCAGGGGGCCCTGGTCTCCCGGGAACATCGGAAAAAGGTGGCGGGCTACATCGAACTCGCCCGGAGGGAAGGGGGAGACATTCTCTGCGGCGGCGGTCCTCCGCCCTCTCTGCCGGAGCGCTGCAAAGACGGATGGTTCCTGGAACCGACGGTCATCGTCGGCTTGGGAATGGACTGCCGGGTCAACCAGGAGGAGATCTTCGGCCCGGTGGTCACCGTTCTCCCTTTCGACGATGAAGAGGAAGCGGTCGCCATGGCCAACGGCACTCCTTACGGGCTGGCCGCCTCCCTCTGGACCCGGGACTTGGACCGGGCTCACCGGGTCGCGAAACGGATCGACGCCGGCACCGTCTGGGTGAACTGCTGGATGCTTCGGGATCTTCGGGTTCCGTTCGGGGGGATGAAACAGAGCGGTGTCGGCCGAGAAGGAGGCCGGGAGGCTCTCCGGTTTTTCACAGAACCGAAGAATGTCTGCCTCAGGATTCCGCCACGGTAGCGATGACCTTCAGCTCAACCGCGATCGGTGTCGGAAGGGACCCGACTTCCACCGTGGTCCTCGTCGGTTGGTTCACCCGGAAATGTTCCGCGTACAGCCTGTTGAAACGATCGAAATCCCGTTTCATATCGGTAAGAAAAACGGTGACGTCCACGATCCGGTCCCAACCGGAGCCGGCGTCTTCCAGCACGGTACGGACGTTTTCGAACACCGCCAGCGCCTGCTTTTCGATGTCGTGATCAAAGGGCGCTCCTTCATCGTCCATCCGTACGCCGGGAATCTCCCGCTTGCCCCGTACCCTCGGTCCGATTCCCGAAAGGAACAACAGGTTCCCTACCTTCCTTGCATGGGGAAAGGCGCCGACCGGCTCCGGCGCCCGACCACTGATCACCCTGTTCGGATCTTTCTCGCGGCTCATCGTTCCTCCTTCTCCGCACGGCTCCCCGCGCCGGGTTCCGCCTCCTCCAGCGTGCGAAGGACCGCTCGAACCGGTCCGGCGTCGAACCCGGCCAGCTTCAGCGGCAGGGCGATCAGTTCGTACCGTCCGCCCGGCACACGGCCCAGCACCAGCCCTTCCAGGATATGCATTCCGCACTCGGCGCAGGCGGCATGGGACTCAAGCGCCTTGGAGGAAAACGGATCGACGCTGGGTGTATCGATCCCGACCAGACGAACCCCTTCTTTTTCCAGGCGGCGAACCAGGGCGGGAGACAACGCCATGAAATCATCATTGAACCGATCCGGATCCGGGTAACTTCCGGTCCGAAACAAAACCCGTGGAGGAAACGGGCCTCCGGGAAGATCGCCCGGAACGATCCGTTCTCCGGGCCGAGCCGGGACCTCCACGACCCTGCACTCTCCCAGGTAGACATCCAGGGAGATTTTCTCGATCGACGGGCCATCCTTAACGTAATGACTAGGGGCATCGGCATGGGCGCCCAGATGAACCGTGGCCCGGAGGGTCGAAAGAGTGAGATGGTCTCCCCGGTTCATGTCCAGAAGAACCTCCCTCGCCGGCGGGGTGTCTCCCGGCCATACCTTCAGTCCGCTCCGAACGGTCGGTGAGATATCGTAGATCATCACATCCGGTGCCGGATCGCCCACAAGTCCGGGAAAACCGGCTGGAACAGCGAGCGCTTCAGGAATTCCACTCCCAGGGAACCGCCCGTACCTTTCTTGTTGCCGATGGTCCTTTCCACCAGTTTCACGTGGCGATAGCGCCACTCCTGCAGCCCTTCGTCGAAATCGGTCATCAGCTCGAAGAGGATCCGGAACTCGGGACGGCCGATGTAAAGCTCCAAAAGGCAGTTCTGTACGTCTTCATCGGCGGTGTTGGTTTCTTCCGGCTTCTTGTTCTTCAAACGGCCGGGAATCTTCCCACCCTTGGCCGCCAGGAACCGGTAGAAATGATCGACCAGCGATTCCGCGCCCAGCCGAGCCTCCAGACGCCTTCGGGCCTCGCTCCCTTCCGGGTGATAGCGGAGCATTTCCGGGCGCTTCACGCCCAGGAGGAATTCGAATTCCCGGAACTGAACCGACTGAAAACCGGAGGAACTGTCCAGCCGATCCCGGAACGCCGAAAAGGACAGGGGCGTCATGGTCTCCAGGATATCCAGTTGGCCGACCAGTGTCTTCAGGATCTTATTCACCCTCGTAAAGGTCGCCACGGCGGAAAAGGTCTCGCCTCCATCGAAATCCCTGCAGATCTTGTCGATCTCGTGAAGAATCTGGAGAAACCAGAGTTCGTACACCTGGTGGATCACGATGAAGAGAAGCTCATCGTGCTCCACCGGGTCGGACTTCGGCTCCTGGAGCCGGAGCAAATCATCCAGTTTCAAGTAGCCGGAATAGGTCAAAGGCATCGAAACATCCTTTTCATGAGGAATACCCTGCCAGCAGAATCAAGGAGAACACCAGGCCGAACAGCAACAGAGCAAGTCCGGCGCGTACCGCGGTTTCCTGCCGTTTCGATCTGCGAAGAGCGTCACCGTATGGGATCCTGGTAAACGAAATCATCGTGTAGATTGGAAGGAACGACCGGGGCATGCACCGGTGAAGAAGCCTCTCGAACCGCTTGCGGAGGAGGAAGCCCCGCGACATCACCCGCTCGCTCATGACATTGAAGTTGGCGATCGCCAGGTCGGCCAGGGCATCCGCATGTTCCTTCCTTGCGGTCGAATAAGCGCTGAGCACCTCCTCCAGATCGTCTGAGCCGGCTTGAAGACATTCCATCAGGACGGTGGAATCCTCGAACGCCGCGTTGGCTCCCTGCCCATAGAACGGGACCACCGCGTGGCAGGCGTCGCCGAGCAGCACAACCTTGCCCCGGTGATGCCAGGGATTGCACCGCACGGTCACCAGGGAACCGACCGGGTTCCTGAAGTAATCCTCCGCCAGGTTGGGCATCACGTCCACGGCGTCAGGAAACCGGTCCCGGAAGAAGGACAGCAGTTCCTCCTCGGTGCGAAGGTTCCCGAAACTGTTTTGCCCTTCCGCCGGCCAGAACAAGGTTACGGTGAACGATCCGTCCAGATTCGGAAGAGCGATCATCATGTATCCGCCCCGGGGCCAGATATGCAGGACGTTCGGCCGGAGGCGGTGCCGCCCGCCCGGGCCGGGCGGGATCTCGAGTTCCTTGTAGCTTTGCCGGAGAAACGACCGGGATTCATCGAACCGGTCCAGGCGCTGCATGCTCCGCCGCACCGCGGAAAAGGCTCCGTCGGCTCCGATCACCGCGTCACCGGACGCCATCGACTCTTCCGCCGTGCGAAGATTCCGGACCGTCAGGGAAGGGGCTTCCAGGTCGGCCCCGAGGCAGCGGTGTTCGAAATGGAACGCGACACCCGGCTGGGAGGCGGCCCTCTCGATCAGTACCCGGTTCAGATCGCTCCTGGAAACCGACTTGATCGTTTCCTCCGGACGGATCCCGTACGGCTGATACGCGGTCCTTCCCCGGTGGTCATGCATGAACCGGCCGGACATCGGAACCGCCATCTCCAGGACGCGCTCCTTGAGCCCGACCCGCTCCAGGGCGTGAAATCCCCGCTCCGAAATCGCCAGGTTGATCGATTTCCCCTCTTTCCGCAGGGTCTTCCGTGGGTCGCTTCGCCGTTCGTAAACGTCCACACGGTGCCCGGCCCGGCCCAGTTCGGCGGCCAACAGAGCGCCGCCCAGCCCGGCGCCTGCCATCACGAAATGCCTTTCCCGCAAAACGCCCATCCGAAGCCCTCAGTGAGAGCAGAGCACGGAAGCCAGGGCTTCCACGTCCTCGAAAGAATTATACAAGGGGGTCGGGGCGGCCCGGATGACGTCCGGTTTCCGGAAATCCACCACCATGTCCCGCTCCAGGACCGATCGGAACAGGGCCTCTCCATCTCCCTCCACCTGGATGGAGAGCTGGGCGCCACGTGCCGAACGGTCGAAAGGGGTCAGAATCTTCAGACGGCGGCTCCCCGACTCCAGGATCGATGTTTCCAGGAAGCCGGTCAGCGACTCCGATTTCTCCCGGAGAGCCTCCACACCTCCCGCCTCCTCGAACAAGGCCAGGGAAGCCCGGAGCGGCGCCATGGCCAGGATCGGTGGATTGCTCAGCTGCCAACCGTCGGCGCCGGTGGCGGGATGAAAGTCCGGTACCAGGTGCATCCGGAACCGTGTTGCCGGATCGTTTCCCCACCATCCGGCCAGCCGCGGGAGGTCCGATCTCTCGGCATGCCGTTCGTGGACGAAGCAACCCGCGACGGCGCCGGGGCCGCCGTTCAGGTACTTGTACGTGCACCATGCGGCGAAGTCCACGCCCCAGTCGTGGAGTTCGAGAGGCACGTTTCCGGCGGCATGGGCCAGGTCGAAACCGATCGCACATCCGTGGGTCCGGGCGGCGGCGGTGATTCTCTCCAGGTCGAAGAACTGCCCGGTGAAATACTGAACGCCGCTCATCATCACCAGGGCGATCTCGCTCCCTTCCCGGGCCAGAAGCGTTTCCACGTCTTCGGTCCGAATCGTCGCCTCCCCTTCCCGGGGACGGAGAACGAGGAGCCCTTCAGGGCCGACACCATGGAGGTCCAGATGGGAGAGCACCGCGTAGCGGTCCGATGGAAACGCCGAGTCTTCCAGCAGGATCTTCCGTCTCTTCCCTTTGGGCCGATAGAAACTGATCATCATCAGATGGAGATTGACCGTGAGGGAGTTCATGACCACGACCTCTCTCTCTCGCGCTCCGACGATCGACGCCATGCCCCCGCGAAAAGCCTCGTGGTAGGAGTACCATGGGTGGACGCCACGAAAGTGGGCGTCTACCGCCAGGTTCGCCCAATCGTCCAGTTCCTGCTGAACGTCGGCCGCAACACCGATCGGCTGAAGGCCGAGAGAGTTTCCGCAGAAATATCTCTTCGGCCGTCCCTGAGCGTCCCTGGGAAGATGGAATCGTTCCCGGAACCCTGCGAACCGGTCCACCGCATCCCGCCGGAGGGCCTCCTCCCGCCGTTCCGGCCGACTCACGGCAGGTACTTTCCCGGCGGGAGCCCCAGAAACTCTTCGGCGCTTTCCCAAAGCAGCCTCCGCCGAACCGATTCCGACAGATCGCTCATCGAATCGATCATCGCTCCGGGCTCGTGTTCCCCCAGGGGAAAGGGATAATCCGATCCGAGGGCGATCCGGTCGGCGCCTGCCTGCTTGATCAGGAAGCGGAGCACTTCAGGATCGTGAACCAGAGAATCCAGGTAAAACCGCCCGACGTACTCGCCGGGCGGGACTCGATTGGCCACGGCGCAGAGATCGGGCCGAACCAGGAACCCGTGCTGGATCCTCCCCAAGGTCGAAGGGAACGCCCCGCCGCCGTGAGCGAATCCGATCCGCAACCGCGGCAGTCTTTCCAGGACTCCTCCGAAGAGGACCGAACAGATCGCGAGAGAGGTTTCCGCCGGCATACCGACCAGCCACGGCAGCCAGTACCGGGGCATCCTGGAGGCGCCCATCATGTCCCATGGATGCACGAACACGGCCGCGCCCAGTTCTTCGGCGCACTGGAACACCGGGAAGAGTTCCGGAGCGTCCAGGTTCCACTGCTCCACGTGGCTCCCGATCTGAACACCGGGGAAGCCCAGTTCCTGGACGCAGCGGGTCAGTTCGACCGCCGCCAGGTCGGGAGCGTTCATCGGCAGCGTTCCCAGGGCGACGAACCGGTCCGGATGTCTCGAGACCGTTGCCGCCAGGTCGTCGTTCAGGAGGCGGGACAGGTCGGCGGTATGCTCCGGCCGGGCCCAATAACTGAACATCACCGGCACGGTGGAGAGCACCTGGACCGTCACATGATGCCTGTCGCAGTCCCGGATCCGGCGCTCCGGGGACCAGCAGTTGTCTTCGATCTCCCGGAAGAACTCCCCGTCTTTCATCATTCTCGCGCACCCGGTTTTGTGATGCTCCAGGTGGATGAAACCGCCGTAGCCGTACCGTTCCTTCAGGTCGGGCCAGTCCCTGGGAAGGATATGGGTATGGAGATCGATACGCGGGTGCCTGGAGTTCAACGATCGGGGACCTTATGATGCCGGCCGCACCCTTTGCAGGTCCGCAGGTCATCGCTCCCGTAGTATTGCTCGATCACCGGCTTCAACTGGCTGCCCAGATCTTCCAGTTGGAACGAGGCCTGGTGCAGCACCTTGCCGCACTGGTCGCAATACCAGCGGAGAAAATCGAGCTCACCCCGCTTTCGCTTCCTTTCCACCACCATCCCGACGGTCCCGGCCGGCCGCTGCGGAGAGTGCGGTACACGGGGCGGCAGGAGGAACAGTTCCCCTTCCCGGATCGGCACGTCCCGGGGACCGCTTTCCTCCATGAGGCGCAAAAGCATGTCTCCCTCGATCTGGTAGAAAAGTTCTTCCCCCTCTTCAACGTGATAATCGGTTCGCAGGTTCGGGCCACCGACGATCATGACGAGAAAATCGGTGTCTTCCCAGATCATTTTGTTGCCAACCGGCGGTTTCAGGAGATCCCGGTGTTCTTCGATCCAGCCGATCAGATTCAGCGGAGAGGATCCGCTCATAGCTCCCCCTTATCGTTTACCCGTGCCTTCACGGGAACCCCGCGAAAAGGTTTTCTTACCACACTCCGCATCGGCGAGGCAACCTTCCGGCCGCAACGGACCCGGGGGAACGGTCCACTCCCGAACCATCCGAAGAAAGTTGCCCAGAAATTTCATCCCTTCGCCGGTCAGGATTGACTCGGGATGGAACTGGACTCCGATCATCCCCGCCTGGAGATCCCGGATGCCCATGATCGTTCCTGCGGCGGTTCTGGCGGAAACCTGGAACCGCGGAGGGAGAGAACCTCCATCCACGGCGAGGGAATGGTATCGCGTGGCCGGAAAGGGGCACTCCAAGTCCCGGAAGAGTCCGCGCCCATCATGGTGGATCGGCGAGACCTTTCCATGGACCGGCGTGACCTCCACGATGTCCGCCCCCCAGGCTACCGCCAGCGCCTGGTGCCCCAGGCAAACCCCCAGGATCGGGAGGGTGCCGGCGGCCTCCCGGATCAGATCCAGGGTGATTCCCGCCTCCTGTGGGCGGCCCGGACCCGGTGACAGGACGATCCCGTCATAGCCTTCCGCCAGAATCTGTTCGACCTGGACCCGATCGTTCAACGCCACCTGCACCGACGCGCCGGCGATTTCCAGGTATTGGGCCAGATTCCAGGTGAAGGAATCGTGGTTGTCCAGCAGGAAGAGTCGCACGGAGAGTCAGCGGACGAAAAACTTGACGAAAATCGGATCCTGGAGTTCCGGAGCGCTGACATGCAGTTCGAACCGATGCCCTTTGACCCCGCCGGGAGGCGTCGGGAAATAAAGCATATCCAGGAGATAGCCGAACTTGGGAAGGGACACCAGGTCCAGAACCACTCCCCGCCGCTGAAAGTTAACCTGCCGGGTCGGGCTGAAATTGCTCGGGTAGCGGGTGAAGGCGCGGTACTTGGCGTCGATGATCTCACCCAATTCGGCGAGAGTCGGTTCCCTGTCCAGGTCCAGGAACTCATACCGCTCGATCAGTTCCCTGGGGTTGGCGCAGGGGTAGCGGTTGCCGGCTTCATCCATCAGCACGAAGGATTCTCGGGTGAGGGTCAGTTGTTTCAGTTTCCTGTTGGCAATGGCGATCTCGATCGGAAGGTATGGTTCGTTCTCCCGGTATCGGGTCGGTTTCGTGCCGACGATCAGGTCGATCAGTTCTCCGTCCTCGATGAACGCGAAGGTGGACAACTTCCGATCCACTTCCGGCGCGGTTCTCGCCTGGATCTCCCGTTTCCCCGCACACCCGGCCGGCAAAACCGCCAGGAGGAGCAACAGCCCCAGGTTCCGCGTGCATTTCCCGATCACAACCATTTCCTCTTCCGCTCCGGGCGCTTTCCGCTTCTCGGCGGTTCAACGACCGGACGCAGTATGAGGGTACATGGGGGCGGAACGGAACGTCAACTCGGTTTCTCCCGCTGGACGCCGCTTCCGCCGGAGTCAGGCCGCGCTCAGGCGCCCGATCTTGAAAACCAGCTTTCCATTGCCTGCTTCATGCAGATTCTGGGCGGAGCCGTTCCGGTCAGGACAGCGAACTGCCCTGCCGCCTGTTCCAGCATCAGGGCCGGCCCATCAAACAGTTTCAACTTGCGTTTCAGGGCTTTTTCCGCCAGCCGGGTCGGCGTGGAGCTGTAGGCGGCGTCGACCAGAGCCTCGGTGGGCAGCGCTTTCACCGGCACCCATTCCTCACCCTTTCCACCCACGGGAGTGGCGTTGACCAGGATCTGAGCCCTTTCCTCCCCCAAAGCGTCCAGCGGCCTCCAGTCGCAGCCGAACGCCATGGCGGCCGCCTCCCCGGTGGAACGGTTCCGGGAATAAAAGCGAAGACGTCCCCCTGAGGATCCGAACACCGCCGCTGCCGTTCGAGCCGTACCGCCGCTTCCGACGATATGAACCGCCTTCCCTTTGCAGCCGCCAAGCCTTTCGAGGAAGAGGCGAAGGGCCCGGGCATCGGTGTTCGCGCCGAACCAGGCTCCGTTCCGTCGAACCAGCGTGTTGACCGCCGAAGAGATTGTCCCATCCCGATCCAGTCGATCGGCAAACCTGGCCGCATCTTCCTTGAACGGCCGCGTCACGCCGAAGCCCTCGAGCCGGAACGGTCCCTCCGGGTCCGCCAGCAGCGACACCGAAGAGAACCGGCCGGTCTCCAGAGGAAGGTACCGGGCATCCAACCCGAGTTGTTTCATCGCCGCGCAGTGGATCGCCGGGGAAGGGCTTCGGGCAAGGTCGGAACCCAGCAGCCCGAACATACGGGTCGTCGGCCGGATTGCGTCCACGGCAAAAAGTTCCAGCAGGTCCAAGACGGCGACCTGACCCGGTCCTGTCGGTTCGCCCGGGTTCGCAGCGCCGTAGGTCGCCGCCGAGCCCCACGACGGGGCCAGGATCCTGCTGAGGGTTCCGGCGGAACCGGCAGCGAAGCAGGTGACCGGCCTCCGGTCCGAACCGCTTTTGGAGAGCAGCCGGCGGACCTGAGAAAGATCCTCCAGCCGTTCGGCGCGGGGAACGATCTTGAAACCATAGGCGGGAAAAGAGCGCATCCGCCGGAGCAGCTCCTGCAGGCCGGCCAAATCGCGCGATTCCCCGTGCCAGGAGAGGAGAAACCGGTCCGAAGCGAACCCTTCCCTCTCCAGCCTCTCCAGCATCCCCGAGTCAATTTCCACGTCGGCGAGCCGTGCGCCCGCCCTCAGTCCTGCAGCCAGGATCGCCGCCCTTTCCTCTTCGGAGCCCCGGAAGCATCCTCCGGTGGCGGCGGAGCGGACGGTGACGATCCAGTCCCGGCCTCCTTCCCGCAAAAACCGGGTGAGTTTCTCCGGCGTCAGCCGGTCGGCGCGTACTTCCACCTGCGTGCAGCAGGCCGGTAACCTGGAACAAAGTTCCGCGGCGGAGAACGGATTCTTCGGAAGGATCGAGGGGATCACCGTAGATCGTTCGCTCCGGGTGGTGGAATGGGCGTGCATCGCTTTCGAGTTTCCCCTCTCCGCCGGCTCAAAGCAAGGAATATGGATCCACGTCCACCATCAGCGCTCGATGCGGGATGGTCCCGGCCACATCGTCCAGCGCGCGGCTCACCGCGTCCACCAGACGGCGCCGTCCCGCCGAACGGACCAGGATCTGCTTCCGGTACCGGCCCCGCAGCCTTTCCAACAGCGCGGGACAGGCGCCGCCGATCCACAACGTTCACA
>CAZZIV010000013.1:0-26252 GCA_964654385.1 uncultured Acidobacteriota bacterium | reverse complement strand
GGGCGTACGGACAATGGCCTGCTACGGGTTTGCCGCCCATTACCTGATGGAGCGATCCCTTCGGGATGTCCGCTTCACCTTGATCGGCGGCGGACCCTCGGAGATTCTGCGGGTCAACATCGCCCGGGGGCTGTCGTCATGACGATCCGGGTGCTGATCGCCAAACCGGGGCTGGACGGCCATGATGTCGGCGCGAAGGTTCTCTGTCGCGCGCTGATGGACGCCGGCATGGAGGTGATCTACACCGGCCTGCGACAGTCGCCTCAGGCGATCGCCGCCACGGCGGCCCAGGAAGACGTGGACGTGATCGGCCTTTCGATCCTTTCCGGCGCCCACATTCCGTTGTGCGAAAAAGTGGCCCGGGAAATGGATGCCGGAGGCGGCCGGCGGGCCCTGTGGCTGGTCGGCGGTAACATTCCCGCCCGGGATCGGGACGCCCTGCGAGCCCTCGGGGTGGACGGAGTCTTTCCCACAGGGTCCGATTTCGATGAGATCATCCGCTTTATCCGTGAGAAGGCCGGAGAAAGGGTGAACGATGGCCGCTGACGATTCGAAAGTGGTCTGGGAATCCGGACTGGAGATCCAGCCGGTCTACACCGCCGAAGACGTGGAGGCGTCCGGCGGCTTCCGGGAGATCGGCCGGCCGGGCGAGTACCCGTTCACCCGGGGCATCCATCCTCTGATGTACCGGAAGCGGCCCTGGACCATGCGGCAATATTCCGGTTTCGGCACGGCGAAGGAAACCCATGAACGGTTCCTCTACCTGATCCGCCACGGCCAGACCGGCCTGAACGTGGCGTTCGACCTGCCGACCCAGTGCGGCTTGGACTCGGACGACCCGATGGCCGAAGGAGAGGTCGGGCGGGTCGGGATGGCGGTAGACACCCTGGCCGACATGGAGGAGGCGTTCCAGGGGATCGACCTGAACGAGATCACCGTCTCCCTGACCATCAACGGTTCGGCTGCGGCGATCATGGCGATGTATTTCGCCATGGCCCGGAAAAGAGGGTTCGACCTGGAGCAGCTTCGCGGCACCGCCCAGAACGACATCCTGAAAGAGTTCGTCGGCAGGGGCACCTGGATCTACCCGGTGGAGGATTCGGTCCGCCTGGTAGGCGACACCATCGAGTTCTGCGCCGAAAACGTTCCCCGGTACAGCGCCGTGAGCGTGTGCGGTTACCATATCCGTGAATCCGGCGCGAACCCGGCCCAGGAAATGGCCTACGGCCTGGCGATCGCCTGCGCCTATATCGACCATGTCCTGGCCCGGGGGCTGGACATCGACGCCTTCGCCCGGGGACTGTCGTTCAACTTCGATATTCACGGCAACCTGTGGGAGCAGGTGGCCAAGTTCCGGGCCGGTCGCAGGTTGTGGGCGAAGATCCTGAAGGAGAAGTACGGCGCCGTTCATCCCCGCTCCATGCAGCTCCGGATGATCGCCGGCGGCGGCGGCGGCGGTCTGACCATTCAGCAGCCGGAAAACAACATCGTTCGCGGCGCCTATTACGCGCTGATCTCCGCCCTCTCCGGCACCCAGACCATGGCGCTCTGCTCCTACGATGAAGCCTACACCATCCCCAGCGAGCACGCGGCCCTGCTTTCCCTCCGCACCATGCAGATCCTGATGCACGAAATCGGCGGCTGCGACACGGTCGATCCCCTGGGCGGATCCTGGTTCGTGGAGAGCGCCACCAACACCATGGAGAAGAAGATCGTCGAGATCATGGACGAACTGAATGGTTCCGGCGGCATCCTGCGGGGGATCGCCGACGGCAAGGTGCAGGCCGACGTCAACCGGCAGGCCTACGAGTTGGAGAAACGGATCCGGAGCGGCGAATTCAAAAAGGTCGGCGTCAACTGCTTCACCGAGGAGGAAGAGGATCGGGAGGTGGAGTTCCACCCGTACCGGGAGCAGGAGGCGAAGGCCCAGGTCGACCGGCTCCACAGGATCCGGCGGGAACGGGACGGCGCGAAGGTCGCCTCCACCCTGGAGAAGATCCGGAAGGCGGCGGAAGCGAAGGAAAACGTGATGCCCGCCGTCATCGACGCCGTGGAAGCGATGGCGACGGTGGGAGAGATATGCGGAGCGCTGAAAGATGTTTACGGCGCGTACCGCGAACCGGTGCGGTTTTGAGCCGGCCGGCCGCGAGGCGCGCGCCGGTGGTCCTGAGCCTGGAACAGGCGCTCAGCATGTCGTACGCCACGTTGCGCATGGTCCACCAGGGATTCCGAGTCATCCGCGTGGAGCCGACCCCAGTACCGGGAAGGAAGAGCAAGGGCGATCCGAACCGGTACATCGGCCGCCCGGTGGTGGGGGAAGATCGCCACAGTTATTACGTCGCCCCGAACGTCGGCAAGGAGGCGATCGCCCTGAACCTGAAGCAGGAAGAGGGGCGAAACCTGCTCGCCCGGTTGATCCGGGAACTGCCGGTGGACATCTTCTGCACCAACACCATGCCCGGAAGACACCGGCGGCTGGGGATCGATTACGAAACGCTTTCCGCCGTCCGTCCGGACCTGATCTGGTGCTGCATTTCGGCCATGGGACCGGATCACCCGGAAGTCCCGGGGTACGACCCTGTGATGCAGGCGTTGTGCGGGTACATGGATCTCACCGGGGAACCGGACGGGCCGCCGATGCAGTGCGGACCGCCGATCGTCGACCTGAAGGCCGGGGACGAAGCGTACACCCAGGTGATCCATGCGCTGTGGGAGCGATCGGAATCCGGCGCGGGAAAGCGAATCGACATCTCCATGGCCCAGGCGGCGGCCTCCTGGCTGCACACGTTCCTGCCGATGCTGGACATGGGGAGCCCGCCCGAAGAGCTGCGCCGCTCGGGGAACGAGCACCGGCAGTTCATCCCGGTGAACGCCTACCGGACCCGGGACGGCTGGATTTTCGTGGCGATCGGCAGCGACGCCCAGTGGCACCGGATCGTGCGGAGGCCGATGTTCACGGCGCTGGACCAGGATCGGTACGCCTCCAACGAAGGGCGCAGGCGCCACAAGAACGAACTGCACCGGGAGATCGAGGCGGTCACCTCCCGGCACGATGCCGAAGCGCTGGAAAAGGAGTTCACCGCCGCCGCCGTTCCCCATGCCCCGATCAGCGCCGTGGAACAGGTGCCGGACCTGCCGTTCGTCCGGGCCGCCGCGCTGAAAACCGTTTCCCCCGACGGACGCACGGTGCGGCTGCCGCCGCCGGCGGTGATGACCCCGCACCTGGAAGCGATCGGAAGGGAACTGCCGTTCGCACCGGCCTACGGGGAGCAGACCGACGCTGTTCTCAAGGAAGCGAATCTCTCTGAAGAAACGATCGCCGAATACCGCGAGTGCGGAATCCTGGCCTGAGGAACGGATATGCAAGCGTTCGACTATTACAAACCAGGCGACCTTTCCGAGGCGTTCCGCCTGAAGCGGGAGATCGGCGGCGCCCGGTACATCGCAGGCGGCACCGACCTGATCGTCCGGTTGAAGGAAGCGGACGGCGGCGGTTCTCCCGGAGCGCTGATCTCCCTTCGCTCGATTCCGGGCCTGGCCGGAATCGGCGTGGACGATGGACTGGCGAGGATCGGCGCCATGACCCCGATCCGGGAGCTGCTGGAGAGCCCGGTGATCCGGGATCACTTCCCCGCGCTGCGCCAGGCGGCGGAGAGTTTCGGCGGCGTCCAGATCCGGAACGTGGCGACACTGGGCGGAAACCTGTGCAACGGCTCCCCTGCCGCCGACTGCGCCCCGCCCCTCCTGGTGTACGACGCCCGGCTGATCCTCGCGGGGCCGGAAGGCGAAAGGGAGCTGGCGCTGTGCGACTGGTTCCAGGGGCCGGGGAAAACGGCGCTGGGATCCGACGAGATCGTGCAGGCGATCGTCCTGGATCTCCCGGGAGACGGCGTTCGTTCCGGGTATATGCGGAAGAGCCGGGTCAGCATGGACCTGGCCCTGGTCGGCGTCGCCGTCGCCCTGGAAATGGACGAGGACGGCGCGACCTGCCGTTCCCTGAAAGCCGCCGCCGGATCGGTGGCGCCGACGCCCCTGCGTCTGCAGGCGGTGGAGGAGATGGTCCAGGGGCGGAAGCTCACCTCGGAGTTGCTGCGCCGGGCGGTCGAACAGGCCCGGGAGTCGATCGCCCCGATTACCGATCTGCGCGCCGCCGCCTGGTATCGAAAACGGATCACCGGGGTCTACCTGGGCCGGTTGCTGGCCCGGCTGGGAGGAATGGAGGTGGATCGATGAAACAAACGATCCGTTTCACGCTCAACGGCGCGCCGGTGGAGGTTTCGGTGGAAGGAGGCGGTCTTCTCCTCGACCTCCTGCGGGAGCGGCTGAACCTTCCCGGCACCAAGGAAGGCTGCGGCAAGGGGGAATGCGGGGCCTGCACCGTGCTGGTGGACGGGCGCGCCGTGAACGCCTGCCTCTACCCGGCCATGGAAGCGGACGGGCGCACCATCGTCACGGTGGAAGGGCTGCGAAAGGAAGACGGCGGGCTGTCGGCGGTACAGGAAGCGTTCGTGGAGCAGGGCGGTATCCAGTGCGGCTTCTGCTCGCCGGGAATGATCTTGACGGTGGAAGGGCTGTTGAACCGGAACCCGGATCCCACCGACCGGGAGATCTGCCGGGAACTGGCCGGAAACCTCTGCCGGTGCACCGGCTACGTGCAGATCCTCGAATCGGTCCGAAGGGCGGCGGAGCTGAGGCGGGAAGCCGGCGATCGGGAAGGAGGCGGTTCATGAAGCCGTTGCGATGGGTCGGGAAAGACACCCCCCGCCCGGACACGAGAGCGAAGGCGGCGGGACAGGCCTATTACATCCACGATCTCGCCCGGCCGGGGATGCTGTTCGGAAAGATCAAGTTCAGCGACCACGCCCACGCCCGGATCGTGGGGATCGACACTTCCCGGGCGGAGAAAATCCCAGGCGTCAAGGCGGTGCTCACCGGATACAACACGCCGGAAGTGCGTATCGGTTTTCTCAAGGACAACTTCGCGCTGAAAAAGGATAAGGTCCGGCAGTTCCGGGACGAGGTGGCGGCGGTGGCGGCCACCGACCCGGAGATCGCCGCCGAGGCGGTGGAACGGATCGTCGTCGAGTACGAACCGCTTCCCGGCGTGTTCACTCCGGAGGACGCGTTGCGGGAAGACGCTCCGCTGGTGCACGAAACGGACGCGCGGGGCATCGAGCGAAATTCCAACCGGATGGATATTCGCTTTCGCCACGCTACCGGCGACCTGGACCGGGCGAAGCGGGCTTCCAGCTTCGTCGCGGAGGGAACCTTTTCCACCCAGTGGATGCAGCAGAGCTGCATGGGAACCGCCGGGTGCATCGCCGAGTTCGATCCGAACGACAACCTGACCCTCTGGGCGAAAACCCAGATCCCGTTCCTCGCCCAGAGAGATTTCAACGGCGCCCTGGCGGCGATCGGGTTGAAAGGGAAAAACAGCCGTGTGATCGTACCGGCCCTCGGGGGCGGTTTCGGGACCGGCCTGGACACCCACGCCTACGAATACATCAGCATTCTGCTGGCCCGGCGGACAGGGCGGCCGGTGAAGATCCTGTACACCCGGGAAGAGGAGTTCGCCAACCTGTCCCCCCGGCAATCATGCACCGTGCGAATCGCCCAGGGGTGCGACGAGGAGGGCCGTTTGACCTTCCGGGACGTGCATGTTCTCCAGGACAACGGCGCGTACACTTCCTGGGGGATCACCTATCCCAGCGTGATGATGCTCCCCGCCACCTCCCTCTACAAGGTGCCCGTAGTCCACTTCGACACGGAGTTCGTCTACACCAACAACACCTACTGCCAGGCGATGCGAGGGTACGGCAACCCCGAGCTGAACTGGGCGCTGGAAAGCAACCTGGACGAGCTGGCCGCCGAGGCCGGCGTCGATCCGTTGGAGATCCGGCGGATCAACTGCAACGAGCCCGGCGAAACGACGCCGATGGGGCTTAAGATCACCACCTGCGGCCTGCGGGAATGCATCGAAGCGAGCGCCGGGAAGCTGGGTTGGAACGGGAAACAGCGAGAACAAGGAAAGAAGCGGGGGAAGGCGCGCGGGATCGGCATTGCGTCCCTGATGCACGTCGGAGGCTCGGGGCGGATTTATCGCTCCGACGGCAGCGGCGTCATGATGCGCCTGGACGATTTCGGCAACGTGTACGTGCATGCCGGAGGCGTGGAAATGGGGCAGGGGCACCATTCGGCCCTGAGCCTGATCGTGGCGGAAAGTCTCGGCGTGACGCCGGACAAGGTGCATATCGTCCAGACCGATACGGCCACCTGCCCCTGGGACGTGGGTACCCATGCGAGCCGCGGCGCGTTCACCGGTGGAAACGCCGCCATCCTGGCCGCGGAAAAATTGCGGGGGAGAATTTTCGAGCTGGCGGAGAAAATCGCCCCGGCGGAATTCGCCAGGAACCTGGAAAAATACAAACGGCAGCATCCAGGGTACGAGCCTCCGGATTTCGACTGGAAAGCGGCGGCGGTGCAGGATCGATTCGAACTTGCCGCCGGCGTTCTTCATTTGAAGGACGCTCCGAACGAGCCCTGGCTGCGGCTGCCGTTCGACCGGTTCCTGCGGGCGATCCATTTCCGGGACGGAGGAGAGGTTCTCATGGCATCCGCGTTTTACGAGCCTCCCACCCAGCTGCCCGACTGGGAGAAGGGGTACGGCAACCTGTCGGCCAACTACGCTTTCGGCGCCCAGGCCGTCGAGGTTGAGGTGGATCGGGACACAGGCGATGTCACCATCCTGCACGTGGCGTCGGCCCACGATGTGGGCCGGGTCCTGAACCCCCAGACCCTGAAAGGGCAGATCTACGGCGGCCTGGCCCAGGGGATCGGTTACGCCCTCTACGAAGAGATCCGGAGCGAGAAGGGGCGGATACGGAATCCGAACTTCACCGACTACAAAATCCCGACGGCGGCCGAAATGAATTTCCCCATCGACCTCACGTTTATTGAAACCAACGATCCATCCGGCCCGTTCGGCGCCAAGGGGGTCGGCGAACCCGGCATGTGTCCCACCGCTCCGGCGATCGCCAACGCCGTCTACGACGCCCTCGGCGTCCGCATCCGGGACCTGCCGATCACCCCCGAAAAAATACTCGCTGCGCTAAATAAATCTGACCCTATTTAAAAACGCGAATTTAAATAGGGTCAGATTTATTTTTCCAGCAGCCGAGCCGGACCGCTTACCGGCCCTGGGAGAGGAGGCAAAAATAAATCTGACCCCATTTTTTCGGGCGATCGGGTAGGCTACCGCAGCATCACCAGGACGAGGATGGTCCCGGTCCCGCTGTCCAGCGGCTGCAACGCTTTGGCCACCACGGTGCCGGGGCGCGGATCATCGGCGCGCATGGCATGGCCCGGCGTCGGTGAAGACGTCAGCAAGTCCCCAGGCAGGATCGCCCCATAACCGGCGTCGACCTTGCAGGAAACGATTCCCGACAGGGCGACCCGGGCCCGGGCGGAAGGGTCCCCAGGCTCGGATTCCGCCGACCCGTCAGGGCCGACCGCTCCGAGTACCATTCCGGCTTTCCCGGCCGCCACTCCCAGTACCGCCGGATCCGAAGCGGTTCGCGCCAGGCGGAGCACTCCCGGCCGGTCGGGATCGAGGGCCAGGACGTCACCGGCCTCTACCGATTCGCTGATCTCCGCCAGTCGCGCCACGCCGGGGTCGCTGGAGAGGAACGATCGGGCCTTCAGGTCCAGGAGCGGGGGGGCAACCGGGACAGGCTGTTCCTCTTGGGAGGCGGCCATCACGTTGGCTCTCGGCGCCGGTACCAGAGCTTCGTGAACACCCTCCTTGGCCGGATCGGCCCTTTCGGAATCGTACTCGCCGATGGAGGCCTGCAGCTCCCGAGCGGTAAGCGCCGTCCCGGCCGGCCATACACCGGCTACCGTTGGCATCGCTTCGAACCGCGCCCGGGGGCTGTACCCGCGCAGACCGGGGTTCTTCGAGTACCACGCGTTGTACGACGCCGGAGAGGGCACCGGGGCGGCGGTGGATCTCGGACGGACCGGCGCGAAGTCCTGGTAGCCCAGGCGCAGCCCCATCACCAGGTAGGAAAAGGCGGCGTCCGGTGGTGTTTCGGCGGAGCCTCGCACCACCAGCTCGGTGGTGCTCATGGACTCGACGTACAGGTCCGCCGCCTGCCCCAGGGGAGTGAGGTTGGCGGTCAGGCCGGTCTCCGGGTCTGTGACCCAGGCGAAGGTCTCGCCCAGGGCGATTCGAGCGACCCCGTTTTCCAGTCGCGCGACCCCCCGCGTGTAAGTCGCCGCTTCATCGCCTTCCAGCGCGACGTAGCGAACCTCCAGGTTCGGATCTTCCGGATGATTCTGAATGAACGATTTCGTCCCGGTAGCCGTCAAATCCCCAACGATGTTCAAATTATTGGTAAACTCGAACCGGTAGGAGCCAGGATCCCAACGCATCGCTTCATAGCCGCCGTTGAACAACAACTGGGTCGGCGCCGGGCCGCTTTCGCTGCCCAGCTCCAGATCCCGGGACAGCCGGCCCGAGAGCGGCGGTTCCGGGCCGGATCCGATCGCGTCCAGCGCCAGGAACAACGTCGGATTCGCAGGATCCCGCAGGGTTCCCACAGCCAGCGGCGCGCTCATCTCGAACCGGTTATTGATGCCGCTCCAGCCGAACGAGTCCGCACCTCCATCGAACAGCAGCAGATCGTCATCCGCCGGTAAAGAGGAGCCGATTTCCAGATTGCCCCCCAGCCGACCGGAGAGCCCCGGCTCCGGGCCGGTCTGGTCGTCCAGCGACAGGAACCGGTTGGTCGGAGGGATCTCCTGCAGGGCTCCACTCGGGGTCGCCAGGGGCGCGCTGAACGCGAACTGGCTGTAGTCCGGATCCCATTCGAGGAACTCGCCGAACTCACTTCCGTTGTGGTAGAAGAAGAGGTCCTGGGTATGGTTCGGACCGGAGACGCCGCCCAACCGGATGTCGTTTTGGGCGCGGAGCAATCCGTCCACTCGAAGGCTGGATGCGCTGTCCACGACCAACTCCGGCCCTGTGAAAGTTGCGCTGACGTCGCTTCGCAGGAACTGGAGGGAGTCCAGGGTGTCCAGGGTGTCGGCGTTGCTGGCGGTCAGGCCGGTCAGGTTGGAGCCGTCTCCGAAATAGACGTTCCCGGGATTGCTGAAGGTGTACAGGCCGGAGTGGGTGCCGTCTGCCAGGGTGGTCGCGGAAACACCGGTCAGGCTGGAACCGTCCCCGGCGTAGGTGTTGGCGGAGTTGGTGAAGTCGTAGGCGTTCCCGTGGGTGCCTGCGGCCAGGTCGGCGGCGGTGACACCGGTCAGGCTGGAACCGTCCCCGGCGTAGGTGTTGGCGGAGTTGGTGAAGTCGTAGGCGTTCCCGTGGGTGCCTGCGGCCAGGCCTGCGGCGGTGACACCGGTCAGGCTGGAACCGTCCCCGGCGTAGGTGTTGGCGGGGTTGGTGAAATTGTAGAGGCCGGTATAGGTGCCGTCGCTCAGGCCTGCGGCGGTGACGCCGGTCAGGCTCGAACCGTCCCCGGCGTAGGTGTTGGCGGCGTTGGTGAAATTGTAGGCGTTCCCGTGAGTGCCTGCGGCCAGGCCTGCGGCGGTGACACCGGTCAGGCTGGAACCGTCCCCGGCGTAGGTGTTGGCGGGGTTGGTGAAGGACTGGGCTTCGGCATGAGTGCCTCCCGCGAGATCGGCGGCCAGGCTGGCGTTCAAGGCATATCCCGAAGCGACAATCTGAACCATGGGGGTCAATGATTCTCCCTGCACGTCCACACGCACCCAGACGGTGCCGAAATCCCTGAAGACTTGCGCAAGGGAGTGGTAAACGCCGGGACCGCTTCCATCGCTCAAAACCCCGGCACCCAGTTGGGCGTTGAACAGACCTCCGGTGACGTTGATCGGGTTCGTTTCATCGTGGCGATCCACGAGAATCTCGTTTTCCCCCGCCGCAGTCGAAAAAAATCGGAAGTCCATGAAATAGACGCCGGTCAGGGGAGCATCGGAACTGTTCCGCAGTACACCCTGGAAATTAATTAGCTCCGCAGGAGCGACGGCCATGGCGGCCGTGGCCCCCGCGAGCAAGAAAAGGATGGAGACGACAATTCGGGATCTCATCGGTTTCACTCCTGGTTTTATGGACATGGGACGGTGGCCCGTGGTAGGCCGGTGGAAGCCTGGCCGGTGGTTCCCTCCTCACGCAGTCGATTGCGAACAGTGACCAGGTAGGCGAAGCCGTCGGCGGTGGGTGCAGGATCCAGATCCTGGGCGGAAGGAGTGACGTACCCCTTTTGCAGGCAATCCAGCGCCGTGCCGGTTACGAAGGAGCTGAGAACCTGCCTGTAGAGGTTATAGGTGCCGGCGGAATGCTCTACGCTCCAGGTCATGTCGGTCTTGTTGGTGAAGCCGAGACCGGCCACTTCGCCGGGAGCCGGGAAAATCGGGTCGAAGCCGACATCCATGCGGAACCCGGCACTGGACAGATAAATGGCGCTGGCCGGTTCGGCGATGGAGGCCAAGGTAATCTTGAACGACTTGGAGATCATCTGGTTATCGCCGCCCGGTTCTCCCCCGGAATTGAACGCGTGCTCCTCCAGTTTGTAGGTTGGGCTTTGTTGAGCGGTCACCCAAGTGGCGCTCAAGACGATCAAGATCAGCACGAAGGTAGACTTCACCGCATAACCCTCCACATGTCCACCGGCGTCCCGTTCGAGCGGGCCATGAAGCTTTTCCTGGGTGTTGCCGCGCGGGCAGCCACGACTACGATGTGATTTGTTTACCGCCCGGCAGACCAAAAGTCAATGTTTTTCCTCCTGCCCCCCCCCATTTCGTCTCACTGCTGTCCCGACGAACGGTGGGAAAGCACTGATTTTGCCTATGTCGGAAAACCGTCTACCGAGATCGGATCTCTCCCGGGCGGCTGTCGAAATCCTGACCCGGATCCGATCGTCAATCTACTAATCACACAATAAATCAACAACTTACAGGCTTTTCCGAATGTGGTACGCCGGTTGCAAATCCCCGTCCGGAGGCTTTTGTCAATGGAAACACCGATGTCGGCGGACCCGGCCCGGAAATACGGCGGTTTCGAGTCCATTCCAATCTCCATCCGGATCCGGGTGGGCCGGGCCCAATCCACGCTGCGCTCGCTTCAATCCCTGGAAGAAGGGGAACTCCTTCTCCTGGACCGGCCGGTCGGCTCCCCGTTCGCCCTCCTTTCGGGAGAGGTGCTCCTGGCACGGGTCGAGCTGGTGGCCACCGAACAGGGCGTGGCGGTGAAACTGGTGTCCGCCGCCGAAGGGGAGGACGATGAACCCGCCGGGTAGCGACCTGTTGACCGGGCTGGACGGCATCGGCGACGCCGGTCCCGATCTGCTCTGGCCGACGTTGCGGATGCTCCTGTTCGTGGCGTTCGTCGCGGTGGCCGCCTGGGCCTGGTTCAAGTATCAGCGGAACGCCAGGGCTGGCGCGCGAAAATTGCAGATCCTGGACCGGGCTTTCCTGGCCCGGGGAACCAGCGTCGCACTGCTCCGGGTGGAAAACCGCCGCCTGCTCCTGGGCGTTTCCCCGGAAGGGGTCCGGCTCCTCCGGGACCTGGATCGGGGGGCCGGCGGGAAGGAAGCCGGCCGTTTCACCGATGTCCTGGAGAAGGCCTCGGCGGAGGTGGAATCATGATCTTTCTGGCCTCCGCGGCACCGACTCTTTCCCTGAATGTCGGCGACCTGGCCGAGCCTTCGGGCCTCTCCACCGTGATGAAAATCGCCCTGCTCATGACCGCCCTGACGGTGCTGCCTTCGGTGATGGTGATGTTCACCTCGTTCGTCCGCCTGATCATCGTGTTCCATTTCGTAAGGCAGGCGATGGGCACCCAGGCTCTCCCGCCCAACCAGGTGCTGACCGGCCTGGCGCTGATCCTGACGCTGTTCATCATGGCCCCGGTCGGCCAACAGGTTTACGAGAAGGCGATCGTGCCTTACCAGGCCGGCCAGATCGACGGCGATACGGCGATCGAAGAAGGGATCGCTCCGCTCAAAGACTGGATGCTCCGGAACACCCGGGAGAGCGATCTTCTCCTGTTCGCGAAAATGTCCCATATCGAGCGGCCCCAGACCCGAATGGACATTCCGATGCTGGTGCTGATGCCGGCGTTCCTGATCTCGGAAGTGAAAACCGCGTTCCAGATCGGGTTCCTGCTCTTCATGCCTTTCCTGGTGATCGACCTGGTCATCGCCTCGGTGCTGCTCTCCATGGGGATGATGATGCTTCCTCCAGTGATCATTTCGTTCCCTTTCAAGATTCTTCTGTTCGTCCTGGTGGACGGATGGCATCTCCTGGTCGGCTCGGTCGTCCAGAGTTTTCACTAAGGGAGCGACGGCATGAGTGAAACCCTGGTTCTGGACATTGGACGGCAGGCCTTGCAGACGACGATGATCATCGCCCTGCCGCTGCTGCTGATCAGCCTGATCACCGGGCTTCTGATCAGCATTTTCCAGGTCGCCACCTCCCTGCAGGACGTGACGCTGACCTTCGTCCCGAAGATCATCGCCGTCGGCCTCACCCTCCTGGTCGCCGGCCATTGGATTCTCGGGATCCTGATGGACTACACCACCAAGCTGATCGAAAGCATCCCCCGGGTGATCGGATGAACTCTTTCCTCCAGAACCTGGATCTGCTGGACCTGGCCTCCCGGTACGCGGTCGGCATTATCCGGATCGGAGGGATGATGATGTTCCTCCCGATCTTCGGCATCGAAATCATTCCGAAGAAGATCCGGTTCCTGATCAGTGCCGGCGTCGCTCTGGTTCTCATGGGGATCCTGCCGCCGATGCCCGACCCACCCACCGATGCCGTCACCTGGGTGGTGGTCGGCTTCCGCGAATTGACCATCGGATTCATCCTGGGGATCACGGCGAAAATCATCTTCACGTCGGTGGAGATGGGAGCCGGCTTCGTGGCGACCCAGTCCGGTTTCGCCATGGCCCGGATGATGGACCCGATCACCGGGTCCCGCTCCATGGCCCCGGCGTTCCTGATCAACTTGACCGCCGCGGCGCTGTTCCTGGCCACCGATCTGCACCACCTGTTCTTCAAGGCGCTCTACGCTTCGTACGAACTGCTGCCGCCCTCCGCCGGCCTTCCGAACTTCGGCAATTTCGGGAACGCGGCCGGCGGGCTGGGAATGCGGATGTTCGACCTGGCGGTGATGCTGGCGGCTCCTGGATTGATCATCGCGGTCTCCATGGACGTCCTCCTGGGGCTGGTCGGCAAGGCGATGGCCCGTGTGCCGATCCTGATCGTCGGATTCCCGGTGAAGCTGATGGTCGGAATGGTTTGCCTGATCCTGGTAATCAACGTTTCGGCCGCGTCCATAGGGAAGATCGGACGGACGCTGGCCGGCGACACCATGGCGCTGATGCACGCCATGGCCGGAAATTGAAGGGAAGCCGATGGCCGGTTCGAACCAGGGCGAAAAGACCGAAAAACCTACCGGGCGCAAGATCCGGAAGGCCCGTGAGGAGGGACAGGTCCCTCGGACCCAGGAACTCCCCTCGGCCCTGGCGATCGCCCTGCTCCTGGTGTTCGCCCAAATCGGCGGAGATCGCTGGCTCGGAGACCTGGTCGCCCTGTTCCGCGGGACCTTCGGCAACCTGAACGTGGGGGAGATCACCAACACCGAGATCCTGGTCATTATGGGCCGGTACATGATGAACACCGTCACCCTGCTGGCCGCACCCCTGGGAATCATGGCCGGAGGCGTGGTGCTGGGCAGTCTGCTCCAGGGGCCTCCCCCGTTCACCCTGAAGCAGATGGAGCCGAAGTTCGAAAAGATCAACCCGGTGGAAGGGTTCAAAAAGATCTTCGCCGTCAAAAACCTGATGGAAGTGCTCAAGACCCTGTTCAAACTGACCGCCTTCTCCATGGTCGCCTACATCACAGCCAAGAAATCGATTTTGGGAGAATCCGGCGCTCCGTCCGACGCTCGGGAAACTCTTTTCGCCATCGGCTCCGTCGCCAAGAACATGCTGGTGAGCATCACCGCCCTGGCGATGTTCATCGCCCTGGCCGACCTGGCCTTCCAGCGCTGGAACCATCTCCGCACCCTGCGCATGACCAAGAAGGAAGTGAAGGACGAACACAAGGAACAGGAAGGGGATCCCCAGATCAAGGGAAAAATCCGGCAGAAGCAGCTGGCCATGGCCCGACAGCGGATGATGGCCGAGGTGCCCAACGCCACCACCGTCATCACCAACCCGACTCACTTCGCCGTCGCCCTTCGGTTCGTGCCCGGCGAGATGGCGGTGCCGAAGGTGGTGGCCAAGGGCCGGGCGAAGATCGCCTTGAAGATCCGGGAGATCGCCCGGGACCATTCGATTCCGATCGTGGAAGACCCGCCTCTCGCCCGGGCGCTGTACAAGGTGGTGCCGATCGGCGGCGAGGTGCCGGAAGCGTTGTACCGGGCGGTGGCCGAAGTGCTGGCCATGGTTTTCAGAAAGAAGAGCCGCCGCAGATTCCGGGCGCCCGGATTTGAAGGAGCGTCGTCATGAACGAACCGGCCTTCAACAACCGGATGCTGGACGGGATGAAACTGATGCTGCCGGCCGGCGTGATCGGCGTGATCGCCATCATGATCCTGCCGCTGCCGGCGGTCCTGCTGGACATGCTGATCAGCCTGAACGTGGCCCTGAGCATCATTATTCTACTTACGGCCCTGTACCTCCGGAGGCCGGTGGACTTCTCGGTCTTCCCTTCGGTGCTTCTGCTTCTGACCATCTTCCGCCTGGCCCTGAACATCTCCTCCACCCGGCGGATCCTGATTCACGGCGCGGAAGGGACCAGCGCCGCCGGCCATGTGATCGAGGCGTTCGGCCAGTTCGTGGTCGGCGGAAACACGGTGGTCGGCGTGGTGATGTTCCTGATCCTGCTGATCATCCAGTTCGTGGTGATCAACCACGGCGCGACCCGGATCAGTGAAGTCGCCGCCCGGTTCACCCTGGACGCGTTGCCCGGCAAACAGATGGCGATCGACGCCGACCTGAACGCGGGAATCATCGACGAGGAAGAGGCGCGGTCCCGCCGGGAAGAGATTCAGAACGAAGCCGACTTCTACGGCGCCATGGACGGCGCGGTCCGGTTCACCCAGCGGGACGCCATCGCGTCCATGATCATCGTGGCGATCAACATCCTGGCCGGTCTCGCCATCGGCACGATCCAGGCCGGCATGTCCCTGGGCGACGCCGCCCACACGTATACCGTGTTGACCGTCGGCGACGGCCTGGTCAGCGCCATGCCGGCCCTCCTGGTCTCGGTCTCCGGCGGCATGATCACCACCCGGAAGGCGGCCAAGGACCGGCTCTCCGGGGAACTGACCGGGCAGCTTTTCTTCAATTCGGCCCCGCTCGGCATCGCGGGAATCGCCCTGGCCTTCATGGCGATCATTCCGGGTATGCCGACGTTCTCGTTCCTGGTCCTGGCGGCCGCCTGTGGAGGCATGAGCCTCATGGGCCGGAAGGTGAAGGAAGCGGAAGCGCTCGCCGCCGAAGAGGCGGAACGGCCGGCCGGCCCTCTTCCGGAAGAACCGATCGAGCCGCTCCTCACCGTCGACCCGCTGACCATCGAGGTCGGGTACGACCTGGTCGACCTGGCCGGCTCCACCCAGCAGGGCGGCCTCCTGGACCGGATCCGCGGGATCCGCAGGCAGGTCGCCATGGACCTGGGGCTGATCGTGCCCCCGGTCCGGGTCCGGGACAACCTGAAGCTGCCTGCCGATACCTACCAGGTGCTGCTTCGCGGCGACGTGGTCGGAACGGCCCGTCTCCCCCGGGGCTCCGTGCTGGCGATCAATCCCGGCGATGTGCTGGAGCGGATCGAAGGGGAGCCGACCAGCGATCCGGCCTTCGGCATCGACGCCCTCTGGATTCCCGAAGGAGCCTCCGATCAAGCCCGGTCGGTCGGGTACACGGTGGTCGACCGCACCTCGGTCATCTCCACCCACCTGGCCGAACTGGTCAAAAAGCACGCCCCCGAACTCCTCTCCCGGCAGGACACCCAGCGGCTGCTGGACGCCCTGGCGAAGCACGCGCCCAAGCTGGTGGAAGATCTCACGCCGGAACGGTACACCCTGGGGCAGATCCAGAAGGTGCTGCAGGCGCTGCTCCGTGAGCGGATTTCCATCCGGGACCTGCAGGCGATCGGCGAAGCGATGGCCGACAGCACCGCGCAGGATATTCACAGCATTCTCAACGAAGTGCGCCGTGCCCTGGGCCGGACGCTGGTCCGGCCGCTCCTGGCAGACGGATCTTTGAAAGTGATCTCTCTATCGCCGGAGGTGGAGGCGGAAGTGCAGAGCCTCCTGGCTCCAGGACCGGACGGGGTTCCGGCGCCGCCGGATCCCCGGGTGACCCAGTCGCTGGTGCAGCGGGTGGCCGAGGCGGTGAAGACATTGCCGGCAGGTGTGCAGCCGGTGGTGGTCTGCGGCAGCGCCCAGTCCCGGACGATCCTCGCCAGGCTGGCGGAGAGCGCCCTGGGAATGGTGCCGTTCCTGAGCGTGACTGAAATCCCCGACAACATCCGGATCCAGGCGGTCGGCCAGGTCCGGCAACAGGCGGCATGATGATTTTGAAGACCTACAGGGCGACCGACCTTGCGGCGGCGCTTTCCATGGCCCGGACCGAACTCGGGCCCCAGGCCCTGGTCCTGGCCACCCGGGAAGTGGACACCCCCCTGGGCGTAAAAATGACCGAAATCACCGCCGGCGTTTCCCGGAAAGACGAAACCGAAGCGAACCGGGAGGTGAAGGCGCTGAAGGAAGAGATCGCCCGGCTGAAGAAGAGGGGGGAAGGGAAACGGGGAACCGGCGCCGGCACCGCTCCGGCGTCCGCCCCTCCACGAAATCGGGAATCGGAGCCGGCGTTCCTCCGGCAGGCGGCCGACGCGCTGGTTGCCGCCGGGCTCTCCAGGGACCTGGCCGCCCGGTTCACCCGGATCGGCGGACGCCGGATCCGGAACGGCGAGCCGGCGGCGAACCTGGCCGTCCTGGCGGAGGAAGGGATGTCCGCCGTCCTCCCGTTCACCGATCTGCCGATGGACTCCCGCTGCATCCTGGTGGTCGGCCCGGCAGGCGCCGGAAAGACCACCACCGTCGCCAAGCTGGCGGCCCGGTTGTCCCTGGCACGGAACGGAGAGGTCCGCCTGGGGATCGCCGACATCGAGAAGATCGGCGCCGTGGAACAGGCGGCAATCTTCGCCCGTCACCTGGGCATCCAACACCACCGGATCGACCGGCCCCGGGACCTGTTGAACGCCATCGCCCGCACCGGCGTCGGCGGCACCCTGGTCCTGGACACACCGGGGATCGGCGCGTGCGACCTGGACCGGATGGAACGGATCGTACGCCTGCGGGCGTTGGTTCCCGACGCCGACGTGGTCCTGCTGGTCCCCGCCGGCGTTCACCGGGGCGAGGCGGAGGCGATCCTGGAGCGGTTCGCCCCGCTGGATCCGACCTGCATCGGTTTCTCCCGGGTGGACGACGGCGCCGGGATCGGCGAGTTGGTCACCGCCGCCGCCCGGCGGGGGATCCCCCTCTCTTTTCTCACAAACGGCCATCGCGTCCCGGACGACCTGCTGGAAGCGTCTCCCCGGGGCCTGGCGACCATGATGCTCCGCACCGGTTTCGACGCCGGGCGGAACGAAACGGAGAGATCCGCATGAAGTCCCTGTTTCCACAATCGTCCGGCTCCCGGGCCGCCGGCGCGCTGGCGATTACCGGCGCCAAGGGCGGCATCGGCAAGAGCAACCTCACCGTCAACCTGGCGGTGGCGCTGGGGAAGCTGGGGAGGAAGGTCCTGGTAGTGGACGGCGACCTGGGCCTGGCGAACCTGGATGTCCTCCTGGGACTGGTGCCGGACCGGACCGTTGAACACCTGATCCGGGGCGAGGCGGAGCTGTCCGACCTGCTCCTGGAGGGACCGGCAGGGATCCAGGTGCTCCCCGCCGCTTCCGGCGTGCCGGACCTGGCCCGGATGACCGGGCCGACCCGGGAGGCGCTCCTGGGGGCCCTGGTGGAATCAGGCGGCCTGGCCGACGAAGTCCTGATTGACACCGGCGCCGGCCTGGGAGAAACCACCGTTTCCCTCCAGATCGCCGCCGCCCGGGTGATCGTGGTGACCACTCCCGAGCCAACCTCCCTGGTGGACGCCTACGCCACCCTCAAGGTGATCTGGTCCGCCGATCCGGACAAGCCGGTCGACCTGGTGGTGAACAACACCCGCGACGACGATGAGGCACGGCAGGCGTTCGAGCAGATCACCCGGGCCTCGAAACATTTCCTGGGCAAGCGCCCGGGGTGGCTCGGCGCCGTGGATCACGATCCGAAGCTGATCGAAGCGGTCCGGCGGCAGACGCCGGTCCTGGAGCTGGACCCGTCCTGCCGGGCCTCCCGCTGCTACGAGCGGATCGCCATGAACCTGGCGTCGATCCCCGCGTCCGACGGTTCCCCCGCCGCGTACTGGGAACGCTTGATGGAAATCGACAGGAAGGAGATGCCCAATTGAAATCTCCCGTCAAACCGATGCCGTGGGACGAAACGCTCCGGAACGGCGATGCCGCCCGGAGGGACGAGTTCCTGGAATCCCATATCGACCTGGTGAAATACCTGGCGCTCAGGATCGCCTCCAGGCTGCCGTCCAGCGTGGACGTGGAAGACCTGGTTCATGACGGCGTGATCGGCCTGCTGGACGCCTTCTCCAAGTATGACGGCGGCCGGGGCGTTCGTTTCCGGACCTACGCCGAATCCCGGGTCCGCGGCGCCATCCTGGACGGCCTCCGCCGGAAGGACTGGCGCCCGCGGTCGGTCCGGCTGATGCAGCGGGACCTGGAGGCGACCGTCGGCATGATTTCGTCGGTCCAGGGACGGCTGGCCACCGAAGAAGAGATCGCCGGCGCCATGGGCCTGGACATGAAAACCTACAGGGAACTGCTCCAGGACCTGAACGTAGGGCCGATCCTCTCCCTGGAAGACCTTCCCGCCGGTAACGACCCGATGGCCGTCGCCGGCGTTCCGAACCCGGACGCCTGCCTGGAGAAGAGGGAATTGATCGAAGCCCTGGCGGACGAACTCCGGAAGCTTCCCGACCGGGAGCGGCAGGTGCTGGAGCTCTACTACCACGAAGAGCTGAACATGCGAGAGATCGGCGCGGTCCTGGGTGTGACCGAATCCCGTGTCTGCCAGTTGCACGCCCAGGCGGCCGCGCGGCTCCGGGACGGCCTCCGGGCCCGTCTGCGGGCTACCGGTGCCGGCCGTTCGGCGCCGATCCGCAAAACGGGAGGAGGACGGCGATGAGCAAGGAACCGCTCCTGAACCCCGAAGAAGTGGCCAGCGTCCTTTCCACCGGCGATGGGATCGATCCCGGCCCGACCGGGGCCGACGGCGGCCCGAGCACCTACTCCCTCCGGGATCCTGTGATCATCCCGCCGACCGAGTTGGAAAGCGCCAGGCGGAAAATGGAAACCCTGACCGCCGGCCTCCAGTCCTCGCTGGCGATCCTCCTCGGCAGCGAAATCGCCGTCGAGTTCGAAGGGTTCCAGCAGCAGAAAATTTCCACCGCCCTGGGCGTCATTCCGAGCCCCCAGTGGGTGATTTCCTTCCGGAACGAAAAGGCGGGCGGGATCGCCCTGGTTCTTCCCTCGATCCTGGCCATGGTCCTGATGGAATTGACCCTGGGAGGCGTCGGCGCCGCCCGGGAAGAAGGGCGTGAGCCGACCGGGCTGGAACGGCGGATCATGACCCAGTTCCTTCATACCTGGACCCCGGCGCTGAACGCGGAAACCGGGCTCCGGATGAGCCCGGGACAGTTCGAAACCGGCGGCATCCCGCACTCGTTCGGAGATCCGGGGGAGACCGTCGGCGTCACCCTGATCCGTTTCAAGGTGAATGAAACCGAGCAGACCGGATTGATCCTGGCCAACGGCGGTTTCCTGAACGACGGCCTGCAGGCTTCCAAGGCGACCCGGCTGCACGTCGGCCCGCTCGCTCCCCGCCTGGAGAAACTGCCGGTTCGCATCCAGCCGCTGCTCCCGGGAGGAAGGATCCTGATGCGGGACCTGATCGCCATGCGGCAGGGGGAAGTGCTGAAACTGGATACATCGAAAGACGCCGAACTGCAGATCCGGATCCGGGGTACCCGGGTGTTCACCGGAAGGATCGGACGAAACGACGAAGGTCCGTTCTTCGGAACCACAGGCCGGATGCGACCGGCCGACGAGGAAACGACCCGAAAACAGGAAGACGGAGAAGAATCATGAGCGAAACCGGCGCGGAAAACGCTTTTCTCGACCTGGAATTCCCCGTGGAGGTCTGGCTCGCGTCCGAAGAGGTTCCCCTGGGGGTCCTGCTGGAGCTGGAGCCTGGAGGAATCCTTCCCCTGGAGAAGGATCCGGACGGTCCGGTGGACCTGATGGTGAACGGCGCCTGGGTGGCGTCCGGCGAGCTGGTGGTGGTGGACGGGAAGTTCGGCTTCCGGGTCACCGCCACGACCCGGGAAAAGTTGGAAGCGATCCAGGCCGAAAAGGCGGCGCGGACCGCGGAGACGGAGAAGGAGGCGACGACCACACCGGAAGACGCCCCTCCCCACGATCCTCCGGAGGCCGGTCCTTTGGAAGCGGCGCCGGCCGAAGCCTCGACGGACGCGGCCCCGGTCAATGAAGATACGGCGGAAGCCTCCGCCGGCGAAAACTCGACGGACGGGGACAGCGGCGAAGGAGACGAAGGATGATCCCCGGCGATCGGATTCTTCTGCTGCTCCTGGCCGGCAGCAACCTGACCCTGGCCCTGGCCGCGGTGCTGGGAACCGTTTTCCTGGCCAGGATCGCCTCGGCCGCAAGGAACCGGCCCGCGCAGGCGGGGGCACCGGAGGCGGAAGCGTTCAGCCGGGCCCTGGCCGACGCCGGCCGGCAGGAGGAAGACGGACCGGAGGACGAACGGCCGGCGATCGCCACCGACCCCGGGCCGCAAAAGATTCGCACCGGCGAAGACCGGCTGGCCCAGGACCTGGCCCGGTGGCGGACGATGCAGACCGCCGGCGGGATTCCCGACGCCGAACTCCTCGATGAGATCCTAGCGGTCCTGGACCGGCGCCCCGGCGAACCGATGGGACACCGGCAGGTCCATCAACTCCTGGTGGAGAGCGGCCTTCAGGTCTCCCGCCACCAGGTGCTGAAGGTGATGCGGGAAAACGACCGGGAGATCCTGCAGATCCGCCCCTCTTCTCCCGAAACCGGCTGTTCAAGACCCGCCCCAAGGGAGGTTTGACCATGGAAATGTCTCCGTACATGAACTACGTGCTGTTCGCCCTGATCTGCGTGAACCTGGGAGTTCTCTGTCTCTTCCTGATCCTGGAAGCGGGAGCCGTTCGGAAAAGGGCCGCCGGAAAAGCCGCCTCGAAGCCGGCGACCCCTGAACGAACGACGGAAATCGCCGGAAAGGAAGGGAAAAGGATGCAACGGCAGCGCAAGGCGCTGCTGGAACGGGCCGACCGGGAGGACCGGGTGGAGTTGGGAACCCTGGAAGACCTGGGAGACCTCCTCTCCGCTGCAGGAGGGCTGGACCGGCACGGCAAACCGTTGCCGGGCCCGGCCGGAATCGGCCGCAGGTCCGCCGGAGCGGGAGGCGGAAGTGTGCCGGCCTGAACCGGTTTCCGCCGAGGCCGGCATGGCACGGCGATTGATTACGTCCTGGACGAGGGAGTAGGGATATGAACAGTCAACTGTACACAGCGGCGTCGGGCCTCCTGGTCCAGGAGCGCCGATTGGAGCTGATCTCCAACAACCTGGCGAACCTCTCCACCGCCGGATACCGGGCTCAACACGCGTTCTCGGCGGTGTTCGACCGGTTCGGCCCGGACGCTCCGGAGCAGGTCCGGATGGCCAATGCCGGAGTGGCGCTGGCAGGCACCTGGGAAACGCCTGGAGCCGGGTCCAGGACCCATACCGGCCGGCCGCTGGACCTGGCCCTGGAACCGGACGAATACCTGGTCCTGGAAACCGGCGGCGGCCGCCGGTACAGCCGGGCCGGTTCTCTCCTGGTGAGCCGGGAAGGCACCCTCACCGATGAGTCGGGGAACCGGGTGCTGAATTCGGAGAAAAAACCGTTTGCCGGTCTCTCCGCCGCCGCCAGGGTGGAAGGAGACGGCCGGATCCTGGATGGAGACCAGGAACTCGGCCGGCTGCTGGTAGTGCGGGATCCAGGCGGCGATCTGCTGCCCGAAGGCCGGAACCTGATGACCGCCGCCCCGGGATCGCCGGCGCCGGAGGAAGTGAACGACCCGGTGGTGACGCCGGGTTTCCGGGAACGGTCCAACACCGATCCCCTCATCGAACTGGTGGACCTGATCGAAGCCCAACGGACGTTCGAGTCCTACCAGAAACTGATCACCATGACCATGTCCGAGGTGAACCGCAAAGCGGTCAACGAGCTGGTCGGCTGACCGGGAAGGAGAACGAACCATGCAGAGAGCCCTTTGGAGCTCGGCCTCGGGGATGCAGGCCCAGCAACTTCAGATCGACACCATCGCCAACAACCTGGCCAACGTGAACACCATCGGTTTCAAGAAAAGCCGGGCGGAGTTCGAAGACCTGCTGTACCAGACCATCGTGGCGCCGGGAGCCTCGACCTCTTCCACCACCACCACGCCGGCGGGGATCCAACTCGGCCTGGGGGTCATGCCAGGATCGGTCAAGAAACTCTACAGCCAGGGAGATATGAAAAAGACCGACAACCCCCTGGACCTGGTGATCCAGGGCGACGGATTCTTCAAGGTCCAAATGCCCGACGGTTCCACCGGGTACACCCGGGACGGCAGCTTCACCAAGGACCAGGACGGCCAGCTGGTGACCAAGCAGGGATACGTACTCGACCCGCCGGTCACCATTCCGCCGGACGCGCTCTCCATCAAGATCGGAGGCGACGGAACCGTTTCGGTAACCCAGCCGGGCCAGTCCACCGGCACCCAGATCGGCCAGATCGAGCTGGCCAACTTCGTCAACCCGACCGGCCTTCTGGCGAACGGCGGAAACATCTACCTGCCCACCGACGCCTCGGGCGACGCCACCGACGGCACACCCGGCCTGGACGGTCTCGGCACCCTGGGGCAGGGATTCCTGGAGATCTCCAACGTGAGCATCGTGAACGAGCTGGTGGACATGATCGCCGCCCAGCGAGCGTACGAACTGAATTCCAAGGGGATCAAGGCGGCCGACGACATGCTTCAGACCGTCAACAACCTTGCGAGGTAGCGTGAGGAAGCCATGAGAAAGATTTTCATCTTCACCACCCTGGTCGGTGTCGCGGTCTTCAGCGGAGCGTTACGGAGTTTCGCTGAAGATGCATCTGAGCCTTCGAGGGCATGGCGCGCGGAATCGCGGGAGGGATCGGAGCAATCCTCCCGGTTCCGCGCGTCGGTGAGGGACAAGGCGTCCCGCGCGGCGGAACAGTCGGTGGACCCGCCGGACCGGTTCCAGGTGGAGTCGGTGCGGAACGGAAGCATCGCTCGCTTTACCGGCGCGGCGCCGGAGCTTTCCCTGCTGGGCGTCGACGGCCCGAACCGTTCCGGAATCGTTCGGGTCCGTTTCAAGATGATCCGAAACGGCGAGACCCTGGGGGAAGCGTTCGCCACGGTGAGAGGAACCGTGCGCGGACCGGCCCTGGTGACCGTCGCCGCCGCGAAGGCCGGAGACCCGATCGGGCCCGGCGCGGTGGAGAAGACCGATACCGACCTGACCCGTCTCCGGGAAAAGCCGCTCCGGGCCCTGGAACAGCTGAAGGACCGGGCCCCGGTCCGAACCCTGGGGCCGGGACGGGTGCTGACCCCCTCCCTCCTGAAGGCGGCTCCGGTCGTTCGCCGGGGAGAGACGGTGGCGATGATCCTGCGGCGCGGCCGGCTGACGGTGAACACCGTCGGCGTCGCCCGGACCGATGGGGCGCCGGGGGAAACGATCTCCGCCCGGAACCCCTGGACCCACGCCGAACTGCAGGGGGAGGTGCAGCCTGACGGCACCCTGCGGGTGGTGCGGAGCGCGATTCCGAAAGGAGCGAGACGACGATGACCTTTTCCAGCCTTTCCCGCTTCACCCAGGCGGCCCTGCCGCTGCTCCTCCTGGCCGCCGTCTCCGGGTGCGCCATGAAGAAGTCGGTGACGACGCCGGTGCCGACCCTGAAAGGGGACATGGTCCGGCTCCAGAACGACATCGACATCCTGCCGCCGTTCCCGGTGCCCGCCCCGGCCACCGGCTCCCTCTGGACCGACGGCGGGCCCGGCGCCGCTTTGACCCGGGATACACGGGCGTTCCGTGTGAACGACCTGGTCACCATTCGGATCTCCGAATCCAGCACCGGCAAGAATTCGTCCACGACCGACATGAATCGGTCTTCGGAAAACAAGTACGGCGCCTCCATCGCCTTCGGGCTGGAAAACCCGAACGCCTCCGCCGGCCGGTTCAACCTGGGCAATGTCCTGGAGACCTCCAACTCTTCCAAATTCGCCGGAGACGGCTCCACCGACCGGAGCAGCGCCCTGTCGGCGTTCGTGACCGCCCGGGTGATGCGGGTTCTTCCCAATGGCGACCTTGTGATCGGCGGCCAGAAGACGGTGATGATCAACCGGGATCGACAGATCCTGACCTTGGTCGGGTCGATCCGTCCGACCGACATCAATTCTTCCAACCGGGTCGACTCGTCGGCGGTCGGCGACCTGACCGTACGCCTGTGGGGCCAGGGCGAAGTGGACGCCAACGCCCGGCAGGGCTGGTTCGTGAAGTACATGAACCGGCTCTGGCCGTTCTGATCCAGGGAGCATGACCATGCGCAAACAAACGATTTTCCGTTTCCTCCTGACCGCCGCGGCGCTCTCGTTCCCGGCTCTCGGGATTTCGGATTTCGCCTCGCCGATGGTCCGGGTGAAGGACCTGACCCAGGTGGAAGGGGTCCGCTCCAATCCACTGATCGGGTACGGCCTGGTGGTCGGCCTGCAAGGGACCGGCGACGGAACCCAGGCCAAGTTCACCTTCCAGAGCATCGCCAACCTGCTGAACCGGAGCGGAGTTTCCATCGACCCGTCCACGATCCGGGTGCGGAACGTGGCCTCGGTGATGGTGACCGCCGAGCTCCCTCCGTTCTCCCGGCAGGGTCAGACCCTGGACGTGCAGGTCTCCTCCCTCGGCGACGCGAAAAGCCTGCAAGGCGGCACCCTGCTGATGACGCCGATGTACGGACCGAACGGAGAGATTTACGCCGTGGCCCAGGGAAGCGTCTCCATCGGCGGCGCGTTCCTGGGAGGCGGCGCCGGAAACACGGTGCAGAAGAATCATCCCACCGCCGGAAGGATTCCGGCCGGAGCCACGGTGGAACGGCAGGTGCCGATGAACCTGGCCGGAACCGATTCCTTCCGGATCCTCCTGGACGAACCGGACTTCGAAACCGCCCGGAGGATCGCCGACGCCGTCAACCAGGCTTTCGGCGAAACCGTCGCCCGGGCCGAAGATCCGGTCTCTGTGCAGTTGACGCCGCCGGAATCGTTCCAGGGGAACCCGGTGGAACTGCTGGCCCGGGTCCAGGCGGTGGCGGTCCGGCCGGACAACATCGCCAGGGTGGTGATCAACGAGAAGACCGGAACGGTGGTCATGGGCGCCGATGTGAAGATCTCCGCCGTGGCTCTCGCCCACGGCAATCTCCAGATCGAGATCGCGACCCGGCAGTTCGCCTCTCAACCGGCTCCCCTGTCGGAGAAAGGGGAAACCAAGGTCCTGGACGACGTGGACCTGTACGCCGCCGAAGGGCCGAGCCACGTGCTGGCCCTGAAGGACGGGGTGAGCGTCGGCGACGTGGTTTCCTCCCTCAACGCCCTCGGCGTCTCCCCCCGGGACATGATCGCCATTTTCCAGGCGATGAAGGCGGCCGGCGCCTTGTACGCCGACCTGGTGATCCTGTGAACTTCGATCCGACCGGCGGACCGATCTCCCTGGACCCGCGGCAACGGGCCGGCGGGCCGGACCGGCGCCGGCCGGACCCGGGCCTGAGGAAAGCGGCGGAAGCGTTCGAGGGGATCCTGGTGCAGATGCTGATGAAGGAGATGCAGAACGCCCAGCTGGACGAAGGGATGTTCGGAGGCGGTGCCGGATCGGACATCTACCAGGGGCTGTTTAACCAGGAACTGAGTTCCCGCCTGGCCGACGGGTCGCCGTTCGGTATCGCCGACATGCTGGTGGACCAGTGG
>CAZZIV010000012.1:0-26838 GCA_964654385.1 uncultured Acidobacteriota bacterium | reverse complement strand
GCGCGCGCGACCGCAGACGCGTCCTCCGCCGGTGTGATGACGTGTCGAAGCCCCGCAATCCGAAGTACCCCGCCGTGATGGCCGAAGTGGACGGGACGGTCCACTACGGGGATATCGTCAAAGGATCCCGGAAGGTGCTGGTTCGGACCGAAGACGGCGAGGAACGGGAATACAGTATCCCCAAGGGACTCCATGTGAACGTCCAGGAGGGGGAATGGGTGCGGGCCGGCGATGCCTTCACCGACGGGCCGAAGGACCCGCACAAAATCCTGGAAATTCTCGGCGAGCGGGAACTCCAGAATTACCTGTTGGACGGTATCCAGGAGGTCTACCGGCTGCAGGGCGTGAACATCAACGACAAGCATATCGAGACGATCGCCCGGCAGATGATGCGCTGGATCAAAGTGGAGGATCCGGGCGATACCGAGTTTATCGTGGAAGAGCAGGTCGACCGTTTCCGGTTTGTGGAAGAAAACGAGCGAGTGCTGGCCGCGGGAGGCGCTCCGGCGAGAGGCCGTCCGCTCCTCCTGGGGATTACCAAGGCTTCGCTGTCCACCGAATCCTTCATCTCCGCCGCCAGTTTCCAGGAGACCACCCGGGTGCTGACCGAGGCGTCGATCTCCGGGAAGGTCGATTACCTGCGGGGTTTGAAGGAGAACGTCATCATGGGGCGTCTGATTCCGGCCGGAACCGGCATGGAACAGTATCGATCGATCCAACTCCCGGTGGACGGGCCGCCCCTGGAAACGGAGGAGGCGAGGGAAGAGCTGCCGGAGCAGGAGCAGGAGTTGGAGATGGATACCGACCGTTTCACCGAAATGCTCCGAGCCGCCGCCGCCGCCGCAGAGAGGGAATGAAACGCTTGACCGTCCCCGTGGCGTCTGCTAGACTCACGGGGTTTTGCCTTGGAAATCGCTGATTTCCCCCGATACCCAGGCCGGCTGAGTCGCCGATCCGGGACCCGATCAGGGGTGTGTCGTCAGGAGCAGGGTCGTGCCGACCATTAGTCAACTGGTCCGCAAAGGACGCAAAGTCATCAAGGGCCGGACCAAGAGTCCGGCTCTGAACGCCTGCCCCCAACGCCGGGGCGTCTGCGTTCGTGTTTATACCTCGACGCCGAAGAAGCCGAACTCGGCGCTGCGGAAGGTCGCAAGAGTACGGCTGACCAACGGTATCGAGGTCACCACCTACATTCCGGGCGTGGGACACAACCTTCAGGAGCACTCCATCGTCATGATCCGGGGCGGCCGTGTGAAGGATCTCCCGGGGGTCCGGTACCATGTCGTACGGGGCACCCTGGACGCGGTAGGCGTGGAAGGCAGGAAACAAAGCCGGTCCAAATACGGCGCGAAGCGTCCCAAGGCCTGAAACCCGGGACAGGAGATACGATCCGATGCCGAGACGAGCGCAAATTGCCAAACGAGAAATCCTGCCGGACCCGGTTTACCAGTCCCAGTTGGTCACCCGCTTTATCAACAGCCTGATGCTGGACGGAAAAAAGTCAACCGCTCAGACGATTTTTTACGACGCCCTGAACATGGTGAAGGAACGGGCGAACGACGATCCTCTCAAGATTTTCAAGAAAGCGGTGGAAAACGTAAAGCCGGTCCTGGAAGTGAAATCCCGACGTGTCGGCGGATCCAACTACCAGGTTCCCGTCGAGGTCCAGCCTGCCCGGCGAAACGCCTTGGCGTTGCGCTGGTTGATCGGATACGCCCGGCAGCGGTCCGAGCGCTCCATGATGGAGCGTCTGGCCAACGAGATTCTGGACGCCTCCGCGCTGCGCGGCGGTGCATTCAAGAAGAAAGACGATACCCACAGGATGGCGGAAGCGAACAAGGCGTTCGCCCACTACCGCTGGTAACAGGCGCCGGACCGGGGCTTTCTTCCGGAACGGCCGCGTTGCAGAGTCTTTAATATCATGGGTTTCCCCGAGTACGGGACGCCCGGATTTGGATACGGCCCGAGAGGGCGCCGCGGCAGCGGCGAATAATTGCGACCTGCGTGGACGCAGGGGCGCGTGGTTCTTTGATGTGGCACGGAAGACTCCGCTTGGACGGATCAGGAATATCGGTATTATGGCGCACATAGATGCCGGTAAGACCACTACGACGGAGAGGATCCTGTACTACACCGGGATCAACTACAAAGTAGGCGAAGTCCACGACGGCACGGCGACCATGGACTGGATGGTCCAGGAACAGGAACGGGGGATCACGATCACCTCCGCCGCCACGACCTGCCACTGGAAAGAACACCGAATCAACATCATCGACACCCCCGGCCATGTGGACTTCACCGCTGAAGTCGAGCGTTCCCTCCGTGTCCTGGACGGCGCCGTGGCGGTCTTCTGCGCCGTGGGCGGGGTTGAGCCCCAGTCGGAAACGGTCTGGCGCCAGGCCGATAAGTACGCCGTGCCCAGGATCGCCTTCGTGAACAAGATGGACCGGGTCGGCGCCGATTTTCCGAGAGTTTGCGAAATGATTTGCCATCGGCTGCACGGACGCCCGGTGCCGGTCCAGATCCCGATCGGAAGCGATGAGAGCTTTCGAGGCGTCGTCGACCTGATCCGGATGAAGGCGCTGATCTGGGACGACGACGCGATCCGGACCTCCCACCGGGAGACGGACATTCCGGAACCGTTCCGGGAGGCCGCGGATCAGGCCCGGGAGAAACTGGTGGAAGCGGCCTGCGAGATCGACGACCGCCTCCTGGAAAAATTCGTGGCGGGAAAGTCCCTAGGAGATGAAGAACTCCGGGCCGCGATCCGCAGAGGAACCTGCCTTCTGAAATTCACGCCCGTTTTTTGCGGCACCGCTTTCCGGAACCAGGGGATCCGGCCGCTGCTGGACGGGGTCGTCGACTACCTTCCTTCGCCCCTGGATGTGCCTCCCATGGAAGGTGAGAATCCAGCTACGGGCAGGATGGAGCGGCGGCTTCCCGAAGACAAGGCGCCGTTTTCCGCCCTGGTCTTCAAACTGATGGCCGACCCGTTCGTCGGGCATCTGGCCTTCCTCCGGGTCTATTCCGGTTCTCTTTCTTCCGGGGAAACGCTACAGAACGCGGGGAAAGGTTCCACGGAACGGATCGGACGCCTCCTGCAAATGCACGCGAACAAGCGGGAAGAGGTCAAAGAAGTTCAAGCCGGGGATATCGTCGCGGCCGTCGGTCTGAAACGGGTGTCCACCGGGGATACGGTCTGCGCCAGGAATGCGCCGATCCTGTTCGAGTCGATGGATTTTCCCGAACCGGTCATCCGGCTGGCGATCGAGCCGAAAACCAAGGTCGACCAGGAAAAGCTGGGGCAAGGCCTGGCCAAGCTGATGCAGGAAGACCCAACGTTCCGGGTCCAGACCGATCCGGATACCGGTCAGACTCTGATCGCCGGCATGGGCGAACTCCACCTGGAGGTGATCATCGACCGGCTGCTCCGGGAATATTCGGTGGGAGCCAACGTGGGAACTCCCCAGGTCGCCTATCGGGAAACGGTCGCGTCCGAAGCGATGGGGGAATGCCGGTACGTTCGGCAGACCGGGGGGCGCGGCCAGTACGGCCACGTCAAATTGGCCGTGTTTCCCAGCGAATCAGGGGATGCCCTCCTTTTCGAGAACAAGATCGTCGGGGGAGTGATTCCGAGGGAATATATCCCTTCCTGCCGGGCGGGGGTTGAAGAGGCGCTGGAAGGTGGTATCCTAGCCGGCTACGCCCTCAGGAATATCGGGGTTCGGCTGCTGGACGGTTCTTTCCACGAGGTGGACTCGTCGGAAATGGCTTTCAAGATCGCCGCTTCCATGGCGTTCAAGGAAGCATGCCGGAAAGCCGGGCTGCGGTTACTGGAGCCGTTGATGAGGGTGGAGGTCGTCCTTCCGGACGAATACCTCGGGGAGGTCATGGGTGACCTCAACTCGAGACGGGGTCGGGTCCAGAAAATGGATGCGAGACCGGGGCTTCAGGTCGTCACGGTCCTGGTGCCGATGGCGGACTTGTTCGGGTATGCAACGGACCTGCGGTCGCTGACCCAGGGACGAGGGAATTTTACGATGCATTTTGAGAGGTATGAAGAGGTTCCGAAAGCGATCAGCGAGCAGGTGGTTGCAAAGGTAACCGGGACGTTTCGGCGCTGAGGAGAGCGCGACTTCATCTTTAAGGAGTAGAATCGATGGCCAAGGAGAAATTTGATCGCTCGAAGCCGCACGTGAACATCGGCACCATCGGTCACGTGGACCACGGGAAGACCACGTTGACGGCGGCGATCACCATGACGCTTGCGGCCAACAACCCGAGCATTTCGGCTCGTTCGTTCGACTCGATCGACAACGCGCCGGAGGAGCGGGAGCGGGGCATCACCATCGCGACGGCGCACGTGGAGTACGAGACGGCGAACCGTCACTACGCGCACGTGGACTGTCCCGGGCACGCGGACTACATCAAGAACATGATCACCGGCGCGGCGCAGATGGACGGCGCGATCCTGGTGGTGTCTGCTGCGGACGGTCCGATGCCTCAGACCCGCGAGCACATTCTGCTGGCGCGGCAGGTCGGGGTGCCGGCGATCGTGGTTGCCTTGAACAAGGTGGACATGGTGGACGATCCGGAGCTTCTGGACCTGGTGGAGTTGGAAGTACGGGAGCTGTTGAGCTCGTACGATTTTCCCGGCGACGATATTCCGATCGTCCGTCTTTCGGCGTTGAAGGCCGGAGAAGGGGATGCGGACGCGCAGAAGGCGGTCCTGGAGCTGATGGAGGAAGTGGACCGTTACATTCCGATGCCGGAGCGGGCGGTGGACAAGGACTTCCTGATGCCGGTGGAGGACATCTTTTCGATTTCGGGTCGAGGCACGGTGGTGACCGGCCGGATCGAGCAGGGGGTGATCAAGGTCGGCGAGGAAGTGGAGATCGTCGGGATCCGGGAGACCCAGAAGAAGGTCGTGACCGGCGTGGAGATGTTCAAGAAGCTTCTGGACGAGGGCCAGGCCGGGGACAACGTCGGTTTGCTGTTGCGGGGAACGGACCGGAAGGACGTGGAGCGGGGCCAGGTGTTGGCGAAGCCGGGTTCGATCACGCCGCACACGAAGTTCAAGGGCGAGGTGTACGTATTGACGAAGGAGGAGGGCGGCCGCCACACGCCGTTCTTCAGCGGATATCGCCCCCAGTTTTATTTCCGGACGACGGACGTGACCGGTACGGCGGACCTTCCGGAAGGTGTGGAGATGGTGATGCCCGGGGACAACGTGGCGCTGATCGTGAATCTGATCACGCCGATCGCCATGGTGAAAGGTCTTCGGTTCGCGATCCGGGAAGGCGGCCGAACGGTCGGCGCCGGCACGGTGACGGAGATTATCGAGTAGCGGGGATTGTTTTTAGCTTTTCCAGGCAATCGTTCCGGCCGCCCGAAACGGCAAGGTTCGGGAACGCGGGACGGAGCCGGATGAACGATTTGAAGCTGGTTGCAGCTTCAAGGTGCGGGAACGAATGGTGAACGAGAAAATTCGAATCAGGCTGAAAGCCTACGATCATCGCATTCTCGATCAGTCGACGACCGAGATCGTGGATACGGCGAGAAGAACCGGCGCCAGAATCGCCGGTCCGATACCGTTGCCCACCGTTCGCAACAAATGGACGGTGCTCCGGTCTCCTCACGTGGATAAAAAATCCCGCGAGCAGTTCGAAATCAGGACCCACAAACGGTTGCTGGACATTCTGCAGCCGACGCCGGAAACGGTGGATGCCCTGATGAAACTCGACCTGCCCGCCGGTGTGGATGTGGAAATCAAGGCGTTTGGAGCGGCCTCCTGACGGAGGGCGCCGGGAACCGCCGGGAACGGGCCGCGGGCGCGGACCGATCCCGTGTTCCAGAGGGATGGAAGAAATGATAGAAGGGATGCTCGGAAGAAAGATCGGAATGACCCAGCTTTTCGCGGAGGACGGGAAGGTCACGCCGGTCACGGTCCTGGAAGTGGGCCCTTGCGTGGTTGTCCAGCGAAAAACGGCCGCGGTCGACGGCTACGAGTCGGTGCAGGTCGGTCTGGTCGATCCAAAATCCGGTAAAAGGGCGAACAAGCCGCTGCGGGGCCACCATGAAAAAGCCTCGGTACCTCCAACCAGGATCCTTCGGGAATTCCGACTGGAAGAGGGGGACGACCCGAAGCCGGGCGAACCTGTGCTGGTGGAGATGTTTAAAGACGTACCGAATGTCGACGTGATCGGAACATCCAAGGGGAAAGGGTTCCAGGGTGTGATCAAGCGCCACGGGTTCGGCGGCGGCCGGGCCACCCACGGTTCCATGTTCCACCGGGCTCCCGGATCGATCGGACAATCGGCCTGGCCCTCCAAGGTTCTCAAGGGAATGCGGGGACCGGGGCAGATGGGCAACAAGCGAATCACCGTCAAGAACCTGAAGGTGGTTCGGGTCGACGACGAAAAAAATCTCATGTTGGTAAAAGGGGCCGTCCCCGGCGCTTCCGGTTCCATCGTCATGATCCGGAAGTCGAAGTGATTCGGGTGTTTCACCTGGGTATATGAGGAAACAACCGATGGCTGAACTTGAAGTGAGAAACTGGAAAAACAAAACGATCCGTTCCCTGGAGCTGGATGACAGGGTGTTCGACTATCCGCTCAAGGAACATCTGATCTACGAAGCGGTGTGCGCCTACCGGGCCGCCGGACGGGCCGGCACCCATCAAACCAAGAACCGGGTGAACGTCTCCGGCGGCACAAGCAAGCCCTGGAGGCAGAAGGGGACCGGCCGGGCCCGTGCCGGCGACAACCGTTCGCCTCTCTGGAGGCATGGTGGGACGGTTCACGGACCGCAACCGAGGGATTATTCCTGGAACTTCCCCAAAAAGATGCGGAAAAACGCCCTGCGTTCGGCGTTGGCGCAAAAAATGCGGGAAGGAAAGCTGGTCTGCGTCGAAAAGATGGAGTTCGATTCGCACAAGACCGGCGAGCTGGAAAAGGCGGTCGGGAACGGCTTGGGGATCTCCGGGAAGGTCCTCCTGGTTTATGACGGGGTCGGTACCGATGGTGTCGAAAATCTGGTCCGAGCGGCGGGAAACAACCCCCGGTTGACGGTGGATCGCGCCTTGGGCGTGAATATCGTCCAGTTGCTGGATTGTGAGGTCATGGTGGCTTCCGAGAACGCGATCAGACAGTTGAACGAGGTGTTGGCGAAATGAAAACCGTGGAACAGGTGGTGCGGCGGCCGTTGATCACCGAAAAATCGACGATACAGCGGGAGGGGACGGGGATCTACTGCTTCCGGGCCGATCTCCGCGCCAATAAAATCGAAATCGCGAAAGCGGTGGAAGAGCTGTACGGAGTCAAAGTGGCGGAAGTCCGGACGTCCCGCGTGCACGGCAAAACCAAGAGAATGGGCCGGTACCTGGGAAAGAGGCCGGACTGGAAGAAGGCATGGGTCAAGTTGGAGCAGGGTTCCAAGGAAATCGATTTCTTCGAAGCATCCTGAGGTCGAGAATCAATCATGGCGATCAAAAAGTACAAACCTACCAGTCCGGGACGGAGATTCATGAGTTCCACCGTTCGGGTGGAGCGCTCCAGCGGAAAGCCTCATAAGCCGCTGGTGGAAAAGCTCTCCAAGAACGGCGGGCGGAACAACAAAGGGCGGATATCCATCCGGCATCGGGGCGGAGGTCACAAGCGCCGTTACCGCGTGATCGATTTTCGGCGGGACAAGATCGGAATCGAAGGGAAGATCGAAACGATCGAATACGATCCGAACCGCTCGGCGAACATCGCTCTGGTCTGTTACCTGGACGGGGAACGCCGCTATATTCTCGCGCCGAACAACGTCGCGGTCGGCGCGAAGATCATCGCGTCGCCGGACGCGGATATTCTCCCCGGGAACGCTCTCCCCGTGAAAGCGGTCCCGCTGGGGACGACGATTCACAACGTCGAAATACGCCCCCGAAAAGGAGGTCAGCTTTGCAGGTCCGCCGGGGCTTCCGCCCAGCTGATCGCCAAGGAAGGGGAGTACGTCACGTTGCGGATGCCCTCCGGTGAAATGCGCAAGATTCACAAGGAGTGTTACGCGACGATCGGACAGGTCGGCAATCTGGAGCATACCAACGAAAACATCGGGAAGGCCGGCAGGAACCGCTGGAAAGGCTGGCGGCCGACGGTTCGAGGCGTTGTCATGAACCCTGTCGATCATCCTCATGGAGGCGGCGAAGGCCGGACATCCGGCGGTCGGCATCCGGTGACGCCGTGGGGCGTCCCGACCAAGGGCAAGAAAACTCGCAACAACCGGCGCACGGACAAGTTCATCGTCCGCCGGCGCAAGAAATAAGGGGCAGGTGATCTCATGGCGCGCTCGATTTCGAAAGGACCGTTCATCGATTCCCACCTGATGAAAAAGGTGGAGGAACAGAACAAGAAAAACGAGAAAAAGGTCATCAAGACCTGGTCCCGCCGTTCCACGATCGTTCCCGAGATGGTGGGGCACACGGTTGCGGTGCACAACGGCAAGAAGTTCATTCCGGTGTATCTCACGGAAAACATGGTCGGGCACAAGCTCGGCGAGTTTTCCATGACCCGAACTTTCCGCGGCCATACCAAGGGCGACAAGTCGGGCGGTCGGTGAGGACCGGCGGACTAGAGGGAGATGAAACGGTGATTGCAACAGCCAAACTTCGCTACATGCGTTCGTCCGCCCAGAAAACGCGCCTGGTGATCGATCAGGTTCGGGGAAAATCGGTGGAAAACGCGTTGGCGATTCTCCATTATTCACCGAAGGGCGTGGCGCGGGATCTTGAAAAACTGGTGAAGTCCGCCGTCGCGAACGCCCAGCACAAGGATCCGAACCTGGACGTGGACGACCTGTTCGTCTCGCGCGCCCTGGTGGACGAAGGACCGGTGTTGAAACGGATCCGTCACCGGGCCATGGGACGGGTTTTCCAGATTCAAAAACGATCCTGTCACGTAACCATTGACCTGGACGTTCCGGGCAATGACGGCGGCGGGAGTAGAGAGAAAGGCCGGAGGTAGTCGTGGGGCAGAAGGTACATCCATTCGGTTTCCGGCTCGGGTTCAATAAAACCTGGCGATCTCGATGGTACGCGGAGAAGAAATACGCCGAACTCCTTCATGAAGACCTGAAGCTTCGGTCCGACCTGAAGAAGCGGCTGGGCCATGCCGGTATCTCGGATATCGAGATCGAGCGGGCCGCGAACAAGCTCAAGGTGAACATTCTCACCGCCCGGCCGGGCATCATCATCGGGCGAAAAGGGGTCGAGGTCGACAGGCTGAAGGAAGAGATCAAGAAGCGGACCGACCGGGACGTATTCATCAATATCGTCGAAATCGACAAGCCGGAAGTGGACGCCCAACTGGTGGCCGAGAACATCGGCCAGCAGCTCGAAAAGAGGATCGCGTTCCGGCGGGCGATGAGAAAAGCGATCGAATCGGCCCAGCGGTTCGGCGCCAAGGGGATCCGAATCCGGGTGAGCGGCCGGCTCGGTGGGCACGAGATCGCCCGGGCCGAGTGGTACCTGGAAGGCCGGGTGCCGCTTCATACCTTGAGGGCGGATGTGGACTACGGTTTCGCGGAGGCGGCCACGACCTATGGTGTCATCGGCATCAAGGTCTGGATCTACACGGGTGACGCGCGCGTTTCCCAAGCGCACAGGGACCTTCGAAGCTGAAATACGGCGCCCCGCGAGGGCTCCGGGATAACAGGAGAGGAAACTCGCCATGTTGATGCCGAGTAAAGTAAAGTTCAGAAAACAACAGCGGGGACGCCGGCGGGGGAAAGCCCAGACCGGCTGCGACATCAGCTTCGGTGATTACGGGCTGAAGGCGATGCAGGATTGCTGGCTTACCGCGCGACAGATCGAGGCCAGCCGAATCGCCATGACCCGCCACATCAAGCGCGGCGGAAAGGTTTGGATCCGGGTCTTTCCGGACAAGCCGATTACGAAGAAGCCGACCGAAGTCAGGATGGGGAAAGGAAAGGGGGCGCCGGAAGCCTGGGTGGCGGTGGTCAAGCCGGGCCGGATTCTCTTCGAAATGGAAGGGGTTGATGAAGAGATCGCCCGCGAGGCGATGCGGCTCGCCGCCCATAAGCTGCCCCTGAAGACCCGGTTCGTGTCTCGACACGCCGAATAGATCGAGGGTTTTGGAGAAGCATCATGGCTACGGATATTTTGAAACTACGCGAGATGACCGAAGAAGAGCTGGAAAAGGAGGCCCAGGGGCTCCGGAAGGAGATCTGGAAACTTCGTATCCAGCAAAGCAGCGGTCAATTGCATGATTTGCACAAGGTGCAGCAGACACGCAAGCGGCTGGCCAGGGTCCTGACCATCCGCAGGGAAAGAGAATTGATCGGATCCTGATCGGTCGCGAGACGAAACGGAGAAGCAGATGTCCGAAACGGTGGGAAAGAAAAAAGTCAGCAAGACCGGCGTGGTCACATCCGACAGGATGGACAAGTCGGTCGTGGTCCGGGTCGATCGGATCATCATGCACAAGATGTACAAGAGGTACATGAAAAGAACCGCCAAGTTCATGGCGCATGACGAAAACAACACCTGCCGCGTCGGCGACACGGTTGAAATCGTGGAGTCCCGTCCGCTCTCCTTGAGAAAGCGGTGGCGCGTCAAGCGGGTGGTCCGCAGGGCGGTGGGACAGACCTCGCCGGCCGCTTCCGGTTCCGAAGCCTGAGGGCGGAGTTTTCAGGAGATCTCGAAATGATTCAGATGCAATCGATGCTCGGCGTGGCCGATAATTCGGGAGCGAGAAAAATTTGCTGTATTACCCTTTTGGGAGGTTCCCAGGGGAAATACGCCGAAGTGGGAGATGTGATCACCGCGTCCGTGAAGGAGGCGTCTCCGGACGGGAATCTCAAGAAAGGACAGGTCGTCAAGGCCGTGATCGTGAGAACGGTCAACTCGAAGCGCCGGCGGGACGGCTCGTATATCCGCTTCGACCAGAACGCGGCGGTCATCATCAACGATAACCGGGAGCCGATCGGAACCCGGGTGTTCGGACCGGTGGCCCGGGAACTGAGAGACAAGAAGTTCATGAAGATTGTTTCGTTGGCCCCCGAAGTACTGTGAGCCCAGGGAGACCAGGAGTCATGCCGAAAATGAAAATCAGAAAGAACGACACGGTGGCCGTGATCTCGGGGAAGGACCGGGGGGCCCGGGGCCGGGTTTTGCAGGTCTCCCTGTCCACTTCCAGGGTGCTTGTGGAAGGGGTCAACATGGTCAAGCGGCATACCCGCCCGAATCCCCAGAAAAATATCCAGGGTGGGATCGTCGAACGGGAAGCGATGCTTCACGTGTCCAACGTGCAGATCGTCGATCCGGACACCGACCGGCCGACGAGGATCGGCATGAAGGTTCTTGATGACGGTTCCCGCGTCCGGATCGCCCGGCGCAGCGGCGCCGTTTTGGATAAATAAGTTCGAGCGAGCGCGGAACCTGCGCCGCAGGGCGGCGCGGAAACGCGGAGGATGTCATGTCAGTACTGGCGGAGAAATACAAAGACGAGGTTGTGCCGGCCCTGCAGAAGGAGTTCGGATACAAGAACGTCATGGCGATCCCGAAAATTTCCAAGGTCGTGGTCAACATGGGCGTCGGCGATGCCATCGGCGACGCGAAGATCCTGGACCAGGCCGCGGAGGAACTCGCGGCGATCACCGGGCAGCGTCCGCAAATCACCAAGGCGAAAAAATCGATCGCCAACTTCAAGCTGCGGGCCGGGATGCCCATCGGATGCCGCGTCACATTGCGCGGCGTCATGATGTACGAGTTCCTGAACAGGGTCGTCAACCTGGCGCTTCCCCGGGTGCGCGACTTCCGCGGAGTTCCGAGCAAAGGGTTCGACGGCCGGGGGAATTACACTCTGGGCCTGAAGGACCAGCTGATCTTTCCAGAAATCAATTACTCCAAGGTGCAGAAGGTCAAAGGGATGAACGTGAGTATCGTCACCTCGGCCAGGACGGACGAAGAGGCTCGGGCCCTTCTCTCGCACCTGGGTATGCCGTTCCGAAAAAACTAGGAGGATAACGAACGATGGCGACCAAAGCGTGGATGGCCAAGAACCGCCGGAAGCCGAAATTTGCCGTCAGGCAGGTCAATCGATGCCAGCGATGCGGACGGCCCAGGGGTTTTATGCGGAAGTTCCGCCTGTGCAGGATCTGTTTCCGGTCGCTGGCGCTGGAAGGGATGCTGCCCGGCGTGACCAAATCCAGTTGGTAGCCGGTGCTCACGACGTGAACGGGAGGCGAGAAGCATGAGTATGACCGATCCAATCGCGGATCTTTTGACCCGAATTCGGAATGCCCAGAGCGCCAGGCACCGCTCGGTGGATGTACCGATGTCGAAGATGAAGGTCGAGATCGTGAAAATCCTGAAGGACGAAGGCTACATCCAGGGGTTCGAACTGGAAGAAGACGCCGTCCAGGGATCCATCCATATCGAGCTGAAATACACCCGGGAAGGCGAAAACGTCATCACAGGCCTTCAGCGTGTGTCCAAGCCCGGTCGCCGAGTCTACTGCGGGAAAACGGAGATCCCGAAAGTCTTGGAGGGGCTCGGCATCAGCATCATTTCCACTTCCAGAGGGATCAAGACCGGTTCCGCCGCCAGCAAGCTGGGTGTCGGAGGCGAGATCCTATGCAATATCTGGTGATTCCGACTCTCAGCCGGAGATAGTACCCATGTCTCGTATTGGAAGAATGCCGATTGAACTACCGTCCGCCGTCAAGGTGGCGATCCATGACGACCACGTCGATGTCGAAGGCCCGAAAGGCTCGCTCCGCCACAAGGTTCCCGACGGGATCCAGGTGGAGTCCGACGACAAAATTATCACGATCCGGCGTCGGGACGACAGCCAGGAACAGCGGGCGCTTCACGGCCTGGTCCGGGCTTTGATCTCCAACGCCGTGGAAGGGGTCACCAAGGGCTTCGAGAAGAAACTCGAAATCCACGGGGTCGGTTACCGGGCTCAACTGAAGGGGAAGGTCGTGAATTTTTCCCTGGGTTATACCCACCCGATCGACTTTCCTCTTCCCGAAGGCATCCAGGTCAAGGTCGAAGGGAACACCCTGACGGTTTCCGGCCATGACAGGCAGCAGGTGGGCCAGGTGGCCGCGGATATCCGGTCCCTCAGGAAGCCGGACGTCTACAAACTGAAAGGAATCCGCTACGCCGGAGAGCGTCTCCGCAAGAAGGCCGGCAAAAGCGGCGTGAAATAGCGGGAGGAGATAAGAGATGTACTCATTCATCGACAGGCGCTCCGTTCGGCGTCGAATCCGTCACAGGATCCGGAAGAAAGTGGCCGGTTCGGCCGAGTGTCCGCGGCTGGCGGTCTTCCGGAGCGGGAAACATATCTACGCGCAGGCCCTGGATGATACGACCGGGAGGACTCTCGCGGCTTCCTCCACGCTGAACGCCGACATCCGGGAAAAGAAAGGCGGACGCGGAGGAAGCGTGGAAGCGTCGAAAAAGGTCGGGGCCGCCATCGCGGAACAATTGAAATCCGCCGGGATCGATACCGTGGTGTTCGATCGAGGGGGGTTCCTGTATCACGGGCGCGTGAAAGCGCTCGCCGAGGCGGCCCGGGAAGCGGGCCTGAAGTTCTGATCGAACCGGAACGCTGGAGGATAGAGTGGCCGACAACAGAAACGAAATGGGCGAATTGAAAGACCAGGTGGTTTTCATCAACCGGGTCACCAAGGTCGTGAAGGGCGGGAAAAACTTCTCCTTTTCGGCCCTGGTGGTTGTCGGAGACGGAAACGGCTGGATCGGTTTCGCCAACGGAAAAGCCCGGGAAGTCCCGGCGGCGATCGCCAAAGGGGTCGAACACGCCAAGCGGAACGTTTTCAAGGTGCGCTTGAAGGGCGGAAGCATCCCGCACGAAGTGGTCGGGAAATACGGCGCCGGGCGGGTGTTGCTGAAGCCGGCTTCTCCGGGGACGGGGGTGATCGCCGGGGGCGCCGTGCGGCCGATTCTTGAATCGGTCGGCGTCCAGGACATTCTCACCAAGTCTCTCGGTTCGAAGAATCCCCACAACGTTCTTCGGGCGACCATCGACGGACTTCGCCGCCTCAGGGGAGCCTCCGACGTGGCGAAGATCCGGTCGAAAGAGCTCGACGAGATCCAGGCGGAGGTGTCGAGATGAGTCCCTCGAAGGGGAAGGCGGGAAAGACCCTCCGGGTTCGACAGATCCGGAGCGGGATCGGTTTCAACAAAAAGCAGAAAGCGACGCTCCAGGCCCTAGGCCTTGCGAAGATCGGGAGGGAGGTTACCCATCCCGATAACCCGAAAGTGCGAGGCATGATAGAGAAAGTGTTCCACTTGGTCGCGGTGGAAGAGGAAGTGTCGTCGAAATAAGGGTGAGGACGGCCTGGAGGCCTGACGGAAAGGATCGTTTCCATGAATTTGCACGAACTCAAACCGGCCGGCGGCTCCCGGAAGAAGAAGAAGCGGGTTGGACGGGGGCCAGGATCGGGTACCGGGAAGACCGCCGGACGGGGACACAACGGGCAGAAGTCCCGTTCGGGATATTCCGCCAAGCGCGGATTTGAAGGTGGGCAGATGCCCCTTCACCGGCGTCTCCCTAAGCGCGGGTTTTTTAACCGTTTCCGCAAAGAATACCGTATCTTGAATGTAGAGGCGTTGAACGGGTTCGAGGCTGGGGCGGAACTCACTCCGGAACGGTTGCAGGAAGCCGGGCTTCTCCGCAAGGGAAACAGTGAAATCAAGATCCTGGGGAAGGGCGAATTGAAAGTCGCCGTGACGGTGAAGGCGCACAAGTTCACCAGGTCCGCTGTCGAGAAAATCGAAGGCGCCGGCGGTAAAGCCGAGGTCCTCTCCGGGAAAACCGCCGAATAACGGGAGAACGATCCACCATGATGCAGGCGTTCCGAAATATACTAAGCATTCCCGATCTCCGAAGGCGGGTTTTTTACACTTTCGGACTATTGGGGGTTTACCGGATCGGCGGACACATTCCCACGCCGGGTATCGATAACGCCGCCCTGTTGGATTTTTTCCAGCGGAACCAAGGGTCGATCCTCGGGTTCGTGGATATGTTTTCCGGAGGGAACCTTCGCCGGCTGACGATTTTCGCGTTGGGAATCATGCCCTACATCACGGCTTCGATTATTCTCCAGCTACTGACGGTGATCTGGCCCTACCTGGAAAAGCTCAGCAAGGAAGGAGAGGCAGGCAGGAAGAAGATCACCCAGTATACCCGCTACGGTACGGTGCTCCTTTCCATCGTTCAGTCGGCCGGGATCGCCCTTTGGCTCGAGGGCAGCGGCGTCGTGGAAAATCCCGGGATCGCATTCAAGTTGATGACGATTCTCACACTGACGACCGGAACCGCGTTCATCATGTGGCTGGGAGAGCAGATTTCCGAGCGGGGGATCGGGAACGGAATCTCCTTGATTATCTACGCCGGCATCGTGGTCGGCCTGCCCAGGGCGGTCGTTTCTACCATCGAGGATCTCCGGACAGGCGCCCTGAACGCTTTCGTGATCCTGCTCCTCCTGATCATGATGGTTCTGGTGGTCGCGGCGGTGGTTTTCGTGGAACGGGCCCAGCGGAAGATTCCGATCCAGTACGCGAGGCGGGTGGTCGGTCGCCGGGTGTATGGAGGCGCCTCCACCTTCCTTCCCCTGCGGGTGAACACCGGGGGTGTGATCCCGGTCATCTTCGCTTCCTCCATGCTGGCGATCCCCATGACGGTCGGAAAAATCGGCAAGCTGAAGGAGATCGGCTGGCTCCAGTCGATTTTGCGCCAGTTGGACTATTCCGCGATGATGTATAACTTCGCCTACGCGGCGCTGATCATCTTCTTCTGTTTTTTCTACGTTTCGATCATTTTTAATCCGGTGGACCAGGCCGACAACATGAAAAAATACGGCGGGTTCATTCCGGGGATCCGGCCCGGCAAAAAGACGGCCGAGTACATCGACAGGATTCTGAGCCGACTCACGTTCGGTGGGGCGATCTACCTGTCGGCGATCAGCCTCCTGCCGATGTTCCTGATCAATGGTTTCCGTGTGCAGACCCTTCCGATCATCGGGCCCTCCCTCGAGGGGGTCTTCCCGACCTGGGTCACCCAGGGGCTGGGGCTGAAGTTCTATTTCGGGGGCACTTCGCTGCTGATCGTGGTCGGAGTGGCGATGGATACGGTGCAGCAGATCGAATCCCAGCTGATCATGCGGCACTATGACGGCTTCCTGAAAGGTTCCCGGTTGCGGGGACGGAGAGGGTAGCGGAAATGTCCGGTATCTCTGCTATAATCGGGTGTTTCGCCTCATGAGAATCCTTCTCATCGGACCTCCTGGGGTCGGGAAAGGGACTCAGGCGGATCATTTGTCCCATAAAATGGGCATTATTCACGTTTCCACCGGGGATATTCTCCGGGACGCGGTGAAGGGCGGAGAGCCGCTGGGAAAACAGGTAAAGTCGTTCCTGGACGCAGGGAAACTGGTTCCGGACGGGTTGATGGGAGATGTGATCGAGGATCGGCTCGGGAAAGAGGACGCCGGGAAAGGGTTCATCCTGGACGGCTTTCCGCGTACTCCGGACCAAGTGCATATCCTGGACCGGGTCCTGGGGAGCTTGGGAGCGGAATTGGACGGGGCTTTCGTTCTGACGGCGCCGGAAGAGGAGATCGTTCGCAGGTTGACCGGGCGCAGGATCTGTCCCGGCTGCAACGCCGTGTATCACGTGGGAAGCAAGCCGCCGAAGGCTGCGGGGATCTGCGATGTTTGCGGATCCGTGCTGGTGCAACGTGAGGATGACACCGAGCAGGTGATCCGTGAACGTCTGAAAATATATGAAACCCGGACCCGCCCGGTATTGGACGCCTACAGAGAAAGGGGAATCCTGGTGGAAGTGGACGGCACGGGAGAGCCGGAGTCGATCACCGGACGCCTGGTGGCCGAGTTGAAAAAACTCGGGGGAAGCGACGGATTGTGAGCGCCACGGTATTGAAATCGCCCGCCGAGATCGAGATCATGGACGAGGCGAACCGGATCATTCGGACGATCCTGCGGGATTTGCGGGGAAGGGTGCGGCCGGGGGCCACCACGCTGGAGTTGGACCGTTTCGCCGAGGACAGGATCCGGGAATCTGGTGGGGTCCCGGCCTTCAAAGGGTATCCCCACAGGAATGACGGACATGATTTTCCGGGGACCATCTGCGCCTCCCTGAACGAGGAAGTGGTTCACGGCGTCCCTTCCGGCCGGACGGTTCTGCGGGAAGGAGACATTCTTTCCGTCGACCTGGGAGTTCGGTACAAAGGCTATTACGGCGATTCCGCGGAGACGTTTCCCGTCGGCCGTGTCTCCAAAGAGGCCCAACGACTGATGGACGTCACCTGCGAAGCGCTCCATCGTGGGATCGGACAGGTCCGGCCGGACGGGCGGGTCTCGGATATCGGTCACGCGGTCCAGTCCTGCGTGGAGGAAAACGGGTTCTCCGTGGTTCGGGAGTTCGTCGGCCACGGGGTCGGCTCCAGCCTCCACGAAGACCCGCAGGTCCCGAATTACGGTAAACCGGGCCGTGGGATCCGGCTGGTTCCCGGGCTGGTTCTGGCCATCGAGCCGATGGTGAACGCAGGTGGACCCGGTGTCATGATCAGCGCCGAAGACGGCTGGACGGCGCGGACCAGGGATGGAAAGCTTTCCGCGCATTTCGAGGTCTCGGTGGCGGTCACCGAGACCGGTCATCAGGTTCTGGGTGATCCGGAACCGGAGAAGGAGTAACGGACCCGTATCAAGGGTCTCGAGACTATGTCCAAGGAAGAAGCAATTCAGGTGGAGGCGACGGTGGTGGAACCGCTGCCGAACGCGATGTTCAAGGTGGAGTTGGAGAACCAGCACCAGGTTCTCGCGCACATTTCGGGGAAAATGCGGAAGAACTTCATCCGAATCCTCCCCGGGGACCGTGTTCTGGTGGAGCTGTCCCCCTACGATCTGACCCGCGGCCGGATCGTGTACCGCTATAAATGAACGAAAGGGCATCCTTTCGGAGGTTGGTCTCATGAAGGTTCGAGCATCCGTTAAAAAAATGTGCGACAAATGCAAAATCGTGAAGCGCCGGGGTGTGGTTCGCGTGTTATGCGAAAATCCGAAGCACAAACAGCGTCAGGGGTAGTCCGACAGGGCCTGGCAGGAGGATAGAGTCGTGGCACGAATTCAAGGCGTCGATCTCCCACCGAGCAAACGAGTGGATATCGGTCTGACCTACATGTATGGTATCGGCCGTTCGAAGGCGAAGAGCATTCTCGCCAAGGCCGAAGTGGACGGCGGAGTCAAGGTCAAGGACCTCTCCGAAGATGAGGTCCGCAAGATCACCGCGGTCATCAACGCGGATGAAAGGGTCGAGGGCGATCTCAGGAAAGCGGTTTCCATGGATATCAAGAGATTGATCGAGATCGGATCCTACCGGGGGTATCGGCATCGGCGGAATCTCCCGTGTCACGGGCAGAGAACCCACACCAACGCCCGCACCCGCCGGGGTCCCCGACGGGCGATCGCCGGGAAGAAGAAATAACCGGAAATTGAAGGAACTACGCAATGGCTAAATCGACTCGAGGCGGAAAAAAGGGTGGCAAGAGGGAAAAGAAGAACGTTCCTCACGGAATCTGCCACATCCGCGCCACATTCAACAACACCATCATCACCATCAGTGATCCTTCCGGTGACGTGGTTTCCTGGGCGTCTTCCGGCGGCCAGGGGTTCAGGGGCTCCAGGAAAGGCACTCCGTTCGCCGCGCAGAGCGCCGCGCAGATCGCGGGCCAGGCGGCCAAGGACCAGGGGATGCGTTCGGTGGATGTTCGCGTGAAAGGTCCCGGGTCGGGACGTGAGTCGTCCATCCGGGCTCTCCAGACCGCCGGCCTGGAAGTTCGTTCCATCAAGGACGTGACGCCGATTCCTCACAATGGTTGTCGTCCGCCGAAACGGCGTCGGGTCTGACCCGGGGAGAAGAAAGAAGTGGCAAGACATACCGGACCAGTTTGCAGGCTTTGCCGACGCGAAGGGATGAAGCTCTTCCTCAAAGGCGATCGATGCTTCAAGGAGAAATGCGCCTTCGAACGGCGCGGTTACGCCCCGGGCCAGCACGGCAGACGCCGGAGCCGGAAGGTTCAGAGCTACGGGCTGCAGCTGCGGGAAAAACAGAAAGTGAAACGGATTTACGGCGTTCTCGAGAAGCAGTTCCGGACCTACTTCAAGAAGGCCGCGCGGAAGAAGGGGATCACGGGGGAAAGTCTTCTCCAGTTCCTGGAAAGGCGGCTGGATTCGGTCGTATTCCGTCTCGGGTTCGCGGCTTCCAGAAACATGGCGAGGCAGTTGGTTGCCCACGGGAACGTGACCGTCAACGGTAAAAAAGTCGATGTTCCTTCCTGCCTCGTGGACGCAGGAGATGTGGTCTCCCTGGTGGAGGCGATCCGGAAAAACGATGAGATCCAGGCATGCATCGACACAAGCGCCGGGCGGGGAACGCTTCCGTCCTGGCTTGAACTCGATGCGGAAAGCATGAAGGGAAGCGTCAAGCAGTTGCCGGCGCGAGAAGATATCGTAATGCCGATTCAGGAGAACCTGATCGTCGAGCTATACTCCAAGTAACCTGGGGCTGTTCCCACCGGAGGTTTCGAATGTTTTGGACCGGATTTCAAAAGCCGAAGCGGCTCGAGGTCGATTCGACGACACTCACCGACAAGTATGCAAAATTCTGGGCTCAACCGTTTGAGCGCGGATATGGTACGACGATTGGAAACAGCCTCCGCAGGATCCTCCTGTCGTCTACCGAGGGAGCGGCGATCACCGCCGTCAAGATCGAAGGGGTCCTCCACGAGTTTTCGCCGGTACCTGGCTGCGTGGAAGACACGACCGATATCATCCTGAACCTGAAGCAGATCCCGTTCCGGCTTCACAGCGACCATCCTGAATCCCTCCTGATCAGCAAGGAAGGCCCGGGAGTCGTGACCGCCGGCGATATCCAGGCCGGTTCCAATGTGGAAATCCTCGATCCATCCGTGGTGATCGCCACGCTTTCCGACGAGGGAAAACTTTCCATGGAGATGCGCCTGAAGAAAGGACGAGGATACATCCCGGCGGAACGGAATTTTGACGACGATCTGGGCATCGGGTACATCCCCCTCGATTCGGTCCATTCGCCGGTCACCAGGGTGAATTATAAGGTGGAAGACGCCCGTCTCGGGCAGACCACCGATTACGACAAGCTGACGATCGAGGTTTGGACCAACGGAGCCGTGGCGCCGGAAGACGCGCTGGCTCTCGCCGCCAAGCTCTTGAAAGATCATATGGCGATCTTCATCAATTTCGAGGAGGCTCCGGAGGAAGACTTGGACTTCCCCCCCTCCGAAGACGAGCGCCTCTACGAACAGCTCAGCCGCTCGGTGGATGAGCTGGAACTGTCGGTCCGTTCCTACAACTGTCTGAAGAACGCCGATATCCGCACGATCGGGGATCTGGTGGTGCGAACCGAGCCGGAGATGTTGAAAACCAAAAACTTCGGCAGGAAATCCCTGAATGAGATCAAGGAGATCCTCCAGGAAATGGGGCTGGGCCTGGGGATGACCCTCGACCCGAAAAAGATCAAGACCCGCTGAAACCGATCGGCGGAGCCGGAGCGAGCAGACCATGAGACACAGAATCACGGGGCGAAGACTCGGGCGGACGACGGAACACCGTCTCGCCCTCATGAGGAACATGTCCACCTCCTTGTTTGAGCATGAGAGGATCACGACAACCTTGCAGAAGGCGAAAGAACTGCGACGATTCGCGGAGAAAATCATTACACTCTCCAAGAAGGAATCGCTGCACTCGCGCCGCCTGGTGGCAAGGCATGTCCACGACAAGAGAGTCGTCCGCAAGCTGTTCGATACGATTTCCCCTCGCTACGCCCAGCGGCCGGGAGGGTACACACGGATCATCAAATTGGGGCCAAGACAGGGCGATTGCGCCGAAATGGCGATCATCGAACTGGTGGGCGCCGAAACTTCCAAATCTTCCGCTGGCGCCGGATCTTCCGGGGCGAAGAAGAAAGCGTCGTCGAAGAAGGCACCGGCCACGGGAAAGGATTCGGAAGCCGCGGAACGGCAGGACGTTCCCCAGGAGGACGTCGGGGATACCGGCGAAGAATGACGAAGGAATGAACGGAAACCTGGCAGGAAGAGAGGGAGCCCGGCGCTCCCTCTTTTCGTAACTACCTCCGTGTGCGGGATCCGGGGTCGCACCGGGAGGCGGGATACCGAGGGAGAGCGGCCGTGCCGAAACGTACCGATATTCATAAGATACTGGTGATCGGCTCCGGGCCGATCGTGATCGGCCAGGCATGCGAGTTCGACTATTCCGGAACCCAGGCGTGCAAGGCGCTCAGGTCGGAAGGGTTCGAGGTCGTTCTGGTGAATTCCAACCCTGCGACCATCATGACCGATCCGACGGTGGCGGACCGGACGTACGTGGAACCGTTGACCCCGCGGATCCTGGAGACCGTGATCCAGATGGAACGGCCGGACGCCCTCCTGCCGACGGTGGGAGGGCAGACCGCGCTGAACCTGGCGGTCGCCCTGGATGATGCGGGTGTCCTGGAACGTTACGGCGTGGAACTGATCGGCGCCAAGATCGAGGCGATTCGAACGGCGGAGGACCGGCTCCTGTTCAAGGAGGCGATGGAACGGGCCGGTCTGGTCACTCCCCGGAGCGGGACCGCGAAAACCATGGAAGAAGCGCGGGCTCTCCAGAAGGAAATCGGGTTTCCTATCATTATCCGCCCTTCCTTCACCTTGGGCGGCGCCGGCGGAGGGACCGCGTACAACGTGGAGGAGTTCGAGAGTATCGTAGGAAGCGGCCTGGAAGCCTCCCCGGTGACCGAAGTCCTCGTGGAAGAATCGATCCTGGGATGGAAGGAATTCGAGCTGGAGCTGATGCGGGATCTGAACGACAACGTCGTGGTGATCTGCTCCATCGAGAATTTCGACGCCATGGGCGTGCACACGGGGGATTCGATCACCGTGGCCCCGGTCCAGACCCTGTCCGACAAGGAATACCAGCAGATGCGGGACGCGGCGATTCGCGTCATCCGGGAGATCGGCGTCGAAACCGGCGGGTCGAACATCCAGTTCGGAGTGCATCCGGACGACGGGCGGCTCGTCATCATCGAGATGAACCCGCGGGTTTCCCGTTCATCGGCTCTCGCCTCAAAGGCGACCGGGTTCCCGATCGCGAAGATCGCGGCGAAACTGGCGGTCGGGTATACGCTGGATGAAATCCCCAACGACATCACCCGCTCCACCCCTTCCTCGTTCGAGCCTGTCCTCGATTACGTCGTCGTGAAAGTGCCCCGGTGGGCGTTCGAAAAATTTCCCGATACCAGTCCGGTCCTGGGAACCCAGATGAAATCGGTGGGCGAAGCGATGGCGATCGGCCGGACGTTCAAGGAGGCCCTCCAGAAGGCGATGCGATCCCTGGAAATCGGCCGAAGCGGCCTGGGAGGGGACGGGAAGGACGACATTGATCCTACACGGTTGCGGGAAAGGCTGATTACGCCGAACTGGGAACGGATTTTCTACATGAAATACGCTCTACAGACCGGCATGTCGGTGGAGGCGCTGGCCGGGTTGACCGGGATCGACCCCTGGTTCGTGCAGCAGATCGAACAGCTGGTGGAGGTGGAGGGGAGGCTTCGTTCCTTCGACCTGGAGAGTGTTCCGACGTCGCTCCTCTACCGCGCCAAAAGATGGGGTTTTTCCGACCGGCAACTCGCCCATCTTCTCCAGGGGACCGAGGGAGAAGTTCGGGAGCGGAGGGGAAAGGAAGGCCTCAAGCCGGTCTTTAAGCGGGTGGATACCTGCGCGGCGGAATTCGCCGCCGAAACACCCTACCTTTATTCCACCTACGAAGAAGAGGATGAATCGGAGCCGACCGGCCGGAAAAAGGTGATGATCCTGGGAGGCGGACCGAACCGGATCGGACAGGGGATCGAGTTCGACTACTGTTGCTGCCATGCCTCTTACGCCCTCAAGGAGATGGGGATCGAGAGCATCATGGTGAACTGCAACCCGGAAACGGTCTCCACCGATTACGATACTTCCGACCGCCTCTATTTCGAGCCCCTGACCCTGGAAGACGTTCTGCGGATCGTGGAGATCGAAAAACCGGACGGCGTCATTGTGCAATTCGGCGGACAGACGCCTCTGAGCCTCGCGCTTCCGCTTCAGGCGCACGGGGTGCCGATCCTCGGCACTTCCCCCGATTCGATCGATCTGGCCGAAGACCGGCAGCGTTTCGGAGCCCTCCTGAAGGAACTGGGGATTCCGGCCCCCGACTGGGGAACCGCCCGCTCCCTGGGGGAGGCCCGCGCGGTTGCCGAACGAATCGGTTACCCGGTGCTCGTCCGTCCCTCCTATGTGCTGGGAGGACGGGCGATGTTCGTGACCCACGATGAATCGGTTCTCGAGGAGACCATGCGTCTCGCCGTGGCGGCGTCCCCGGAACATCCGGTACTCCTGGATCGATTCCTGGAAGACGCCTTCGAAGTGGACGTGGACGCGGTTAGCGACGGGGAGACGGTGGTCATCGCGGGGATTCTTCAACACATCGAAGAGGCCGGGGTTCACTCCGGCGACTCCGCCTGCGTGATCCCTCCTTATCACGACGTCGTGGTGCGAAACCTGGATCGAATTCGAAAATATTCCACGAAACTGGCACGGGCGCTCCGTGTCCGGGGCCTGATGAACGTTCAGTTCGCCATCAAGGACGATATCGTCTATGTGTTGGAAGTGAACCCGAGGGCCAGCCGGACGGTTCCGTTCGTCGCCAAGTCGACCGGAAGGCCGCTCGCCGGCATCGCCACCAAGGTGATGGCGGGGGAGAGCCTGGAATCCCTGGGGTTCACCTCCGAGCCCCGGGTCGCCGGGAGGTTCGTCAAGGAGTCGGTGTTCCCATTCGTCAAGTTCCCCAACGAAGACCCGCGGCTGGGTCCGGAAATGCGCTCCACAGGCGAGGTGATGGGCGTGGCCGAAGATTTCGGGCTCGCGTTCGCCAAGGCCCAGTTCGGCGCCGGGACCCATTTCCCCGTGGAGGGGACCGCTTTTCTTTCGGTCAATGACAACGACAAGGAGAGCCTTGTTCCGATCGCCAGGCGGCTGGCCGGCCTCGGCTTCAGCCTGGTGGCGACCAAGGGAACCTCGGAAATGCTCCAGGGGAAAGGCTTCCGGTGCAGGCTGCTTTACAAGGTCCTGGAGGGAAGGCCGAACGCGGTGGACGCCATCAAGAACGGCGAGATCGACCTGATCCTGAACACACCGCTGGGGAGAGATTCCTACTTCGACGAAAAAGCTCTTCGGCGGGCGGCGACACGATACGGGATTCCGCTGGTCACCACCCTTTCCGGCGGCCACGCCATGGTGGAAGCGATCGAAGCTCTCCGGAAGGGAGAGATGCGGGTCAAACCGCTCCAGGAAATCTATCCGCGGTAGCCGGCAGGGAAGACGCGAGCCTCTTCACACCGGCTTCATCGAACCGCTTCCTTCAATTCACCCGGCGTGACGGTGGCCGTTCCCGCCTTGGTCACCACAAGGCCGGCGGCGTAATTGGCGAGACGGGCCGCATCGGAAAAAGCGGCGTCGGCGGACAACGCCAGGGTAAAGGTCGCGATCACCGTATCGCCGGCACCGGTGACGTCGGCGACCTCCCCGCCGCCGCATGCCGGAATTCTCACCACCGGTTTTCCTTTTTCCAGCAGACTCATTCCCGCGCCGCCCCGGGTCACCAGCACCGCCTGGTGGCCGGTTTTGCGGAGGAGACGCCTCCCGGCCGATTCCACCACCTTGTCGCTTTCGCTGAGCTGGACTCCAACCGCCTGTTCGACCTCCTCCTGGTTCGGCGTGGACGCGGTCAATCCGGTGAACTCCAGTCCCCGGGAACGGGAGTCCACGGTGACGGGGACACCGTTCTTCATCAGGCCCGGAGCGACCGACCGCACCATGGATGGCAGGGCGGATCCGTACCCGTAGTCCGCCACCATCATGCCGTGGCATCGCTTGACGGCGGCGGCCAGCTTTCCTGCGAGAGCTTCCGGAGGGCGTTCCTGTCGATCCCGGCGGGCGCCCCGGTCGATCCGGACGATCTGTTGCCGCCGGGTATGGATCCCGCCTGCGAGGATGCGGCTCTTCATCGGCGTTTCATAGGACCGATCCCGGACGATTCCGGAAACCGGGATTCCCGCTTCTCGAAAGGAAGCCAGTAGGAAATCACCCGCCGGATCCCGGCCTACGCGGCCCACCGGCAGGGGAACGGCGCCCAGCGCGCGGAGGTTCGCCACCGTGTTTCCCCCGCCTCCAGGCGCTTGCACCGTGCGGGTCTGTTCCAGGATCAGAACCGGAGCTTCCCGGGAGACGCGGGCGATGTCGCCATAGACGAACTCGTCCACCAGGAAGTCTCCCAGCACGACGACCCGCCGGCCCTGGAGCCGGTCAATGATCCTGTCGAGGGTTTCCCGTCTCATGCTGTACCCCTTTCGCGGTGTCGAACGTTTCTCCCGGAGGCCGGGTCTTCCAGCGCCGGTGCATCCAGAGCCACAGTTCGGGCCGGGCCCGGATCCACCGCTCCAGCATCGCCGTGCAGTGGGCTGTGATCCTCAGGATTTCCCGGTCCCGATCGGCTTCCAAGTCTACCTGAATCGGAGGTTCGTAAGTGATGATCCACGATCCGCCGGGGCCGGGTTCGGAATGCATAGGAAGCACCGGGGCGCCGGTTCGAACCGCCAGGAGGGCCAAGGTGGGGGTCGTCGACGCCATCCGCCCGAAAAACGGCACGAAAATGCCGGCGGAACGGGCGTCCTGGTCGATGAGGATCCCGGCTCCGGTCCCCTTTCGAATCGCTTTCATCATGGCGCGGACGGCGTTCCGTTTATACACGACGGTGTTCCCCGAAGAGCCTCTCACCGAAGCGAGCATCCGCTCCAGGAACGGATTGTCCAGGGGGCGCGCGACCACGGACATCGGCATTCCGAGATGACCCTGCATCAGACCGATCAGTTCCCAATGCCCGAAATGGCCGGTGAACTGCACGGCGCCCTTGCCGGCCGCGTACGCGTCACGGACATGTTCCAGGCCGCGGTAGTGAACCTCACGCCCTTTCGAACCGGGTCCCAGCCTCCAGAAAGTCAGCGTATCCAGGAGGATCTCTCCGAAGTGCCGCCAGCATCGGCGGGCGATCGCCAGGGTTTCTTCCGGAGTCAGTTCCGGGAGGGCGCCCCGGAGATTCTCCAGGGCGATCGCCTGGTGGCGCCGGTTCAACCTCCCTGCCACCGAGCCCAAAAATCGACCGAGCGCCCGGACGGCACGACGGGGTAGAACCCGGGTTACACCGAGGAGCAGCCCGAACACCGCCGCCTCGATCAGATGGCGGATCCGTCTCATCGGTTCCGTCCCGGTTCCAAGGTGTCCAGGACGGTTCGATTCACCCGGTCCCGGTCCTGGAATTCGATCCGGATCCGGAGGGCCAGGAAAGACCTGCCGTTCCGGGCCAGGAACCGGATCGAATCGGGCGGAAGTCTCGCCAGGTCTTTTTCGGTGGTGACCAGGGCGGCGTCGGCCTCTTCCGCCTCTTCCAGGAGGAGGCGGAGTTCTTCCGGGCGGTACCGATGGTGGTCTGGAAAGGCTCGAAAGCCGACCGGTTCGATCCCGAGGGAGACCAGGCTCTTTCGAAATCCACCCGGCGAGCCGATTCCGCAGAACGCGACGGCCCGGTCCGGCGGGTTGGCGGGCGGACGATCCCGCCCGATAAAACCGGCCCGGGCGCGGGACGCCGGGACCACCGGGGCGGCCCCGG
>CAZZIV010000011.1:0-26858 GCA_964654385.1 uncultured Acidobacteriota bacterium | reverse complement strand
TTTAGAAGGTTGTTTTGTGAGGTTAGAGGAATCGCGGCTTGTACTTCTTAGATACTGAAGAAGCGCACATTGCCCAGGACCTCCACCAGGTCGTCCAGCACCTTCTGCAGGGTTCTGGGATTCTCGGAAGTCGCTCTTGACGGTACTCGGGAGCCCCTGCTTGGTTTCATCCACGGTATCCTCCTGATCCGGCAACTCAGCCGGTGGCATAAGTGCGTATTCCGGTGAATTTGAACGCCCAGTCCGGGCAAAATGAACACCCATCGGAGCGTAGCGACGTTCCCTTTCCTATTCTCCCTCCTCCGACCTCTCAGTCAATCTGGATTGCCAGGTCGGAAATCCCCTCAAGAGAGGCCAGTTGCCGTTGAGCCTGTGGGGCCTGTGGGGCCTGTGGGCGGAGCCGTCCGGCTCCGTCCAAGGAGGGGTGGGAAACGCCTGGCGTTTTCCATGCCTCCGGCAGGATCCATGGGCTTCTTTCATCGATCGGAGCGAAACGACGGCTTTCATTCTTTCTTCTCCGGTGGTTTCGGGTTTGTCTTCGTCTGTCTCATCGATCGGCCCGTCATCTCGATCCGGTGCGCGGTGCTTCCTTTCCTTTCGGCTGGAAGGGGCTGCGGTGTATAATGCAAAGTCTTCCATAACATGGAGTTGCGCTATGCGTCGTAGGATCATCCTGTTCATGTGGACCCTGGCCGTTCTTTTCCTGGCGGCCCAGGGAACCGTTTCCGCCCAGGCGGTCTCCACCGCCCGGGGGATCATCAAAGACAACGAAGGGAATCCTCTCAAAGGGGTGAAGATCGTTTTTCGGAACACGGCCAGGATGGATACGCCTTACGCGACCTCCACCAACAAGAAAGGCCGCTATTACATCGATAACCTGCTGTTCTACCAGAACCAGGAAGGCCGCTGGCAGGTCAGCGTGGAATACCCGGGGTATGTGCCGACCTCGATCCAGGTGGTCAGCCGCACCCAACTCAGAGTGGTGGACAAGTTCACCAAGAACCTGGAGCCGGGGCAGCAGGTGCCTCCGCTGAACATCCGGCCGCTCGGGGAAGCGATCATTGATTTCATCCTGACTCCCGAAGACCAGTTGGCCAGGGTGGAAAAGGTGGAAGAGGAGGATGCCGCCGACTCCACACCGGTGCCGCAGGAAGATCCCTGGGATCGAGCCCTCCGCATGGCCAACGAGGGCGACCTGGAAGGGTCGGTGGAGTTTTTCGAAAAGGCGGTTTCGAAGGAACCGGAGAACGTCCAGCGGCTGGACGCTTTCGCCAAGGTGCTCTACCAGATGGAAGATTACGACCAGGCCGAGAGCCGGGCCCGGGAGGCCCTGGCCCTGGATCCCTCGCTGGTTTCCACCCGCATGGTTCTCTATTCCATCGAGGTCGCCCGGGAGAACTACGACGCGGCCCGGCGGGAGCTGGAGGCGGCCGCCGAGCAGGATCCCGGGAACGCCCAGGTCCTGGAGCAGATGGCCTGGCTCGCCTCCGAAACGGGCAAACCGGAGGATGCGATCCGCGCCTATGAATCGCTTACCGAGAGCGATCCGGAAAGCGTGGAATCCTGGATCGCTCTCGGAGGGCTGTACGCCGAGCAGGGGATGCTGGAAAAATCCGAGCAAGCCTACCGGAAGGTGGTGGAATTGGATCCCACCAACGCCTACCGGACCTTCTTCAACATCGGTGCGTTGATCGAAAACAAGAACGTGCTGACCGACGCGGACAACAAAAAGGCGGTCGCCGCGTTCCGGAAAGCGGTGGAGATCAAGCCCGACTACGCGGAGGCCTGGAGACGCCTGGCGTTCGCCTCCCTGCGGGTCGGTGACATGGCCGGCGCGCGGCGGGGCCTGGAAAAATACCTGGAACTGGCTCCCGACGCCGCCGACGCCGGTCAGGTCCAGGGGATGCTGAAAGCGCTGCCCAAGTGAACCGCCGGGACCGTGCCTGGTCCCTCGAAACGGTACACGGCGTGGAAGTGGTCCGCTGCACCGCCCTGGATCCTTCCGGCCGGTTCGGCCATGCTTTCTCCACCAGGGTCGGGGGAGGGGTCTGCGGCGCCGGATCGGACCCGCTTGGAGGAGGGCCGGAGTCCTTCGAGCGCCGCTTCCGGGAACGGGTTATGGAAGCGGCCGGACTCGGACGCCGGCCGCCGATCCTTCTCGAACAGGTCCACGGCGCACAGGTCGCTACCGGCCTGGGAATGGCGGGGCGCCCCCGCGCCGACGGATTCCTGGTCTCTTCTTTCCGGCCGGACCGGATCGCCGGGATTCGAACGGCCGACTGTTTCCCGGTGCTGGTGGTCGACCCGGAGGCGGGGATCGGGACGGCGCTGCATGCCGGGTGGCGGGGCGCGGCCGCCGGAATCCTGTCGAACGGTGTGAAGGCGATGGTCGATCGAGGCGCCGATCCAGGGACGATGACCGCGGCGATCGGTCCGGGAATCGGCTCCTGTTGCTTCCTGGTCGGGCCGGAGGTGGCGGAGGCCCTCCCCAACGCGGAAGTATCGAAAACCGATTCCGGCCTGTTCCTGGACCTGGCCTCGGGAATCCGGGCGGAATTGGCCGGTCTCGGCCTGTCACCCGGGCGGATCCATACCGCCCCCTGGTGTACCTGCTGCGAGCCGGAGAAGTTCTTCTCTTACCGCAGGGACGGGGATCCCACAGGCAGGATGTTGACCGTCCTCGGTGTCACCCGGGCGCCGGGCGCCCCGCCTTGACGGTATCTGCCTGGTGCGTCACAATCCCAGCTTGTGAAATCGTCCGAAGCTCCAGGGCGGAAGCTCCGGGAGCGGTTGGCTGCGCCTGGCTTGGCAACACATTTTGGGAGATCTAGAAAACCATGTTCGACGCATTACCTCGGCTCATCGCCATGGCGGCACCGGCTCAGAACGGGGAGCAGCCGAGCCTGATCGGCAGTCTTCTTCCCTTCGTGCTGATCTTCGGAGTGTTCTACTTTCTCTTGATCGCGCCGGCGCGGAAAAAGCAGAAGAAACACCAGCAGATGGTGGACAGCCTGAAAACCGGCGACAAGGTCATCACCAACGGGGGGATCCACGGAACCGTGGTCGGTGTTTCACCGGACGTGGTCCAGCTGAAAATCGCCGATCAAGTAAGGATCGATGTTTCGCGAAACGCCATCACCGTCGTGCAGGGCGACGCTTCCTGAAAGGAATGGTTCCATGACGGGTAACAGGTTGAGCATCAATTTCATTATTATTCTGGCCGTCGTGCTCCTGTCCGCCTGGTACGTGTATCCGCCGGATGAGACGATCAACCTGGGGCTGGATCTCCGTGGAGGCGCCCACATCCTGATGCAGGTCGATACCGAATCAGCCTTGACCTACGAATTGGAATTGACCCAAAGCCGGATCGGACAGGCTCTGAAGGAAAAAGGGATTTCTTATGACGCCATCGTTCCGATCGATACCTCTGGCCTGGAAATCCGCGGAGTAGACCGCTCCAGGGATGAAGAGATCCGGAAGATCCTGCAACAGCAGGTACGAAGCTGGAACCTGGAATCCACTAATGGAGCGACCTACCGGGTGACCATGCCGGGCGAAGTCCGGTCCGGCATTACCACCGCGGCGATCGAAACGACCCTCTCGACTCTCCGGAACAGGATCGACCAGTTAGGTGTCCGGGAGCCGACCATCCACAAGCAGGGGATCGCGGGAGACCGGATCCTCATCCAACTCCCCGGCGTGGAGGACATCACCCAGGTCAAGGATATTCTCCAGGATCCGGCAGTGCTGGAATGGAAAGAGGTCACGTATCCGCCCGGAGTGACCGACCGGGGACGCTGGCTCCCTCCCGGTTCCCGGGAGGCCCTCCTGGCCTTGTTCGGAGGAACCCTGCCGGCCGACACGGAGGTGTTCCCGCAGGTGATCGATTCGGGAGACGGATCGACCACCACCCTTTACTGGCCTCTCAAGAGGGTTTCGGTTGTGGTCGGAAACGACCTTAAAAACGCGCGCCGAAGTACCGACCGCTGGGGGGATGCGAACATCGCTTTCGAACTGAGCCAGGACGCCGGGCGGCGGTTCGGAGTGGCCACCAAATTGAACAAGGGAAGCAAAATGGCGGTCGTACTGGGAGGCGCCAATTCGAAGGAAGTGATCACCGCGCCCAGGATCAATTCCCAGATCTTCGACCAGGGGGTGATCGAAGGCGGATTCACCACCCAGAGCGCCGAGACCCTCGCGCTGAAACTGCGGTCCGGCGCGCTGCCGACCGAAGTGAACATCATCGAGGAACGGACCGTCGGGCCCTCCCTGGGGCTGGACTCGATCCGGCAGGGGGTAATGGCTGCGGTGATCGGGTTCGTGGGAGTTCTGATCTTCATGGTGTTGTACTACCGTCTTTCGGGGATCAACGCCGTGATCGCCCTGGCCATGAACCTTCTCCTCGTGCTCGGAGCGATGGTGGCCATCGGGGCTACCTTGACCCTTCCGGGAATCGCCGGGATGGTCCTGGTAGTCGGGATGGCGGTAGACAGCAATGTGCTCATTTTCGAACGGATTCGCGAAGAACTTCGGCTGGGCAAAACGGTCCGCTCCGCGGTGGATCAAGGTTTCGGGAGAGCGTTCGTGACCATCCTGGACTGCAACGTCACCACGCTGGTCGCCGCGTTTTTCCTGTTCTCGTACGGGACCGGGGCGGTGAAAGGGTTCGCGGTGACGCTGACCATCGGGCTGTTGGCTTCCATGTTTACCGCGATCTTCGTTTCCAGGCAGCTGTTTGAACTGGTCCTGGGGCGGGGGCGCAAGGTGGAGTCTTTGAGTATTTGAACTCCAGACGGCGAGCGCGGAACGGTCCGCGCGCCGGGAAGGTGGTACCGTGTTCCAAATTCTGAGTCAGACCCATATCAACTTCATGGGCTTGCGAAAGGTGTTCTTGACCTTCTCCGGCATCCTCCTGCTGGCCTCCCTGGTGATTCTGTGGGTCGACGGGCTGAACCTGGGTATCGAGTTCACCGGCGGCACCGAGATGCAGCTCAAGTACACATCCAAGCCGGACCTGGGCGATATCCGATCCCGGCTGAAACAGGCCGGACTGGAAAACCCGGTGGTCACCACCATCGGCGAGCCGGAAATGAATGAGGTGTACATCAAGCTGGGAGTCCGACGTGTGGGGGGAGTCGACGAAGACCTGACCAAGACGGTCATCACGGCGCTCTACTCGGACGAAACCAAGCAGAACGACGCCGCAGGGATGATCAACCTGAACAAGACCGATGAGGAACATCTGAGAGCCGCCCTGGAAAAGGCGCCCGGGATCGATCCGGACACCGCCTCCGGCCTGGCGGCCGCGATCTCCGATTACCGCCGGCAACACGCCGTGATTCACTCGTTCGATGAGTTGGACGGATTGCCCGGTATGACTCCCGAGATGAGATCCTACATCGAGGGATCGATGTTTATCGGACGGTTCGCCCTGCGGAGCCAGTCTCATATCGGACCGGCGATCGGCAAGGAACTGCTGAACAAGGCGATGTGGGCGATCCTCGGCTCCCTGGCCGGCGTGATGATCTATATCGGAATCCGGTTCCAGTTCCAATGGGGTGTGGCCGCGCTTCTGGCCCTCTTCCACGATACGATAATCACCCTGGGCCTGTTTTCCCTCTTCAACCAACAGATGTCCCTTCCGGTGGTGGCCGCCTTCCTGACCCTTGTCGGTTACTCGGTAAACGATACGGTGGTCGTGTTCGATCGGATCCGCGAGAATATCCGGCTCCGGGGGAATCAGAACTTCCTGGAGGCGGTGAACAAGTCGATCAACCAGACCCTGAGCCGGACCATCATCACCTCCGGATCCACCTGGTTCGTAGTGGCCGGGCTATGGGCCCTGGGGGGAGAGGCTCTCCGGCCGTTCGCTTTCGTTTTGAGCATCGGCGTGATCGTGGGGACCTATTCTTCGATCTGTATCGCCAGCCCGCTGCTGGTCCTCTGGAAAAAAGGTTCGACCGGAAAGAAGAGAGCCGGCTCAAACGCTTGAATCGGCGGTTGACTCGGCCGGCGGGCGGTGCCAATCTTCCCTTCCCAGCAGTTCACCCGGGAGGATGAGAGCCGGTGCGTCGTTTCGAAGATATCGTTGAGCGGCTGGAGCAGTACAACCCGGACGCCGATCTGGATCTTCTCCGCCGGGCGTACGTCTTCTCCGCCCGGGAGCACCGGGATCAGAAACGCCATTCCGGAGAGCCCTACCTGGTGCACCCTCTGGAGGTCGCCTTCATCCTGGCCGACTTGAAACTGGATACCGCCAGCATCATCGCCGGACTGCTCCACGACGTGGTGGAGGATACGCTCACCGAGATCGAAACGGTGGAAGAGTATTTCGGGGCGGACGTCGCCAATATCGTGGCCGGTGTCACCAAGATTTCCAAGCTGAAATTTTCCACCCAGGAGCAGGTCCAGGGGGAAAACCTGCGCAAGATGATCCTGGCGATGGTGGACGACATCCGGGTGATCCTGGTGAAGCTCGCCGATCGGCTTCACAACATGCGCACCCTGCAGTATTTGCCCCCGGAAAAGAGGACCCGGATCGCCCTGGAGACGATGGAGATTTACGCCCCGATCGCCAACCGTCTCGGGATGGGCCGGGTCAAGGCGGCCCTGGAAGATCTTTCCTTCCAGTACATCGAGCCCGAAGCCCATATGGCTGTGACCCAGACTCTGCGAAAGCGCCGGAAGGTGAGCGGGGAGTTCATCGATCAGATTCGAAAGAAACTGGAGGAGGACCTGGAGAAGCAGGGGATCCGCGCGGAGATCACCGGCAGGATCAAAAGCATTTTCTCGATCTATCGCAAGATGAAGGCCCAGCGGATCGATGTGGACCAGGTTTACGATTACGTGGCCTTCAGGGTTCTGACCGATTCCATTAAGGACTGCTACGCGGCGTTGGGGACGGTTCACGCGGAATGGAGACCGGTGCCGGGCCGGATCAAAGATTACATCGCCATGCCGAAACCGAACATGTACCAGGCTCTCCACACGTCGGTGATGACCGACCGGGGTCAGCCGTTCGAGGTCCAGATCCGGACCCGGGAAATGCACAGGATCGCCGAGGAAGGGATCGCTGCCCACTGGCAGTACAAAGAAGGGAAACCGCTTCAGGAAGGAGATGTGGACCGGGTGAAGTGGCTCCGGCAAATCATGGAATGGCAACAGGACCTGAAGGATCCACGGGAGTTCCTGGAGATGGTGAAGGTCGATCTCTACCCCGAGGAGGTCTACACTTTCACTCCGAAGGGGATGGTACTTTCCTTCCCCCGGGGGGCTACGCCGATCGATTTCGCCTACGCGATCCATACCGAGGTCGGGCATCGCTGCACCGGGGCCAAGGTCAACGGAAAGATCGTTCCCCTGAAATATAATCTTCAGAACGGCGATATCGTGGAGATTCTCACCCAGCCGAACAAAACACCGAACCGGGACTGGCTGACCATGGTGAAAACCTCCAGGGCCCGAAGCAAGATCCGGTCCTGGCTGAGCGCCAGCGAGAGGACGCGATCGGTCGCCCTGGGGAAGGAACTGGCGGAGAAGGAACTCCGGAAATACAAGATCTCCCCGGGCGTGCTCCAGGACGAGAAAAAGCTGGAACCGATTCTCAAGAAACTGGGGATCGCCGGGATCGACGATTTTCTCGCGGCGGTCGGCTACGGGAAGGTTACGCCTCATACGTTGGCGGCGTCCCTGGTTCCTTCGGAAAAACTCAAGGAGGCCCCGGTCGAGGGCCGGATGACCCGGGCCGTGAAGAAGGCCCTGGGCCTCGGGCGCGGGGCGGTCAAGGTCCGGGGAATGGATGACGATGTGCTGATCACCCTCGGGCGGTGTTGCGCCCCCGTCCGGGGAGAGAAGATCCTTGGATATATCACCCGGGGGAAAGGGGTGACCGTCCATACCGTCCATTGCCCCAATGTGGCCCGGCTCATGTATGATCCCGAACGGCGGATCGAGGTGGAGTGGGACACCCGGGCCGATGGTTCCGCGGTTTTCGACGTGAGGCTGATTCTGACTGTGGAGGACAGACAGGGACTCCTGGCCAAGATCATCGCCGTGATCGCGGATCTGAAGGCGAACATCAAGGACGTGAACGCCAAGACCTCGGAAGGGAGCGACGCCAAGATCCAGGTGGTGCTGACGGTGAAGGACCAGGGCCACATGAAGCGGGTCATCGGCGGGATCGGGAAGATCCCCGGCGTCCGGGATGTGGTTCGAGCCCGGAACCGACCGAAAGGAGAGAAATCATGAACCGGAAAATCATCTCTACCCGGAACGCCCCCGGGGCGGTGGGACCCTATTCCCAGGCTGTGGCCTGCGACGGTTGGGTTTACCTATCCGGCCAGATCCCCCTGGACCCTTCCTCGGGAGAGTTGGTGGAAGGGGATATCCGGGCTCATACGCGGCAGGTTCTGGAGAATCTGAAGGCGGTTCTGGCGGAGGCCGGCGGCGGCCTGGAGGACGCGGTAAAAGTCCATGTTTACCTGGAGGATATGGCGGATTTCGCGGCGATGAACGAAGTGTACGCCGAATACTTCCAGCAGGACCCGCCTGCCCGGGCGTGCGTGGCGGTTCAGGGGTTGCCCAAGGGGGTCGACGTGGAAATCGACCTGGTGGCCAGGATCAGCTGACCGCCTTCCGGATGGAGCCGGAACGGATACAGCGGGTGCAGACCTTCATCCGGCGGCTGCCGCCTCCCTCCGTCCGAACCCGGATCTTCTGAAGATTCGGTTTCCAGGAGCGATTGGTGACATTGTGAGCGTGGGACACGTTATGCCCGAAAATGGTTTTCTTCCCGCAAACTTCACAGACTCGAGCCATGGCGTTCCATCCCTCGGCCGCTTCCGCGGCGCAGCATACTCCTGGCATTTTCAGCCGAAATGAAGGAAGCATCCTAGGAAACCGGGGCGCTCCTGTCAAGGCGCGGGGAGGCGGCCCGATTCACCGGAGATTCTCCATTTCCTCGAAACCCGCGACCGGGTTGCGGTTGGGCGAAAAGCGACCGGGAGCGCTCGGAAACGGTTTGCCTTCTCGATTCAAGTCCATATATTAGATCCCCGGCGAAAGACCGGAAAAGCCGGATAATAGAAAGAGACCTGAAATGGTGACAGGATTTCGGCTATTTATAGGTGCTTTTTAATGACCGGCAGGAATTTCAATTCATTCAGAGGCAGAAAGCAGGCATGGCAGAGTAGTCACAGTTATTTCCGCTTGACTTCCGTTGGAGCAGTCCTTAGCTTGGCAATTGTCGAGCAATTCGACTGGTGGCGAGCCAACAAATGCGCGTTGCGCGGGAGAGAGCATGCTTTTCGGTGGTAGTCGAAATCTGGTCGGCCTGGATATCGGTGACAGTTCCGTAAAGGTGGTGGAGCTGAAGGATCGAGGGAAAGGCCGGGGCTACGAGGTCGTGAAACTCGGGTGGGAACCGCTCTCGGCCGAGGCGATCGTCGATGGCGCGATCATGGACTCTCAGCTGGTGATCGAGACGATCAATCGGTTGTTCCAGCGGTGCCGGATCCGGAACACGAATGTGGCGACGGCGCTTTCGGGGCACTCGGTGATCGTGAAACGGATCAGCCTTCCCACCATGAGTGGGGCGGAACTGGCCGAATCGATCCAGTGGGAGGCGGAGCAGTACATCCCGTTCGACATCGACGATGTCAACCTGGATTATCAGATCCTCGACGCTTCCAGCCTGGACGGCGAAGGGAATATGGATGTCCTCCTGGCAGCCGCCAAGAAAGATAAGATCAACGATTACGTCAATGTGATCGCCCAGGCCGGCCTGACTCCGAAGGTGGTGGATATCGCGACCTTCGCGATGCAGAACGCCTTCGAGGTGAACTACGAGTTCGAGCCCCACGAGGTGATCGCCCTGGTGGATATCGGCGCCGCGGTCAGTTCGATTTCCGTTCTGTACGGCGGCACCTCCGTCTACTGGCGGGACATCAACACCGGCGGCAACGCTTACACCGACGCGATTCAGAAAGAGTTGAACCTGTCCGCCGCCCAGGCCGATCAGCTGAAGCGGGGAGAAGAGGTGGACGGGATCACCTATGAACGGGTGCTCCCGATTCTGTCCTCCGTCAACGACGATGTGGGGAGCGAGATCCAGCGGACCCTGGACTTCTTCAAACAGATTTCTCCCACCAACGAGCCCCTGGACAAACTGATCCTGACCGGCGGCACCGCCCAGGTCGTTCATATCAAAGAGGCGCTGGCGGAGCGGCTCGATACCGAAGTGGAACTGCTGAATCCCTTCCGAAAGATCGATCCGTCCGGCAGGGAGGCGACGCCCGACCTGGTCAACGAGATGATGCCGACGGCCTCGGTCGCCGTCGGTCTCGCGCTCCGGAAAGCGGGGGACTGAGCGATGATCAAGATCAATCTTCTCGCGGAGAAAAAGAAACAAGGCCAGGCGAAACCGGCCGGCACGCCGATGCTCTCGGGGGGAGCCGGCGGTCCGCGCAACCTGCTGCTGGTGGCGATCCTGGTCCTGGCTTTCGCGATCGCGGCATTCTGGAATTATCGATTGAACGTCCAGGTGGACGAATGGCGGGAGAAGCACGTCCAGGCCGATGCGGAACTGCTTCGCCTGGAAGCGATCCGGAAAAAGGGCGAAGAGTTCGAAGCACGGAAGGCGCTGCTGGCCCGGAAAATCGACCTGATCACCGACCTGAAGAAACAGCAAGCGGTCCCGGTCCACATCCTGGACCAGGTCTCCTGGAATCTCCCGGATTTTCTCTGGCTGAACAGCATGAACGTCACGGGCGGCAAGATCAGTCTCGCCGGGCGGGCGACCACCTACAACGCCGTGACCAATTTCTACAACAATCTGAACGATTCGGACTATTTCACCGATGTCACCCTGGGGAAAACCGCCCAAGGCGACCAGGGTGTTTCCTTCAGCCTGACCTGTCGTTTCGTGCCGCCGGGCGCGGTGGAGGCGGCCGGCCGATCGGAATCCGAATCGAGTTCGTCCGAAAACGATAACAGCTGATGGACCTGGGGACCGGAATGACGAAAACGGTTCACGGACGCGGAAGGCCCGACATCGCGGAGGAGATTCGACGCAATGTTTGAAAAGATGCCCTTCTGGGGACAGATCCTGGTCATGGTCGCGCTGGCATGCGTCATTCTCGGCGGTGCGTACTGGGCGTGGCCGGACCTGCAGAGCAAAGGCGAGACGATCGATCGCCTCGAAGCGGATTACCAGGAGAAGGACCGCAAGATTCGGCAGGGAAGGATCCTGGAAGCGAGACTGCCAGAGTTCGAAAGGGAAATCGCCAGCCTGGAAAGAAAGCTGGAGGATATCTCGACGATCCTTCCGACCGAGGCCGAAACCGGCGACCTGCTCCGGTGGATCAAGAACCTGGGCGACCAGTCGAACCTGGAGCTGAAATACTTCGATCCGAAGCAGATGAAACCGGTGGAATTCTACAAGGAATTCCCGATCAAGATGCGGCTGGTCGGCCGCTACCACGACCTGGGGATTTTCCTCGACCGGGTGAGCAAATACTCCCGGATCATCAATGTGAACGGGTTGTCGATCAAGCACAACGGCAACAATCCGGCAGCCTCGATCAATACGACTTTTACCGCCACGACTTTCGTCTATGACGGGAAGGCGGCGGAGATGGAGGGAGCGGAATGACCCGGCGGGAATGGTCCTGGCTGGCCGTGGCGGCCTGTCTGGCGCTGTTGGCGGCGGCGTTCGCGCCGGCCCTGGCCCAGGAAGCCGGTCAAACCGGTCAGTCGGAGGAAGAACGCAACCAGGCGGTGGAGAAAATTCTCCGTGAGCAGCAGGAGATGCTGCAGGGACAACGGTTCACGTACGATCCGGCCAAGAGGAGGGACCCGTTTCTCTCGTTGCTGGAGAAGGTGCCGTTGAAAAAAGGCCCGCGGCCGAAAGGGGTTGCGGGGATGCTCGTTTCCGAAATCGACCTTTCCGGGGTGATCCGGGACTCGGCGGACGGCAACGTCGCGTTCTTCTCCGGATCGGACAATAAAGGGTACTTCCTGCGAGTGGGGGACGAGGTGTACGACGCCACGCTGATCGCCATCGATCCGCGAAACGGAACCGTGACCTTCCGGCAGCAGGTGGACGACCCCCGGCTGATCAAGCCATATCGAGATGTAGTCAAGCGGTTGACCGCTGAAGGAGATGTCCAATGATGAAGCAGAGGGTGTGGATTCTGGCCGTAGCGGTGTTGTTCGTCGCTGCTACCGGTGTCCAGGCCGGGGACGGGCTGATCTGGAACCTCCTGGATGTTCACGTTGACGGCGGTTCAACTGGACAGCCGGCAGTGACCTTGGCCACCGACGGCCAAGTGACCTGGGAAAGCTTCCGGCTGGAAGATCCGGACCGGCTGGTGCTGGATTTGCAGGGAGTAGTGAGCCACCTGGAGGATCATTCCTATACGGTCGGCGCCGCCGGAGTCATCCGGGTGCGGGCCGGACAGTATCGTGCGGAGCCGAACCCGGTCTCCAGGATCGTGTTCGATCTGGAGTATCCGGTGAACCACGAGGTGGTCCGGAACGAAGACGGAAGCCTGACCGTGCTGTTCGGCCCGGCGATGACGCCGGAACAGGCCGCCGCGTGGCCTCCCGGCCCCCCTTCCCGCGTCGAAGAGGCGGTTCCCGCCGAGGCTCCGGCCTCGAAGGTCGCTTCTGTGGATCCGGCGCCTTCCGAATCGCCCGCTTCGGTCCCGGAAGCAGCCGCGGAAGAACCGGTCGCCCCCATCGGAACCCCGGTCCCGGTGTCGGAAATGACGACGGCGGCTGCGGTGGGTCCCGAGGCCGTCGAGGCGCCGGTGCCGGTCGTAGAGGAACCGGCTCCGGCCCGGGAGGAGATCCGGCGGCAGGAAGTCGCGGACGCCGGCGAGACCCCCTACGAAGATCGAGCCGTCAACATGGAGGCGATCGACCGGCTGCTGGACGGCGCCCCGGAACTGGCCGACATGGAAGCGCCCGCGGAGGAGGAGCCCGTAGTCCCCGCTTCCTTCAGCACGAAGCGAATCGTGACCGACGCGAATACTTACACCGGGAAGAAGGTTTCCTTCAATCTGGTGGACGCCGATATCAAGCAGGTTTTCAGGCTGTTTCATGATATTTCGGGCCTGAATTTCGTTCTGGACCCGAGCGTCAACGGGCGGGTCACCATCGTCCTGGACAATGTCCCGTGGGACCAGGCTTTGGATCTGATCCTCAAGAACAACGGCCTGGACAAGGTGCTGGAGAACAACGTGATCCGGATCGCCTCGACCTCCAAGCTGGCCCAGGAAGCGGCCCAGCGGAAGCAGTTGAAGGAGGCGAAGGAGCTGGAAGTCGAGCCGGTGACCATTACCCGGACCCTTTCGTACGCCAAGGCGGCCGACGTGGAAAAGGTGATCAAGAACGGCGGGGTTCTCACCGATCGCGGAAAGGTGATCATCGACGAACGAACCAATACCCTGATCATCAGCGATGTTCCCAAGCGGATCGAACCGCTGGACCAGCTGATCTCCACCCTGGACACGGAAACCCCGCAGGTGATGATCGAAGCGCGGATTATCGAAACCTCCCGAACCTTCAGCCGGGATATCGGCGTGCAGTGGGGATTCACCGCCGCGGCGGACGCGGCCCACGGGACTGCCACCGGGCTGAGTTTTCCGAGGAACGCGAAGGTCGGGTATGGCCTGAACCTGGGATCCAGCGAAACCGGGGATGTTTCCGGTACCAACGCCCTGGCGATGAGTTTCGGAAACGTGATCGACTCCTTCACCCTGGACATCGCCCTCGACGCCCTGGAGACCAGCGGCCAGGGCCGGATCCTCTCCTCGCCGAAGATCGCCACCCAGAACAATGAAGAGGCGGAGATCGAGCAGGGCGTCCGGATCCCCGTGGTCAACACCACCGCTACCGAGATCAACGTGGAGTTCGTGTCCGCTTCCCTGAAGCTGACCGTGACGCCACAGATCACGGCGGAAGGGACGATCATCCTGGAGATTACCGTGGAGAACAACTCTCCCGACTTCAACAACACCGTCGGCGACGTACCGCCGATCAACACGCAGCGCGCCCAGACCAAGGTGCTGGTGGCCGACGGCGGCACCACCGTGATCGGCGGGATCTTCACCGTGAACGAAGGGTCCAGCGAGACCGGCGTTCCCTGGTTCCGCAAGATCCCGGTGTTCGGCTGGCTGTTCAAGCAGACCAGTCTCAGGAACGAAAATCGTGAACTTCTGATCTTCATCACCCCGAAGATCATGAAAATCGGATAACGGAGGCAGGATCGATGCGTAGTTATCTTTTGAAGGCAATCCCAGTCGCGGCCATGGCGGGCCTCTTGCTGTCGGCCGGGGGGTGCTCCCACAGCCCGATCGACAACCCCTCTGCCGATGTGGTCCTGCAGGTGGCCACGACCCAGACGCCGCCGGTGACGGTGCAGGATCAGAACGGTACCTGTATCGCGACGGTTCCCCCCTGGAACGTGGAGTTTACCAACGTGCCCAAATCGGCGGGCGCCACCCAGTCTCCGTTCAACGACATCACCGTGAGGACGGTGACGCTCACCTATACCTGGCCCGCCGGGGTCACCGGGCCGGCGACCGCGGTCATCGGCCTTCCTCTGACCGTTCCCGCCGACAGCAGCGCTTCCGGGGACTTCTACCCCCTCAATTCCAGCGATTGGAACTCCTCCATGGAAAGCGCCACGGCTTCGGTCGTGATCAGCGTGGACGCGGTGACGGCGGTTGGCGAGCAGGTCGGGATCACCATCGTCGAACAGCTGTTCATCGAGGCATGCAAGGGCGGAGGCCCTTGATCGCCTGACCGGATAATGCTTTTCAGAAAACCCTCCCGCCCTTACAATACAGTCTGGGACGGGAGGGTTTTTTATGAGCGGATCCGAAAACCGGCCGGCCGGACCGATCACCATCACCCACGCCAGGATTCGGCTGGAACAAGGGGATCCGGAGGGCGCCGGACGGCTGCTCCGGGAGTACATGCGAAGACATCCGGAAGATCCTGAGGCCCGAGCGATGTGGGAGGAGCTCCCTTTAGCCCGAAAGGCGGCTCCCTCCGACAGGGAGGAGCCCGTTCCGCCTCCGCCGGTCCCCGCGACCGCCCGGGAACTGGCCTCCCATTTTCGAAGCACGCTGGGAGAAACCGGCGCCCGGACGGATCGTCTGAAGGATTGGTTGCGCCGGCTGGAAGATCATCGAGGTGAGAATGCTGCTGAATGAGACGCTGCGAAAGGCGACGGTCGGTTCCGCCGGGATGGAAGGGGTCTACCTGATCGCGATGGACGGCATGGAGGTCGCCCGCTCCGGGGATCCGGGGGAATTCCCCCTGGAGTTCATGGCGGCGTCCTACGCCGATTTCATGAAAAAGCTGACCGCCGGCGCCCGGGAGGCGGATCAACCGGATCCGGTGGAGCTGATCGTGACGTCGGAGGGGAAAAAGCTCATCTACCGGTCGGTAACTCCGGAATACGGCCTGTTGGCGGTTTTAGGGGCGGATGGTCTGACCGGCCGGGCAAGGTATGAGCTGCATCGAACCGCTCTCGCCCTGGAGGAGGAACTCTCCGCCTGAGGCGCCCTTCTCCCGTACTTGTGAAGAGGTCGAAGCGGGTGTTACCCTTTCATCCTCCATCGGGCGGGAGGAATCGGTTCTCGGGGCCTGACCTACTTTCGGGAGAACGTCTTGGACGTCAAACAGATCAACGAACTCATCGAGATTCTTTCCAAAAGCAAGATATCCACGCTGAAATATGAAGAGGAGGGCTTCAAGCTGACTCTTCGGAAGGATCGTGGCCGGGAACCGGCGTTCCCGCCGCCGCCGGCGCAGGGGGGAACCGTCCAGGTGATTTCCGCCGCCCCCGCCGCCCCCGCCGCCTCGGCGCCGGAGCCAGCGGTCCCGGCTCCGGCCGAGGCCTCTCCACCGCCTCCTCCTCAGGAAGATCTCCTGGAGATGTCCACACCGTTCGTCGGCACTTTCTACGCCGCTCCCAGTCCGGACGCGCCCCCGTTCGTCACCGTCGGCAGCAAGGTGAGCAAAGGGCAGGTGATGTGCATCGTGGAAGCGATGAAGCTGATGAACGAAATCGAAGCCGAGTGGGACGGCGAAGTGGTGGAAATCCTGGCGAAGAACGGTCAGCCGGTTGAATTCGGCGAGGTCCTGTTCCGGATCCGTCCGGCCTGACCGGCGCGAGGACCTTATGTTCAGGAAAATCCTGATAGCCAACCGGGGTGAGATCGCTTTGCGGATCATCTGGGCCTGCCGCGAACTGGGGATCAAGACCGTGGCGGTTCATTCCACCGCCGACGCCGATTCGCTGCACGTCCGATTCGCCGATGAGGAAGTCTGTATCGGGCCTCCTCCCAGCACCGATTCGTATCTGAACATCCAGGCGGTGATCGCCGCGGCGGAGATCACCGATGCGGAGGCGATCCACCCCGGGTACGGATTCCTGGCGGAGAGCGCCCAGTTCGCAGAGGTGTGCAGGGATTGCGGGTTGGCGTTTATCGGGCCCTCTCCTCAGGTGATCCGTTCCATGGGCGACAAGGCGGTCGCCCGGAAAACCATGATGGAAGCGGGGGTGCCCACGATCCCGGGGAGCGCCGGCGGGGTGGAAGACGCGGAGGAGGCTCTGGAACTCGCGGAAGAGATCGGATACCCGGTGCTGCTGAAGGCGTCGGCCGGCGGCGGGGGGCGGGGCATGCGGATCGTCCGGTCCCCGGAGGAGATGGAACGGCACTACGAATCCGCCGCCAATGAAGCCCGCGCCGCCTTCGGAAACCCGGAACTGTACATGGAAAAGTATCTCCTGGAGCCGCGCCATATCGAGTTCCAGATCCTGGGGGATTCCCACGGGAACGTGCTGCACCTGTTCGAACGGGAGTGCTCGATCCAGCGCCGGCACCAGAAGCTGATCGAGGAATCTCCCTCCACCGCCCTGGACGACGACCTGCGGGCCAGGATGGCCGAAACGGCGGTCCGCGCCGCGAAGGCGGTCGGGTACACCAACGCGGGCACCATCGAGTTCCTCCTGGACTCCAGGGGCGATTTTTTCTTTATCGAGATGAATACGCGGATCCAGGTGGAGCATCCTGTCACGGAGATGGTTACCCGTGTCGACCTGATCAAGGAACAGATTCGAGTGGCGTCCGGGGAGCCGATCTCCTTCACCCAGGACGATCTGCAGATCACCGCCCACGTGATCGAGTGCCGGATCAACGCCGAGCATCCTGAGACCTTCGTCCCGTCGCCGGGACGGATCACCACGTTCCATCCTCCGGGCGGGCCGGGGATACGAGTGGATACGGCGGCCTATGCCGAGGCGTTCATCTCGCCCTACTACGACTCGATGATCGCCAAGTTGATCGCCCGTGGCAAAACCCGCGGAGAGGCGATCCTTCGAATGCGCCGGGCGTTGGAGTCGTTCGTCATCGAGGGGATTCACACCAACATTTCGCTCCAGCAGAAAATCGTGGCCGACGAGGATTTCGTTCGGGGGAAGATCTCCACCGCCTTCATGGAGCGGTTCCTGGAACCGGAGAAAAGCCCGGCCTGAGCAGTCTGCTCCACGGCCTGGAAGACGGAGATTTTCACCGCCTTCCGAGGTTGAAAATCCCTTGAAAACAACGAATTATGTGATACGAGTGCGGATTTTTGTCACCAGGTGACACCGCTTGACATCCAGACCCTCCGAACCTACATTCGCACAGGTTTTCCGGCAGCGGAAAATCCTTGGGACTTGTCCGAAATCGTCCGCTGAGGCGAGTAGGGGATCGTGGCGATGGGTTTCGAACGTTCCGTACTTCCGGGACCGGCCAGGGGGTCAGGATGGCGGTAAAACTGGGTGAAATGCTCATCAAGGCTGGGCTGATCGACCAGGATCAACTCCAGGAAGCTTTGGAAGCCCAGAAATCCAACGGGGAGAAACTAGGGTACAACCTGGTTCAACTGGGGTATGTCCAGGAAGACGACATTACCCAGCTTCTTTCCGAACAATACGGAGTGCCTTCGATCAACCTGCGCCATTTCGAGATTGAAGAGAGCGTGATCAATCTGATCCCGTCCGAAGTGGCGCAAAAATACCTGGTCATTCCGGTGAACCGGACCGGCGCGACGCTGACGATCTCCATGGCCGATCCGACCAACGTGTTCGCCATGGACGATATCAAGTTCATGACCGGCTACAACGTCGAGCCGGTGGTGGCCAGTGAAATCGCCATCCGGGAGGCGATCGAGAAGTACTACGGCTCCTCCCACGCCATGGAACTCAAGAAGGTCATGGATGAAATGGCGGAGGCGGAGGCGGAAGCCCTCGAAGTCCTGGAAGAGGAGGAGGAACTCGACGCCACCGCCGTGGAGGCGGCCACCGAAGAAGCGCCGGTGGTCAAGCTCGTCAATATCATCCTGACCGATTCGATCAAGAAAAGCGCGTCGGATATCCACCTGGAGCCGTACGAGAAGGATTTTCGGGTCCGGTTCCGTATCGACGGCGTCCTTTACGAGATCATGCATCCGCCGATGAAGCTAAAGGATGCCATCACGAGCCGCATCAAGATCATGGCCAAGCTGGACATCTCGGAGCGGAGACTCCCTCAGGACGGCCGGATCAAGATCAAGATGAAACTTTCCGGCAAGACCAGGGAGATGGATTACCGTGTTTCCTGTCTTCCGACTCTTTTCGGCGAGAAAATCGTACTCCGTCTTCTGGACAAGGAAAACCTGGTTCTGGACATGACCAAGCTCGGCTTCGAAAGGGAGTCGCTGACCAAGTTCGAGAAGCAGATCTTGAAGCCGTACGGAATGGTCCTGGTGACCGGCCCCACAGGGTCGGGGAAGACGAACACGCTGTATTCGGCCATGAGCCGGGTGAACACGCCGGAAACCAATATCATGACCGCCGAGGATCCGGTGGAGTTTAATCTTCATGGGATCAACCAGGTGCAGACCAAGGACGCCATCGGTCTGAATTTCGCCGCCGCCCTCCGGTCGTTTCTCCGGCAAGACCCGAATATCGTCCTGGTCGGCGAGATTCGGGACTTCGAGACGGCGGAGATCGCCGTGAAGGCCGCTCTCACCGGCCACCTGGTGCTCTCCACGCTCCATACCAACGACGCCCCCTCCACCATCACCCGGCTCATGAACATGGGGATCGAGCCGTTCCTGGTGGCCACATCGGTGAACCTCATCTGCGCCCAGCGGCTGGTCCGCCGGATTTGCAAGGAGTGCAAAGAGGAGATCCAGATGCCGGTGCAGGCGCTGACCGATATCGGTTTCTCCGAGGAGACCGCCCCGGGCGTCACCCTCTACAAGGGAAGAGGCTGTGGAAACTGCAACAACACAGGCTATCGCGGACGGGTCGGCCTGTTCGAGGTCCTGGATGTCACGGAGGATATCCGGGAACTGGTCCTGTCCGGCGCTTCCGCCATGGAACTGCGGCGGAAAGGAATCGATGAAGGAATGATCACTCTTCGGATGTCCGGCCTGGAAAAAATCCGCGCCGGTGCGACCTCCGTGGAAGAGGTTGTCCGGGAGACGGTCCTTTGATTTTCGGTGGGCGGAGACCGCGGACGCGGATCCGGCCCCACGAGAGGGGTTTCCGATGGGCGTAACGATTCACCAACTGCTGAAGACCCTGGTGGACCAGGGGGGGACCGATCTCCATATCACCACCAACTCTCCGCCCCAGATCCGGATCGACGGCAAGATGGTTCCTCTGCAGGTACCGCCGATGACCGCTTCGGAGACCAAAAACCTGATTTACAGCGTTTTGACGGACAGCCAGAAACACCGCTTCGAAGAAAACCTGGAATTGGACTTCTCCTTCGGCGTGAAGGGCTTGGCCCGATTCCGGGCGAACGTGTTTTTCCAGCGGGGAGCCGTCGCCGGGGCGTTCCGGACGATCCCATGGGAAATCAAGGGGGTGAACGACCTGGGCCTGCCGGATGTCGTCGCCACCCTGTGCGAGAAGCCCAGGGGGCTGATCCTGGTGACCGGGCCGACCGGCTCCGGTAAGTCCACCACCCTAGCGGCCATGATCGACAAGATCAATGACGAGCGGCACGAACATATCGTGACCATCGAGGATCCGATCGAATACCTCCACACCCACAAGCGCTGTCTCATGAATCAGCGGGAACTGTTCGCGGACACCCACTCGTTCACCAACGCCCTGAAATCGGTGCTGCGTCAGGATCCGGACGTAGTCCTCATCGGCGAGATGCGGGATCTGGAGACCATCGAATCGGCGCTCCGGATCGCCGAGACCGGCCACCTGACCTTCGGCACTCTGCACACCAATTCGGCGGCACAGACGATCAACCGGATCATCGACGTGTTTCCGCCCCACCAGCAGTCCCAGATCCGGGCCCAGCTTTCCCTGGTTCTGGAAGGAATCATGTGCCAGGCGCTTCTGCCCAAGCAGAAAGGCCAGGGCCGGGCGCTCGCCATGGAGATCATGATTCCCAACGCCGCGATCCGGAACCTGATCCGGGAGGACAAGGTTCACCAGATCTATTCGGCGATGCAGGTCGGACAGGAAAAATTCGGTATGCAAACGTTCAACCAGTCCCTGGCCACGCTGTATTTTAAGCGGGAAATCAGCATGGACTTGGCCCTGGCGACCTCGAGCCGCCCGGATGAACTGCAGGAAATGATCAATCGCGGCGCCGGCGCGCTGTTCCCCTCCGGCGGGCCCAAAGCCGTCCGGAGCAACGGCCGCTGATCCGCGGCAGGAGGATATGAAAAATGCCCAACTATAACTGGAAAGGCCGCACACGCGGAGGAAAAGTCCAGGAGGGCGTCCTGGTCGCCGACAGCAAGGAAGCGGCGATCGCCACGCTGCGGAAACAGAGCATCATCGTGACCGGCGTGACCGAGAAGGGGAAGGAGTTCGCGTTGCCCAAGCTGGGCGGCGGCGGGATCAGCCAGAAGGAGATCGCCATCTTCACCCGGCAGTTCTCGGTGATGATCGACGCCGGCCTGCCGCTGGTCCAGTGCCTGGAGATCCTGGGATCCCAGCAAGAGAACCGGACGTTCCAGAAGATCCTCTTCCAGGTCCGGCAGGACGTCGAGCAGGGGGCCACCCTGGCCGATTCGCTGCGGAAGCATCCGAAAGCGTTCGATCCGCTGTACGCGAACATGGTGGCCGCCGGGGAAGCGGGCGGTATCCTGGATACGATTCTGCAACGACTTTCGACCTACATCGAAAAGATCGTGAAGTTGCGGGCGGCGGTCCGCTCGGCCCTGATCTACCCGGTGGCGGTGATCCTGATCGCCATCGGCGTCGTGTGGGTCATTCTCTGGAAAGTCATTCCGACCTTCGCCACCCTTTTCGAAGGGCTGGGAGCGGAATTACCGTTGCCGACACGGATCACCATCAGCCTTTCGAAATTCATCGGTTCGTTCTGGTGGTTGATCTTCCTGTCCATCGGACTGGTCATTTTCGCGTTGAACCGGTACCACAAGACCTACAAGGGGAAGCGGGTTCTGGACGGCCTTCTTCTGAAGATTCCGGTGTTGGGGGATGTCTTGCGGAAGATCGCCGTCGCCCGGTTCTGTCGAACCCTGGGCACCCTCGTATCCTCCGGCGTGCCGATCCTGGACGCCCTGGACATCACTGCCAGGACGGCGGGAAACTCGGTCGTGGAAGACGCCATCCAGTCCACCCGGACCAGTGTCGAAGAAGGGAAGAGCATTTCCGAACCTCTCAAGGCGAGCACCGTTTTCCCCGGCATGGTGGTCCAGATGGTGGCGGTCGGCGAGCAGACCGGCGCCCTGGAAACCATGCTGAACAAGATCGCCGATTTTTACGAGGACGAGGTGGACGAAGCGACGGCCAACCTGCTGGCGCTGATGGAGCCGGTCATGATCCTGTTCCTGGGGATCGTCATCGGATTCATCGTGATCTCGATGTACATGCCGATGTTCAGCCTGATCAGCAAGATCGGCTAGGAAAAACGGGGCGCGGGAAGAATGACGCCGGATCGACAGCATCGAGGCCTGATGATTCTCAGGGTGGTCACCGTATCGACCCTGCTGATCTGCGCCTTCGCCATCGAGTTGCTGTTCACTCCGGCCCGTTCTTTGCGCCCGCTTTTCCTGCTGGCCGCGGCTGCGTACGGGATGGTCCTGGCCTACGCGTTTCTGGCCCGGTGGATGGCCGGGCGGAAGCTGTTCACCTACATCCAACTCGCGGGCGATACGTTTGTGGTAACCGGTTTCGTCCTGATCACCGGCGGAATCGCCAGCCCGATGTCGTTCCTCTACCTGCTGCCGATCATCGTCGGTTCGATGCTGCTCTACCGCACCGGCGGACTGGTTATGGCGCTGGGGAGTTGGGTGCTTTACGCCGCCATGGCGGTCACCGGACTCCAGGGGATTTCCCCGATCCAGATTTCGGAGTTGCCTCCGGTGCGGGAACCCCGGGTGATGGTCTACTCTCTCCTGGCCCACCTGGTCGCCTTCGCGGCGGTCGCCCTCCTCTCCTCCTACCTCTCCGAACGGCTCCGGAACCAGGACGATGAGCTGGTCGAGCGCCGGGGCACGGTGGCGCGCCTGCAGGCGCTGAACGAGAACATCATCGAATCGATCAACAGCGGCCTGATCACCACCGACCTGGAAGGCCGGATCCATTTCATCAACAGGGGGGGGCGGGAAATCACCCGCTACGAGCCGGAACAGGTTCTTTCCAGGACGATTTCGGAGCTTCTCGGCCTGGAGGACGGGTTCCTGCTGGATCTGCGGAAGCACCTGCTGGCGGATCGACGCTTCCGATTCGAAAAATGGTTCCGGACCGGTCGCGGCGACACCATCTTCATGGGGATCGCCGTCTCCAATCTCCATGACCGGAGCGGGCGGCCTCTCGGTTTTATCTTCATTTTCCAGGACCTGACCGAAATTCATGCCCTGGAGCAGGAGGTGCGGCTCAAGGACCGGATGGCGGCCCTAGGAGAGATGGCCGCCGGCATGGCCCACGAATTGAGAAATCCCCTGGCCGCCATGAGCGGATCGGTGCAGTACTTGAAATCCAACCTGGATCCGGACGGGGAAACCCTCGAATTGATGGACATCATCCTCCGGGAATCCCACCGGCTGGACCAGGCGATCCGGGACTTTCTGACTTTCGCCCGTCCCGGGAAGTTCTCGTCCGAGCAGACCGACCTGGTCCGGCTGTTCCAGGACAACATCAAGCTTTTGACCAAGAGCGCGGACTTCGGGCCGAACCATCGGATCCGGACCAGTTTCCACGAACACCAGGTGCTTGCCGAGGTGGACGTGAACCGGATCAAGCAGGTCTTCTGGAATCTCTCCACCAATGCGTTGAAGGCGATGCCGGATGGAGGGACCCTGCACCTCTCCATCGAAGCCTCCGGAGATAGGGAAGCGATTCGTCTCTGTTTCCGGGACGAAGGAAACGGAATGACTCCAGAACAGATCGCAAAGTATTTCGAACCGTTTCAAAGCTCGTTCCGGCAGGGCACCGGCCTGGGGGCGGCGATCGTTTACCGACTGGTCCAGGAACACGGGGGCCGGATCTGGGTGGAGAGCCGCCCTGGCGAAGGGACGCGAATTTACATTGAACTGCCCGGGCGAACGGAACCGCTCCTCGCCCATGCGGCCTTGCAGCGGGACTATGCCGGCGAGGGGGCGCGGTCGTGAACAAGATCTTGGTTGTTGAGGACGAGAAGAGCATGCGGGACCTTCTGGCCATGATGCTCCGCAAGGAAGGTTACGAAGTGGATGTGGCCGAATCGGCGGTGGCGGCGAAAGGCCGGATCGGCGCCGAATCACCGTACGATGTTCTGATCAGCGACATTTCCATGCCGGAGATGACCGGGCTGGAACTGCTGGAATATACCAGGAAGGAGTCCCCGGATACCGAAGTGCTCATGATGACCGCCTATGGGTCCAAGGAAACGGCGATCCAGGCGCTGAACAACGGCGCCACCTGGTACGTGGAAAAACCGTTCGACTTGGACGAAATGAAAATGGTTGTCCGGAAAACCTTGGACAGGAAAGCTCTCGTCCACGAGAACGCCAACCTCAAAGAGCAGAACCAGGGGCTGAGAAAGGAACTCAAGGGGAAGTACCGGTTCGGCGACATGGTCGGTCGGTCCGGGAAAATGACCGATATTTTCGACCTGATCCGGAGGGTCGCCGGGACCAACAGCACGATCATGATTTCCGGGGAGTCGGGGACCGGCAAGGAACTGATCGCCCGTGCGATCCACCACCATTCCAGCCGGGCGAGCGAGCCGTTCGTCTCCATCAACTGCGGGGCGCTGCCGGACGAACTCCTGGAGAGCGAGCTGTTCGGCCATATGAAAGGTTCCTTCACAGGAGCGGCCAATACCAAGAAAGGGCTGTTCGAAGTGGCGGCCGGCGGCACGATTTTCCTGGACGAGATCGGCGAAACGAGTTCCGCCATGCAGATCAAGCTGTTGAGGGTGCTGCAGGAACGGACGGTCCGGAAGGTCGGCGGAACCGAGGAGATCCCGGTGGATGTCCGGGTGATCACCGCCACCAACCAGGATCTGGACAAGATGGTCGCCGAAAAGACCTTCCGGGAAGACCTGTTTTACAGGATCAACGTCATTCCGATTCATATGCCGGCCCTCCGTGAAAAGCCGGAGGATATTCCGGCGCTGGCTGAGCAGTTCCTCGAGAAATACAACGTACTCATCGGGAAAGAACTGGAAGGAATCTCCAAGGAGGCGATGGATCTCCTGGAGACGTATCACTGGCCCGGGAATGTCCGCCAGTTGGAAAACGTAATCGAGCGGGCGGTGGCCCTGGAAGCAGGGACGGTGATCCAGGAGGGGAGCCTGCCACCGGAAATCCGGAAAGGAAGCGGCCGGAACGGGGAACTGAGTGTCCGTCTCCCTGACGGAGGCGTAGATCTGGATAGACACCTGGAAGATTTGCGGCGTAAGTACATGATGGAGGCGATGGAACGAGTGGGAGGCGTGCAGACCAAGGCGGCGGAAATGCTCGGAATGACGTTCCGATCTTTCCGGTATTTCGCCAAAAAATACAGTCTCACCACGCGGGAAAGCTCAGCCTCCCTTGTGGCAGGTGGCGAAGAGTGACAATTCGTGTCAGCCTAAGAGCCGGGGATGCGCCCCTGAAGGGCATCTCGTTCCCCGTTCGCAGGTGGTTCCCGATGAAAAAAGTGCGTATTGAAGGGCGAAAATCCTGAAAACATATAAATTCAATCCAGGAATTTTGGATATTGAATCATTGGCATGAAGGTTGCTCATAAACGGGTGGACCTGAAAGGAGGCCGGAACATGAGACTGAAGAATTCTAAAGGTTTTACGCTGATTGAGCTTCTGATTGTCGTTGCGATCATCGGTATTATCGCCGCCATCGCGATCCCGAACCTGCTGAACGCCATCGACCGCGGCAAGCAGAAGAGGACCATGGCCGACATGCGTTCCATCGGCACCGCCGTGGAATCGTACGCCATCGACTCCAACATCTACCCGGTCGGAGGCACCATGGCCGCGGTCCAGACTTCCCTCGAACCGCTCTACATCAAGGTTCTTCCGACCTTGGACGGCTGGCAGGGCACGATGGACTATGACTCGGCGGCGGGCGCCGAATATACCGTGGAATCGTACGGGAAGGGGAGCACCAACGATGCCGACTCTCTCGGCGCCACTCAGCTGTTCTCCGCGGACATCCTGTTCGCCAACGGGCAGTTCGTCCAGTGGCCGGAAGGCGCCCAGCAGTAGTCAGAAACATCGATCAGTCGAAGGACTGAATCTGAACGGCGGAGGCGGTCGAACGCCTCCGCCGTTCCACGTTCCGGGGGTGGAGAAGGATTCCCTAGAACAATTGAAATCCTTCCCGGAAAATGATTCACTTCCGAGTGGAATTCCGATGTAGAAGGGCGGCGTGAAGGCGTGAAGGCGTGAAGAGGATTCGGAACAGGCGGAACGTCCGGCGGCCTGGCCGTGCCGGGCAGACCGGTTTCACCCTGGTGGAGCTGATGGTCACCTTGGTCATCCTTTCCATCCTGGCGGCCATCGCCCTGGTGGCCCTGACCGGCGCCCTGGACAAGGCGAAGCAGCGGGCCACCATGGCCGACATGCGCACTATCGCCCGGGCGGTGGAAGCCTACCAGGTCGATAACGGGCTGGTGCCGGATGATTCCGGAGGCCTGGCCGCCCTGACGCCGTTCCTGATCCCATACCAGATCAACGTGGTTCCCCTGGAAGACCACTGGTCCCATGCCTTGGTCTACACGGCGGACGCGTTCAATTACACGATCGAGTCCTACGGCAAAGACGGTGTGGACGGGGCGAATATCTCCCTGGCCACCAAGATGGATTTCAACCGGGACATCATCATCAGCAATGGTGTCTTCGTCGCGTCGCCGGAGTGATCCGATCCGGCCGGATCGACGGCGGTCCCGTCGGCGTCTCCTCCGATCGCCTCCCCCTGTATATCGTTTGTGGGCTGCTGACGGTTCTTGCCCTGTTTCCGCCGGAAGCACGTGGGGAATCCGCTCTCGGATGCGCCGCCCTGATCTTTCTCCTGGTCGCCGTCGCCGGCCGTCCCGGCCGGCCCCTTCCTATCCCCACCGGCCTTGGCCCGATGCTCCTGTTCGCGGTTCTTGCCTGGCCGGTGGTCCTGGCTTCGGCGGCGCCGGGCCGGTCGATCCCGGCCCTGGCGACCTGGGTCCTGGGCCTGGCCGGCCGGACGGCCGGCGCTCCGGCCTCTCCGCGCGCTCTCCAACGCACGCCCGCCCGTCAGCACCAGCGCCAGCGTGAGCCCGGCGCCGGCGCCGACCGCGAAGACCAGACCCTGCACGAAGCCGTAGCCGCGGTTGGTCTGGAATAGCGCCAGGCCCAGGATGG
>CAZZIV010000010.1:0-27406 GCA_964654385.1 uncultured Acidobacteriota bacterium | reverse complement strand
GCCCCCTCCGTATTACCGCGGCTGCTGGCACGGAGTTAGCCGGGGCTTCCTTTGGAGGTACCGTCAACCCGACAAGGTATTAACCTGTCGAACATTCGTCCCTCCTGACAGGAGTTTACAACCCGAAGGCCTTCTTCCTCCACGCGGCGTCGCTGCGTCAGGCTTTCGCCCATTGCGCAATATTCCTCACTGCTGCCTCCCGTAGGAGTCTGGACCGTGTCTAAGTTCCAGTGTGGCCGGTCGCCCTCTCAGGCCGGCTACCCATCGGAGCCTTGGTGAGCCGTTACCTCACCAACAAGCTAATGGGGCGCGGGTCCCTCCGAAAGCACAAGCATGAAACAGAGGCCTGTTTTGATCACGAAATCCAGGGACTTCGTGATGTTATGCGGTATTAGCTCTCCTTTCGAAGAGTTATTCCCCACTCTCGGGCAGGTTGCCCACGTGTTACTCACCCGTCTGCCACTTTACTCACGAACCGAAGTCCGCTTTCTCGTTCGACTTGCATGTGTTAAGCACGCCGCCAGCGTTCGTTCTGAGCCAGGATCAAACTCTCCAGTTTATATTTGGTACCGGTGCTTCGATAAACTCCGCACCGGAACACAAACTAGAGTTGCACATTCGACCGCCTCTCTTTGAGACGCGGCCTTCGCCGTGCACGCGAATTCACTAACCAATTGACGGAAGATGTGTCTTCCTTCTAGCTGGCACGTTCTATTTAGTTTTCAAAGAACATCGCACGACAACATCAGGATCTTTTCTACTCAGTGGATCCTGCAAGTTTTACCTTGTGGCTCTCTGAACCCATGCCTTGCGAAGCGCGGACGATATTACCAGTTTTCCCCCCCTTTGCAAGGGACTCAAAATATTTTTTTCGAACTTTTCTCCCCAACTCGGTGAAATTCCTCTAAGTTATTGAGAATATACCCGTTCACAACCGCGGACACGGTCTTTCCCGTCCCCGGCTGTTTGATATATGCGCCAATATGGCGGATATAGCTTTTCTCAGCCGAGCCGGGACCGTGCAACGGTCATTTTTCGTCGTCGGTGGTACACTGCAATGATTCCGCAGATCGGAAGCCTGTTCCGACCGGAGTCCCACAGAGGAGTCGAACCAAGATGCACCGAAACCCACGATACTGCACCGTTTTCGCCGCCCTCGTCCTCCTGGCCTTCTCCGTCGCCCCGGCGGCGGACGAAGGAAAGCCGGTCCGAGTCGTCGATCCCCTTACCGGGAAGGTGACCCTGCAGGCTCCGACGGAGCCGGAAGAGCCGGAACAGGTCGACACCGCCGATCTTTCCAAGGCCAACAAGCTGGTACAGAAACAGGACTACGAGGGCGCTGCGGCGGTACTCACGGCGATGCTTACGGACTATCCCGACGACCCTGCACTCCATCTCCTGTTGGGTGAAGTGCTCATCGCGCTCAAGAAACCGGCCGAAGCGCTTCCTCCCCTGGAAAGGGCGGCCGAGCTGGCCCCTCACATGGAGAGGGTTCAGTTCCAGCTAGGGAGCGCCCTGATCGCCCAGGGAAAAGCGGAGGAAGCCCTCGAGGCGTTCACCCGGGAAACCGAAAACACCGAAAACAAGCAGATCTTGATCCTTTCTCACATGAACCGGGCGTTCCTCCTCCAGAAGGAAAAGAAGTGGGAGGAAGCGGCCGCGGCCTATGAAACCGCCGCCGCCCTGGACCCGTCCCGCCCTCAGGTATACGCCGACGCCGCCTCTCTCTATCTCCAGGTGCGGGATCTCGAAAAAGCGGAAGCAGCCCTGGCGGCGGGCGCCGAACTCGGCTTCCGGTCCGCCCAGCATTATTACAGCCTGGGAGCCGGATACTATAAGAAGAAGAGGTACGACCGGGCGATCGAGGCGTACTCTCTCTGCCTGGAAACCAACCCGAAGTATGCCCGCGCGGAGCGTGGACTCGGTCTCAGCCTGGAAAAGCAGGGTCAGGACCAGGAAGCCGTGCGGCATTACCGGAAATACCTGGAGTTGAAGCCGGACGCACGGGATAAAGATAAAATTTTAGCGGAAATCAAGCTTCTTTCAGGCTCCTGAGCGCCCTCGAGCGGATCCGAACGATCCAAGACGGCCCCTTGCACCTGCATACCCTTTTCGGTAGAATGCCCACGGTTTGTGCGCGAGGCGGGCAAAGCTCGCCTCTTTGTATTTTTACGGGTAAATCCGGAGACCGAATTGCCGACGAATTTGGCGGAACAGTTGGAAAGGGAACTTCGACCCCTTGCGTCGACCCTGGCAGGATCGGTCGGTGTGGAAGTGGTGAATCTGCGCTTCCAGGAAGGAAGCGGCGGGGTTCTTCTGCGGATCGACATCGACCGGGAGGGGCCGGACGGCGTCACCCTGGACGATTGCCGCAAGTTCAGCCTCGCCCTGGAGATGGCGCTGGACGACCGGGACATCATCGATCGAGCCTACACCCTCGAAGTTTCCTCTCCCGGTATGGACCGGCCGATCCAAACCGACGATGATTTCCGCCGGAACACCGGCCGGAAAGTGTCCATCGAAATCGACTCGGACGGCGATCGCAGAACGGTTGTAGGAACGCTTCTGGGACGGGAAGGCGGGAAGGTCAGGATCCTCACCGGTGAAGATACAGGGGAAGTCATGATTCCATGGACGGAGGTTGTCCATGCCACACAATATCTACCATATTGACCCGCATCCGTGCGGTCATCGAATCGGTGCCACTCTCTCGGGCGTGAGCACAGGAGTGCATAACTCATGAGCAGCGAGCTTTATCACACGATCGAAGCGATCGGCCGTGAGAAAGGGATCGACGCCGATGTTGTAATCCAGGCCATCGAAGAGGCGTACGCCGCCGCTTCCAGAAAGTATTACCGGAGCAAGGAGGATTACGGCGCCCAATTCGATAAAACCACCGGGAAGTTCAATCTCTTCCGGAAACATACCGTCGTCGAGGAAGAAGAACTGATGGACCCGCAAACGGAAATCCCGCTGGAGGAGGCTCTCCAGAAGGATCCGGAAGCCAAAATCGGCGACGTCCTGGAGACCCCGATTGAGGATGCGGAAGCTCCGCAAACTCGAATCGCCATCCAGGCGGCCAAGCAGGTGATCTTTCAGAAAGTCAAGGAAGCGGAGCGGGAGTTGGTCTGGGAGGAATACCACGATCGAGTCGGGGAACTGTTCACAGGCTTGGTCAAACGTTTCGATCGTGGAGACATGCTGGTGGACCTCGGCAGGGCCGAGGGCGTCATCCCCCGACGGGAGCAGTCCCGGGCGGAGCACTACAATCCCGGGGATCGGATCCGCGCCGTTCTGGTGAACGTGGACCGGCAGGGCAAGGGTCCCCAGTTGACTCTTTCCCGGGCCGATGAGCTGCTGGTCGCCCGCCTGTTCGAAATGGAAGTACCGGAGATCTACGATGGAACCGTGGCAATCCGGAACGTGGCCAGGGACGCCGGCGAGCGAAGCAAGGTCGCCGTGATTTCCACCGACCGGGACGTGGACCCGGTCGGCGCCTGCGTCGGGATGAAAGGGTCCCGGGTACAGGCGGTCATCCGGGAACTGCGGGGCGAAAAGATCGACATCGTTCAATACAGCGACGAAACGGAAATGTACGTACGCAACTCCCTGAACCCGGCGATCATCAACCGGGTCGGGATTCTCGACTACGAGAGTCGGGAACTGGAGGTGATCGTCGGAGACGAGCAACTCTCCCTGGCCATCGGCAAGCGGGGACAAAACGTTCGTCTGGCCAGCAAGCTTGTGGAATGGCATATCGATATCAAAAGCGAAGCCGATAAAAAAGCGGAGGTCGAGCAGGAGATGGAGATGATGGCCCAGGCCGTCGAGCAGATCCACTCCCTGCCGGGCATCGAGGAAGTGGTCGCCAACTGCCTGCTGGACGCGGGATTCCTCGCGGTGGAAGAGGTCGCGCTGGCCTCTCTCGAAGACCTGATGGCGATCGAGGGAATCAACGAGGACCAGGCGATCGATATCCATGACGCCGCGGAGATCCGCCTGGAAGAGTTGATCGCGGAAGAAGCGGCCGCCGCGGAGGCCGCGGCCCTGGCGGAAGCGGAAGCCGAAGAGGAACAGGAAGACGCGGAACCGGACTCGGAGGAAGCCGCTGCCGAGCAGGAAGATCAGGGAACGGAGCCGGAATCGCCGGAAGCCGTCCCGGCGGCCCGGGACGGGGACGGAGAATCGGGCGAACAGGATGAATCCGGCGAACACACCGAAACGGCGGATGTTGCGATGAAGCAAGAATCTGAACCTGCAGCCGCAACCGACAAGGAGAGGGAGGTCTAACCCCCTCACCAGGAGACGGAATGGCCAAGATCAGGGTATTTCATCTGGCGAAAGAGTTGAAGGTCAACAGCGCGTTGATCCTTGAACTGCTGGATATCATGGGGAGAGAGGTCAAATCAGACCTGAGCACCCTGGATCCGGAAACCGCCGAGCTGGTCCGCACCCGGCTGACCGCCGCGTTGCGGGAGGAGCGGGAACGCCTCGCCGAAGAAGCTCGCCGGAAGGAAGAGGAACAGGAATCCCCGGCCGTTCAAGAAACGGAAATCGAATCCGAACCGGACCGAACCGGTGAAACGGAAAAGGAAGAGCCGGTCGAGGAAACCGCGACGCCCACACCGGAAGAGGCCCCGGCCGTAGCAGCGGCGGCGGCCGCGACGGAAACGGAAACTCCGGCGGAAAGCGTCCAGGAGCCGGAACCTGCCGAGGAAGCCGCACCGAAGGCTGCCTCCCCCGTCCCGGCGCGAGAGCAGAAAAAAGAAAAGCCTGTGCCGGTTTCCAAATCCGGGCGGAGGGTCTTCGCCGCGAAACGATTCCCTACCCTGGAGGCGATCCGCGCCCGAACCGCGAAACCGAAACCCCGCCCTGGAACCGTGCCGGGGAGGCCGACGACCGGCTATCCCCGCACTCCGGGAACACCGGCCCGGCCGTATGGCCGGCCGGCTCCGGGCGGATACGGCGGCCACGTGCATCGAGCGCCGGGCGCACCGGGACAACCCCCCCCGGGCGCCGGCCCTTCCGGAAAACGGAAGAAGAAGAAGAAGAAAACCAAACGGGAGGAATTCACCCAGGCGCCGGCGCCGGTCGCGAAGCCGAAAGCCGATCTTCCCCCGGTGCCCGAATCGATCGTTCTCTCCGAGGGCGTCACGGTCAAGGAAATCGCGGAAAAATTAAATCGAAAATCGAAAGACGTAATCGCGAAGTTGATCGCCAAGGGAGTTCTCGTCACCATCAACCAGCCGTTGACGCCCGAAATGGCGATCTCCGTCGCGGAGGATTTCGGCTCCAAGGCGACCATTCTCAGCTTCGAAGAGATGGCGCAGCATCAGGCCGAGCAGGCGGAAGCCAAGGAAATCACCAAGGGGATCGAAGACGAACTGGAAGCCGAACTGCTGATCGAGGAGAAAAAAGCCTCCAAGATCTCGGAACGGCCCCCGGTGGTGACGGTCATGGGCCATGTGGACCACGGAAAAACATCGATCCTCGACGCCATAAGGGAAACGCACGTGGTGGACCGGGAACATGGCGGCATCACCCAGCATATCGGCGCGTACCAGACCGAATCCAACGGCCGCAAAATTACCTTCCTGGACACTCCCGGCCATGAGGCGTTCACCATGATGCGGGCCCGGGGCGCCGCCGCCACCGATATCGTCATCCTGGTGGTCGCTGCGGACGACGGCGTCAAGCCGCAAACGCTGGAAGCGATCGATCACTCCAAGGCGGCCGGGGTTCCGATCATCATCGCCATCAACAAGATGGACAAGCCTGGAGCCGAACCGATCCGCGTCAAGCAACAGCTGGCCGACCGGGATGTTCTCGTCGAAGAGTTCGGCGGCGAGGTGGTCTCCTGCGAGGTGTCGGCAAAAACCGGGCAGGGACTGGATCAACTCCTGGAAATGGTTCTCCTGGTCGCCGACATGCTGGAACTGAAGGCGAACCAGGAACGCTCCGCTTCCGGCGTCATTCTCGAGGCGCGTCTGGATAAATCCAGGGGGATCATCTCCACCGTCCTGGTCCAGGACGGGACGCTGAAGAACGGCGACGCTTTCATCGCGGGAGCCTCCTACGGCAAGGTTCGGGCGATGCTGGACCAGCACGGAAAGAAGACCCAGGAGGCCGGGCCGTCCACGCCGGTGGAGGTGATGGGGCTGTCCGGAGAACCGACGGCCGGCGATCTTTTCCAGGCGGTCGGCAACGAGGCGAAGGCGCGGCGGATCGCCGGGTTCCGGCAGGAAAAGCTTCGCGCGCAGACCTTGGCGAAATCGTCCCGCCGGACCCTGGAATCACTCTCCATGGAAATCGCCCAGGGGAACGTGAAGGAATTGCCGATTCTGTTGAAGGCGGACGTAAACGGTTCCATCGAAGCGGTCCAGAAAATGCTGAGCGACCTCCCCAAGGACAAAGTGAAGCTATCGGTGATCCGCGCCTCCACCGGGGCGATTTCCCAGGCCGACGTCCTGCTGGCTTCCGCCTCCAACGCTCTGATCGTCGGCTTCAACGTGCGGCCGGACCGTGCCGCCTCGGACCTGGCCAGGCAGGAAAAGATCGACATCCGGTGCTACACGGTGATCTACGACATGGTCAACGAGATGACCCAGGCGATGATCGGCATGCTCGAACCGGACGAAAAGGAAGTGATCCTGGGAGAGGCGCAGGTACGCGACCTGTTCAAGGTTCCGAAGATCGGCATTATCGCCGGCTGCTACGTGAGCGAGGGAAAAGTCACCCGAAACGCCCAGGTCCGTCTTCTCCGGGACAATGTCGTGATCCACACCGGGAAGGTAGCGTCTCTCCGCCGCTTCAAGGACGACGCCGCGGAAGTGAAACAAGGATATGAATGCGGAATCGGCATCGAAAACTACAACGACATCAAGGAAGGCGACGTCATCGAATTCTTCGTTATGGAGAAGGTAGCGGTCCAATCCCTTTGAACGGATGATGCACGGATGATGCACCGATAACCCGGCGCCCAATATGTTTCTCGGAGTCTACACTCTTGAGTTCCACCTGCCGGGCTCCCGTTCCTTGAAGGATCGGAGGCAGGTGGTCCGGAGGCTGAAGGATCGTCTCCGGGCCCGTCACAATCTCTCGATCGCGGAAATGGAACGCTTCGCCGCGCTCCGACAGCGGGCCGGGTTGATCCTGGTCTCGGTGGCGAACAGGAGAAACGTACTGGAAACCCTGTTCGAATCGGTTCGAAGGGAGGCGGAATCGATGGTGCCGGGATACGTAATCGAAACCGGGCAGGAGATCATGGAAGGCTGCGACGGTGGAATTGCCGGCTGGGAAGGAGATCCTCCGTGAAAAAGGTGCGAGTCAGGAAAGTGGCCGACCAGATCCGTCTCAGCCTGTCGGAGATCCTGATGCGGGAAGTCCGGGACCCGGAGATCGGCTTCATCACCATCACCGGCGTCGATCTTACCTCCGACCTCCAATACGCGACAGTCTATATCTCCGCGTTGTCCGAGGATATGCACGACAGCCCCTCGGTTCGGGCGCTCCGAAAAGCCACGCCGTTCATCCGAAGGCTGCTGGCGGAGAGAATCCGGCTTCGTCACGTTCCGGAACTCCGCTTTGTGGAGGATCCGACCGGAGAACAGGCGGAGCGGATCGAGGAACTGATCGACGAGATCCAGCAGGAGCGGCCGAACCCCGGCGAAGAATCATGACAGAGGCGGCGCCGGAAGGGCTCCTTCTGATCGACAAGCGGCCCGGCGCCACCAGCCACGACCTGGTCGCCCAGGTCCGGCGGCTTCTCGGCCGCCGCAGAACCGGGCATGCCGGTACCCTCGACCCGTTCGCCACCGGTCTGCTGCCAATGATGCTCGGCAGGGCGACGCGGTTGATCCGGTTCCTCCCCTCTTCTCCCAAGCGTTATGAGGGGGTGCTGACGCTAGGGGCCGTCACCGATACCGACGACGCGACCGGCCGGGTTCTGCAACGGTACGACGGACCCCTGCCCGGCCCGGATCAGGTCCGGACGGCCGCCGCCCGGCTCACCGGAGAAATTCTCCAGGCGCCTCCTTCCTTCTCGGCGAAAAAAGTGGAAGGAAAACGGGCCTATCGCTCGGCCCGGGAAGGAACCCTCCTCCGGCTGGAGCCGGTGCCGGTGGAGGTGTTCGACCTGGAGCTGTTTCCCGGCGGTGACCGTGCGTCCTACCGGTTTTCCGCCTCCGTTTCCCCCGGGACGTACATTCGCGCCCTCGCCCGGGATCTGGGAGACCTCCTCGGGTGTGGAGGACACCTGACGGCTCTCCGCAGGACTTCGATCGGCCCGCTTTCGGTCCTGGAAGCGATCCGGCTGGATCGGGACCGGCCGGTTCGGGAGATTCCGGACCCGGACCTGGCCGAGCGGGTCCTCCCTCTGAACAAGATCCCCTTGGAACTGGAGTCGGTCGCCCTGGCGGCCCCCGGCATGGACGACCTGTTCCTGGCGGGCGGAAGGACCGAACTCCCCGGCGATTTCCCCGAAGGATCCCTGGTCCGGGTCCTGGGCCGGACTGGAGCCTTGCTCGGCGTCGGAGAGATCGCGGGGAATTCGCTCCAACCCAAGGTGGTCCTGAACTGATCGACCTGCTTGCCCCCTTTCACCGCCTGTGCTAACTTGGCCGTTCGTAAATCTCTTTCAATCAAGCTTTTAAGGGAATCATTCCTGGAAGCGAATCTGGGCCGTTCGCGCTGGACGGCGGCTTCGGAGGACCTTACATGCCCCTGCCCCTGGAGAAGAAAACCGCAATCATCGAAGAATTCCGGACTCATGAGACCGATACCGGCTCGCCGGAAGTGCAGATCGCCCTTCTCACAAGAACCATCGAGCACCTCACCGAGCATTTCAAAGTGCACGAGAAGGATCATCACTCCCGCCTCGGCCTCCTCAAAATGGTCGGAAAACGGCGCCGGCTGCTCGACTATCTGAAACGAAAAAGCTACGAACGGTACCAGACGACGATTCAGCGTCTTGGCCTGCGTAAATAGGCATGACTGTCCTCCGACGTCCGGAGGATTCGCCACGACTCCATGAACCGGTTCCGCCTGTCGTTCCTTCGTTCTCCCTCCAGTCCGGAGGGGAACGTCCTGGTTCAGCCCGGAGCCGGTGAGTCGGTGGCTGGAGGCAACAGAGGAAAGTGAAAAGAACCAAAGAGATCCAGATCGGAAAATCCACCATCTCGTTCGAAACCGGCCGGATGGCGAAACAGGCGGACGGCGCCGTTCTCGTTCGATCCGGCGACACCGTCGTACTTGTGACCGCCGTGTCCGCCAAGACGCCGAGGGAAGGGGTGGATTTCCTGCCCCTCACCGTGGACTACCGGGAGAACACTTACGCCGCCGGAAAAATCCCAGGCGGTTTCTTTCGCCGGGAAGGCCGCCCCAACGAGAAGGAGGTTTTGACCTCCCGGATGATTGACCGGCCCCTCCGTCCCCTCTTCCCCGAAGGCTGGGCCTGCGAAACCCAGATCATCGCCATGGTGCTTTCGGCCGACGGCGAGAACGACGCGGACGTCCTGGCGATCACCGGCGCCTCCGCCGCCCTGGGTATTTCCAACATCCCCTTCCCCTTCCCGATCGCCGCAGTTCGCGTGGGGCTGACCGAAGAAGGCGAATACATGATCAACCCGACCATTTCCGAACTGGAGACCTGCCGGCTCGACCTGATCGTCGCCGGCTCCAGCGAGGCGGTGGTGATGGTGGAAGCGGGAGCGAAGCAGGTCCAGGAAGAAGAGATGCTGGGCGCGATCTATGCCGGCCACGAAGCGGTCAAGAAGCTGATCCAGGTCCAGCAGGAGCTGATCGAGGAAATCAACCCGACGCTCCGGGAGGCGCCGGTGAAAAACGAGCCGGCCGGCGTGATGGATATGCTGGAGTCCCAATGGAAATCGAAGCTGGCCGATGCCATGCGGATCCAAGACAAGCTGGAGAGCTACGCCAGGATCAGCGAACTGAAAAAGGAAATGCTCGCCGGCTTCGACGACGACCAGGAAGAGGAGAAGGCGTTCGCCGCCTCTTCCTGGCATCATTTGCAGGACGTGATCCTGCGGGAAGAGATCGAGACCCACGGCCGCCGGCTGGACGGGCGCGCCTTCGACGAGATTCGAAACATTTCCTGCGAGGTCGGAGTCCTTCCCAGGACCCATGGATCGGCGCTGTTCACCCGGGGCGAGACCCAGGCCCTGGTGACCGCGACCCTAGGAACTTCCGCCGACGCCCAGCGCATCGACTTCATCATGCAGGCCGGTTCCCGGCGTTTCATGCTTCACTACAACTTCCCGCCGTTCTCCGTCGGAGAGGCCCGTTTCCTCCGAGGCCCCGGCCGCCGCGAAATCGGGCACGGCGCCCTGGGGGGACGTTCCCTTCTCCCCCTGGTGCCGGACGAGGACCGGTGGCCGTACACGATCCGTATCGTCTCGGACATCCTGGAGTCCAACGGTTCGTCCTCCATGGCGACCATCTGCGGCGGTTCCCTGGCGATGATGGACGCCGGCGTTCCCCTGGAGAGCGCGGTGGCCGGAATCGCCATGGGACTGGTCAAAACCGACCGGACCGTGGCGGTCCTCACCGACATCGCCGGGGCGGAAGACCATCACGGAGACATGGATTTCAAGGTCGCCGGTACGGCCAAGGGGATCACCGGCCTCCAGATGGACATCAAGATCACCGGCATCACCCGGGAAATCATGACCCGGGCGCTGGACCAGGCGAAAGACGCGAGAATGCACATCCTGGGGATCATGCAGGAGGCGCTGGAATCGCCCCGTGACGACATTTCCGAATACGCTCCTCGTATTCTCACGATTCATGTCCACAAAGACAAGATCCGGGATATCATCGGGCCCGGCGGAAAAATGATCCGCTCGATCACCGAAAGGACCGGATGCAAAATCGAAGTCAACGACGACGGCCGGGTCGACATCGCCTCGACCGACGGAACCGCGGCGCAAAAGGCGATCGACATCATCAAAGAACTGACGGCGGAAGCGGAGCTGAACAAGACCTACATGGGCCGGGTGGTCCGTGTTGTGAATTTCGGAGCGTTCGTGGAAATCCTCCCGGGGGTGGAAGGCCTCCTTCACATTTCGGAGATCGCCCACTACCGGGTGGCCGAGGTCACCGATGAGATCAACGAAGGCGATGAGGTCATGGTGAAGGTGATCGAAATCGATGGCCAGGGCCGGGTGCGGCTTTCCCGTAAGGCCCTGCTGGATCGTCCGGAAGGGGGGGCGGACGACCGGGGTCGGGGCGACCGGCGCGGCGGCGGCCGAAACGAAGCCCATGCCGGGCATCGCGGCGGCCGACACAGGAATTAAGCGACGATGACCGACCGGGTAGGCCAGAGTCTCGTGGATGGGGGATGGATCACCCGGGAACAACTGGAGAAGGCCCGCCGAACACGGGATTTTTTCGGCGGGCCCCTCGACGCCCACCTGCTGAAGCTCGATTTTCTCGATGAGAACACCCTGGGGAAGTGCCTGTCCAGGATGTCCGGGCTCCCATACGCCGGCCCGGTCCAGTTACGCGGCGTTCCGGCGGAGGTCTCCGCGCGGATCCCCCAGGAACTGGTGGAACAATTCCGCCTCTGCCCGTTCGAAACGGACGGGAAAACGATCAAAGTCGCCATGACCGACCCGAAGGACGCGGTCGCCGTGGCCAAGGTGGAGGCGGCAACCCACCTCCGGGTGGAGCCATGGGTCACGTCCGATTACCGGCTGAACCTCGCCCTGGAACGCCATTACCGAGTTCGAACCGAGCAGCAAAAAGCGGTACCGCTGGGGCCTCAGTCCCGGTCGGAAAGGGAACTCAGCCGGGCGGAGGTGGAGGAAACGGACCCGGCGTCGGAGCCGGACGAAAACGGAGGGGCGACCCAGTTGGGCCTGGACGGCCTCCCCCTGGACGCGGAGATCAGCGTCGATGAGCACGACCTGTTCGCCGGCAGGGCGTTCCTGGACGATGCCGCCGACACCCGGACGCATGGGGGTCCGGTGGGCGGCTCTTCCCTTAAGGCCTCCCCCCTGGACCAGGTTTCCGACGCCTTGTCCCAGGCTTCCGGCCGGGACGAAATCGCCGAAGTTCTGGTCCGCTTCTGCGAAAGCCGCTGCGCGCGGGCCGGCTTGTTCTCCCTCTCCAGGGACGGCTTCCGATGCCTGGCCGGAATCGGGAGAGCTTTCAGTTCCGACCGTGTGAAGAAAACGGTGATTCCCCGGGAGAGCGGCCATCTCTTCGACCAGGTCGCCGAAGAGAACCAGGACTTCTACCTGGGAGCGGTGCCGCCGCTTCCGGCCAACCGGGATCTCTTCTCCCTCCTCGGAGGGCATTTACCGCCGATGGCGATACTCCTCCCCATCCGGATCAAAACCCGGGTGGTCGCCCTGCTCTACCTGGACAACGACACCTTGCCGATCACCGCGCCGGACATCCCGGTGATGCGGCGCCTGGCGGCCAAGGGAGGCCTCGCGTTCGAGATTCTCCTCCTTCGCAACAAGCTGAAGGAAGTGTAGAGAGCCGCTTACCGGACCTCGACCCGGTCTCCAGGTTCCGATTCGCGGACGCTGGTGGTCAACATCGCCGTGGAGCTGTTCTGCTCCACGGTCAGGATCACCGCCTGGCCGATCATCAACCGGGGCAGATCGCCGTTCTCCCGGTAGACGGTCAGCACATCCCCCGGCTCCACGCCGCTGCCGATCCCGAGATCGGTGTAGATCACATGCCCTTCTCCGGCAGTCGTCAGGTGGTCCCGGATCATGACCATGTACCCCTGGGCGTTCCCGGAAGGCTTCACGTCGTACCGGTCGAACTCCGGCATCGCCTTGGCGGGGATCGGGATCTCCTCCCATTCGAACAACTGGTCGTCGACGACGATGTCCGAACAGGCTTCCTCGATGACCGCCGTGGAAGTGTTTTCCTGGACGGCGATGACCCGGACTTTTCCGAGCCTGCGGACATAGGTTCCCAGTTCTTCCCCTGTGACCGGGTGGTCGACCGGGTTCGTGATCCGCCGGATCGCCATTTCGTCTCCAGCCTTCACACCCTGGTTCAGCCCGTAGTTCAGGTACATCACGTCACCCTGTCCCAGCCCTTTCCTTTCCAGTTCGGCGCCGGCCACCCGCACCTCGCCGGCTTCCGGTTCAGGGTCGATGTAGCCGGAACAGTAGACGTCGGACGGGTTCGCCACAGGCAGGAGCGCCACCGGCGGAGCCACCGGCTCCGGCTCCGGCTGGGCGGTTTCCCCCCTGCCGAAACCATGATCGATCGCGTTCGCCTGTTCTTCCCCACCGGCTTCGGCCTCTTCCCCGGGACCCTCCGGCGGAACCACCGTCGGCCGGCCCGGCACCACCAGCGGATCGCCGGGATAGATCCAGTGAGAATCCAGGATGTACCGGTTTTCGTCCCAGATCTGGGGCCAGAGGAAAGGATCCCCCAGCCATTTACCTGCCAGATCCCATAGAGTGTCGCCTTTTATGATGATATACGAGTCCGGACCGGCTTCCGGGGGATCCCACGGGGTCCAGTGATCTCCTACCTTTTTCAGGTTTTTCGGCGGAACCGGGGACGAATCCGCCTGGCCCCAGGCGCCGGAAACATTGATCAGCAGAACCAGGATCCCGAGCACGAACACGATCTTGCCCGTTCTTGCCTTCATCTTGAACTCTCCTAAGCCACGCTGCGGTCCCGCGGAACCGCCCGGCAAATCCGAGACTTCCCCCCGAGGGCATCCCTGCGGACCGGGAGGGTGTCACCGCGGCAAAATATAATCATGACTATCCAGAAATCAACCCCCGGCGGAAAAAGGAGCACAGGTGATTTCCCGGAAAGTCAACCCTGCCGCGAGTCCCGGTCAGAATCGGGCCGAATAGAAATCGATGGTCACACGGCCGTACCGGGCCGAGCGCTCCAGCCGGAACCGGCTCCCCTCCCCCTCTGCCGGCTCGACCCGGGAGTCCCGTTCCACGACCAGGACCCCTTCCGGCTCCAGAAGGCCCGGCTCCGAACACCAGTCCAGGAGCCTTTGCCCGGGAAAGTCCGAATAAGGAGGATCCGCCAGGATCAGGCGGTAAGGCGCAACAGATTTTATGCGCTCCTGGAAGCTCCCGACGCTCCCCAGAACCGCCCGACAGTCGGATCCGATCCCCAACCGGGCCAGGTTCGCCACCAGGACCTGGTGGACCCTCCTGTCTGCCTCCAGGAAGGTTACAGAGGCGGCGCCCCGGCTATACGCCTCGATCCCCAGGGCCCCCGAACCGGAGTAGAGGTCCAGGACGTTCCCGCCCTCCACCCGGCTTCCGAGAATGCTGAATAATGCCTCCCGGGCCCGGTCCGAGGTCGGGCGGACCCCACCGCCTTCGGGTACCTGGATTTTCCGCCCCTTCAGCCGGCCGGCGATCACCCGGACCTTCCCCACCCTGCTACTCGGATCCGCTCCGGGCGGCGATGGTCAGCCCCTCGGCGCCGGCCCTGCGGATCAACCCTATGATCCGGACCACGTCGCCGTGAAGGACCTCTCGATCGGCCCGGAGCACGACGAGCCGATTCGTCCTGCCGGCCAGAAGCTTTTCCAGGGCCTTCTCCAGTGCATCTTCCTGGACCGGCTCCCCTTCCAGGACCAGTTCCCCGTCCCGGTCCATCTGCAGCGTGATCTCGCTGGGCTCGCTTTCCACCGTGGACTGAGCGGTCGGCAGTTCCAGTTTCAGGCCCGCGTTGTTTTCGAACGTCGTCGATACCGCGAAAAAGATCACCAGGAGGAACACCACATCCACCAGGGGCGCGATATCGATGGCGATCCTGCGCTTAGGAGCCCGGCGGAACTGCATCAGCGGGATCCCGCACCTTCCGGCCGGACCGGCGACGGCGCCGAATCGGCCAGGTCGACCTGGTACAAGGACCGCAACACCCGGAGACTCGCCCGCTCAAGGTTGCTGATGATCCTTTCCGCCCGTTCGCTGAAGTAGTTGTAGGCAACCAGGGCGGGAATGGCGATCAGGAGTCCTGTGGCCGTGGTGATCAGCGCCTGGGAGATCCCGTTGGAGAGTTCCGCGGCCTGTCCGATCCCCGAGTGGGCGATGGTCTTAAACACGGCGATCATGCCGGTCACCGTGCCCAGGAGCCCCATCAGGGGCGAGATGGAGGCGATCGTTCCCAGGGTCGGCAGCCAGCGGGTCAGGCGGTTCGTTTCATGACGCCCCGCGTCTTCCACCGCCTCCCGGGCGTTCGTTTCCCCTTTCGGCGCTTGTTCCAGGCCAGCCATGACGATCTGGGTGAAGATCCCCGGGTGTTCCCGGCAAACCTGCAGCGCCCGGTCGGGGCGCCCACCTTCCACAAGACCGGTCACCCGTTCCACCACCGCGGGATCCAGGATCCTCGACGCCCGGAGCTCGAGGGCTCTTTCGAGAACGATGGCGGCCGTGATGACCGAACAGACCGCCAGCGGGTACATGATCGGCCCGCCGGCTTTGAATATTTCCAGGATAGTCATGGGCGAATTGTATTGCCGTCGACCGCCGGCCGCAACGTCAGGAGTTGCCGCGGCCGGAGGAGGAGGAGCCGCCCGAACGGCCGGATCTGCGGGAGCCTTTCCGGGATCCTCCCCGGGATCCGGCACGGGATCCGCCGCGTCCCCCGGACCGTCCGCCTCTCCCCGGCCGCCCCCGGTCCCGGGACCGTTCCGCCGGCCTGGCGTAGTCGAACCGCTCCAGGGTGACCCTCTCCACCTTGTGGCTCAGGAGACGTTCGATCTCCGAGGCCCGCCGGCCGTCCAGTTCTCCAATGAACGTGATCGCCTTCCCCGACTTGTCCGCCCGGCCGGTTCGGCCGATCCGGTGTACGTAATCTTCCGCGGCCATCGGCGGATCGAAGTTGATCACCAGGTCGATGTCGTCGATATCCAGGCCCCGGGCCGCCACGTCGGTGGCCACCAGGACGTTGCTGTCGCCGTCCCGGAACGCCTGGAGCGCCCTTTCCCGGTTCGCCTGAGAGAGAAGGCTGGAAAGGGAGACCACCGAGTAGTTCCGCTTCCGGAGATGACCGGCCAGTTCGGAGGTCCCTTCCCGGGTGGAGGAGAAAATCAGCGCCTTCGATGGGTTCTCCCGTCGCATCACTTCCAGCATCAACTGGACCTTCTGCCGGTGGGGAACCGGGTAGAAAAGGTGTTCCACAGAAGCCTTGACCTTGGTGCCGGTGTGCATCCGGACCATCTCCGGGTGCAGCATGTACCGGTCGACCAGCCGCTGGATCGCGTCGGGAAACGTGGCCGAAAACAACATGGTCTGGCGGCTCATCGGCGTTCTCTTGAGGATCGCGTCGATGTCCTTGATGAATCCCATATCCAGCATTCGATCCGCTTCGTCCAGGATGAGGAACCGGACCTTCCGGAGGGAGAGCCAGGCCGAGTTGACGAAATCCAGGAGCCGGCCGGGGGTGGCCACCAGGAGGTCACAGCCGTCCATCAACTGCCTGCGCTGATCGTGAGTCGAGGTTCCACCGTACGCCAGGACCACCCGGAGGCCGATGTACTTTCCGAACTTTTCCGCCTCGGCGGCGACCTGCATCGCCAATTCCCGGGTCGGCAGAACGATCACCGCCCGGGGATCGTGCAGGTTCTTTTTCAACTGCTGAAAAAACGGCAGCAGGAACGCGAGGGTTTTCCCCGTTCCGGTTTCGGCGATGCCGATCAGATCCTGGCCTCCCAGGAGGATCGGAATCGCTTTCTCCTGGATCGGCGTCGGCGTATCATATCCGACCTCGTCCAGCGCCTGGAGGATCTCCGGGCGGAACCCGAAATCTCTGAATGTCATGCGATGCTCATTTCCGATTCTCCGTTCTTCCGGTTCCGGTCGAGGTGAAGGCGCTTCGAGGAGGGAACCGGGCCCACCATCGTATAGATTGCCGAAACGAACCGCCAGAAAGCGCCGGTCAGAAACTGCCCCTGGCCTTCATATACTCCAGGCTCTTTCGGAGAATCCGGATATCGCCCTGGGCCAGGAACCGGGCGTGAATCGTTTCCTGGTCCCGGGGAAATTCGTCCGGCAACGGGGGGAGGACCACCTCACGGAGCGCGTCGCCGGCGGAACGGTCCAGGGGACCGCACCCGGAATCCTCTTCGATTTCGATTCCTGTGACCTGTCCGTTCCTCCGGATCGTAAACCGGATCTGGAGTTGATGGTCCAGCGTCCAGTTTCTCTCCGCGAACGCCCAGCGTTCGAACTCGTCGGTCGTGGCGTAGAGCCGGTTGTGCCAGGCTCTCCAGATCGCGACATAGATGGAACGGGCGTAGTCGGACCAGTCGAAATCGGTGCTCTCGAACTGGAGATTTCCGAAGCCGAACCCTGAATCGGGTAACCGTTCCAGGTCAGGCACCTCCATACCCTGCGGCGAGCCGGCCGGATCCCGGGAGCCGCCGTCGGAAGGGCGGCGGGGCCGGCTCAACGCCGACCGCACCGCCTGGTTTACCGCGGCCCTGAGATCGAGCTGCTTTTCCTCCGGCTCCTGGATCGGGGCGACCTCTCCTGCCTCCTCCTCCGGATAGTCTTCCGGCTGGCGCAACCGGTCCGGCTCCGCCTCCGCGTCTCTCGGTTTCTCTTCCTCGACGGCCGTTTCTTCCATGGGTTCCTCGGAACGGTCCTCCTCCGGCCCCGGATCCACCGGTTCCACGACTTCCGTCTCCTCGGCGCCGGCCGCGTCCGGGAGAGCCGGCGTCGGAGGCTGCAACCTGGATTCCGGCCGGTCCCCTTGCAGGAGATCCGCCGCCGGGTCTCCCAGAACGGCGGCGGGAGGGGAGGAATCGGTCGGCTCTTCCGGCGCCTTTCCTTTTACCTTGAACAGGTCGGAGGAGGCCTCCGGCCGGGCCGGCGGTTCCGGCTCGGGCTGGAACGTGAACGTGATGTCCGGCTCCTCCCTCACCGCTCCGGAAGGTTCGGAAACCGGATACCAGGTGAGCAACAGCAGTAGAACCAGGTGGAGAGCCAGGGAGACGGCCAGCGCCTGGGGCATCCCGATGGTTCGCTTCCTGGTTCGATTCCCGGACATCAGGATTCAGTGTACTCCCCGACGGCCCGGCGCAGGAACTGTCGTCGCACCTCCTGGAAACCTGTGGCCTCCACTTTCGGATGGACCCGGTTGGTCAGAAGTACCCAGTACCGGGAGGATCCCGGATCGATCCAGAACGCGGTTCCGGTGAAGCCGGTGTGGCCGAGGGCGGGTTCGGGGAGCACCCCGGCGGGGGAGGAGCAATCCGGCGCCGTCCTCAGCCCGAAACTGCGCCCGCCGATCCGCGGTTTCAGGAGGCGATCGACCGGTCCCTCGCCGAAAATCCCTCCTCCGGGGGCCAGCAATTCCCGGCAGATCGCGGCCGAATCGGGCGCGGAGCCGAAAAGGCCGGCGTGACCGGTCACCCCTCCCACTGCCCAGGCGTTTCCGTCGTGCACTTCCCCCTGGATCAGACCGTCCCGGAGTTCCGCCTTCCGGCCGGCCTCCCCGGCCAGGTCCCTCTCATACCGGTTTCCGACCTCCGTGGCGGCCGCGGAGTCCAGCCGTTTTTTATCGATCCCGGCGGGACGGTCCCCGGACCCGGCCACGCCCGGGAAGCCGATCCCGGTCAGGTCGAGCGGTTCCGCGATTTCATCCAGGAACAGGCGATCGAGCTTCTTCCCGGCCACCTCCTCCAGCACCGCTCCCAGGAGAATGAACCCCAGGTCCGAGTAGAGCACCTCACCCCGCCGGTTCGCGGGAGGAAAAGAAAGGATCCGGGTGACGTAGGATTCCAGGGTCCGCTCACCCGCCCAAAGCGGCTTCCAGGCGGGCAGTCCCGCCGAGTGGGTCCCCAGGTCCAGGAGGGTAGCATCGGCGTAATCGGTCCGGCCGGCCGCCGGAAGGAATTCCACAATGGGAGCCTCCAGGTCCAGCAGCCCCCGCTCCTCCAGGATCGCGGCCGGCAGAGCCGTGGCCAGCGGCTTGGTCAGGGATGCCAGGTCGAACAGGGTGTCGGGCCGCACCGATTCTCCCCGGGAGCCGGTCGCCGTGACCCCGACGGCCCCTTCAGAGATGGCGCCTTCCCGGTTTCCCACCGACCACGAGGCTCCGGAAAAAGCACCGCTCTTCGCCTGGCGATGCAGGAATTCCCGGACCGGCCCGTCAATGCCGCTTCGAGACACCGGAGGCCGCCTGAATCGATTCGAGAACCTGGTACGCCAGCTGCACCGCCCGCCTTCCGTCGGCGCCGGTCACCGGAGGAGCCGTCCGCGCCCGGACGCATTCGAGGAACGCGTTCAGTTCGTTTTCGAGCGGCTCTCCTTTCGGTACGTCCAGAACGTCGTGGCGGATATCCGGCCGGCCGGACCGGTCGGACAGCAGCCGGTATCTTTCCACCCGGCAGGCCGCCGTGTCACAGGAAAGGTAGGTGCGGTCCTGGAATACCCGGATACGCCGCACCGGCTCCGCCGAGATCCGGCTGGCGGTCAGGTTCGCCACGCAACCGGAACGGAACCGGATTCGCGCGTTGGCGATGTCAACCATCGGGGTAAGGGCGGCGACGCCGACCGCGTCCACCGCCACCGGTTCGGTGCCGTCCAGACGAAGGAGAAGGTCCAGGTCGTGGATCATCAGGTCCAGGACCACGTCGATGTCGGTGCTTCGGGCGGTAAAGGCCGCCAGCCGGTGTACCTCGAAAAACCTTGGATCGCCCACTTCGGCGGCCAGGCGGGCCACTGCGGGATTAAACCGTTCGGTATGGCCGACCATGACGAGACGATCCGTCGCCCGGGCCGCCTCCAGGATTTCGTCCGCTTCCTCCAGGTCCTTGGTGAGCGGCTTTTCCACCAGGACATCCAGGCCGGCGTTCAGCAGCGGGATCGCGACCTCCTTGTGGTGAACCGTCGGCACCGCCACGCTGGCGGCCACCGGCGGTGGATCCAGATGAGGAAGGGAGTCGATCGAATCCAGCGCCTTGCATCCGTATTCGGCGGCGATCGTTTCCGCCCGGTCCCGGTCCCGGTCCACCACCGCCACCAGGTCGGCGAAACGGTTGGCGGCGTACAACCTGGCATGGTGGCGTCCCAGGTGCCCTACGCCGACGACGCAGACCGGAATCGGCCGCTCCCCGGTCACCGGCAAACGCCCCGCTCGCTGGCGCGGACGAAATCCAGGAAATAGCGTACCTCCGGAACGGTTCCGTGGATCTCTTCCACCTGGGCCATCGCCTCTTCCAGAGGCGCCTTGGAGCGAAAGAGGGCTCGGTAGCAGCTCTTGATCGCCTGGACCGTCCCGGCCGGGAGGCCGGATCTCTTGAGGCCGACCGAGTTGACGCCGTGGGCCGAAGCCCGGTTTCCCACGGTCATGACCCAGGGGAGGGCGTCCCGTGTCACCACCGAATACCCCCCGATGAATGCGTGGTCGGCGACCCGGCAGAACTGGTGCACCCCGCTGTAGGCGCCGATGGTCGCGGAACTGCCCACGGTCACGTGACCGGCGAGCGTGGCGGCGTTGGCGAATACGTTCCCGCTTCCGATCCGGCAATCGTGGCCAATGTGGGTCTGCACCATCAACAGGTTGTCGTCGCCCACGGAGGTTTCCCCTCCGCCGCCGGAGGTCCCCCGGTTGATGGTGACGTATTCCCGGATCCGGTTGCGGGCTCCGACGACAAGGGACGTCCTCTCACCGCCGTACTTGAGATCCTGGGGTTCCCCCCCCAGGGAGGCCATCGGGTAGACGATATTGTCCGGTCCCAGGGTGGTCGGCCCCTCCAGGCAGACCGACGCTCCGATCCGGCATCGATCGCCGATCCGCACACCGGCTCCGATGACGGCGTGCGGCCCGACGGAAACATCCGCCCCGATCTCCGCTTTCGAATCGATCCAGGCGGTCGGATCGATCCCCTCGTGCTCGATCACGACGGTTCCCGGTCCACCAGGGCGGAGAGGATCCGGGTTTCCGCCACCGTCTTTCCGTCCACTTCCGCCCGGCCGTGCATCTTGCAGGCCCGGGGCCGCAGGTTCAGGACATCCAGGGTCAAAATCAAGCGATCCCCCGGGAACACCGCCTTCCGGAACCGGGTGTTGTCGATCCCGGTGAAGTAGACCAGCTTGGACGCCCGGTCCGCCATATCGTGAAGGATGAGCACCGCCCCTGCCTGGGCCATCGCCTCGATCAGAAGAACGCCGGGCATCACCGGCGCGCCGGGAAAGTGGCCCTGGAAAAACGGCTCGTTGGCGGTCACGTTTTTGAGAGCAACGATTTTCTTCGCCGGTTCCATTTCCAGGATCCGGTCGATGAGAAGAAACGGGTACCTGTGGGGGATGCAGTCCATGATTCCGCGGATATCCATCATCGATTCAACCCTTCCGGTTCGGATCGGCTTCGAGGCGCGCGACCCGTTCACAGAGATCCCGCAAGAGGGATCTCATCTCCGGCAACCGTTTTTCGATCGCCGCTGTTTTCTTCCATTCCCTGTGATCCCGCGCCGGAACGCCGGCCAGGAACGCTCCGCCGGGAGCATCGGAGAACACCGCCGACTTGGCGGCGACCACCGTCCCGTCTCCGATCTTCAGGTGGCCGGCCGCGCCGGATTGACCGGCGAAGGTAACGCCGCCGCCCAGGAGAGTGCTGCCGGCGATCCCCGCCTGTCCGGCCAGCAGGCAGTCCGGTCCGGTCCTTACCCCGTGGGCGACCATCACCAGGTTGTCGATTTTCGACCCTGCCCCGATCCGCGTATCGCCGAGGGCGCCCCGGTCCACCGTCGTGTTGGCGCCGAGTTCCACCCGGTCTTCCAGCACCGCCCTGCCGACCTGGGGGATTTTCCTGTGCCGCCCATCGACGGTGACGAAGCCGAACCCGTCTCCTCCGATCACGACGCCGGAATGGACGATGCAGCCGCTCCCGATCAGGGAGCCGTTGTAGACGACGACACCGGGATGCAGCACCGTGTCCGCCCCGACCTTGGTGCCGGCGCCCAGGAAGCACCCGGCGCCGATCCGGACCCGATCTCCCAGGACGCAGCCGGCTTCGATCACGGCGAACGGCCCTACCGTCACCGTGTCCGGGGCCGCCAGGTCCTCGGCCACTTCGGCCCCGGGAGAGATTCCCGGCCGCACCTCGGGCACCGGGTGAAAGAGATCCAGCAGATCCGCGAGTGTCCGGACCGGATCGGAGACGATCCACAGGTCTTTCCCCGGCAAGGCGCGCCGATCCTTTACCAGGATCGCCGCCGCCGAACTCCGCCGGGCCTGCTCCAGGTACCGGGGACCGGTGCAGAAGGCCACCTCTTCCGGTCCGGCCGACTCCAGCGTCGCCACACCGCGAACGGCCCGTTCGCCGTTCCCTGTCAAGGTGCCGCCGAACTTCTCCGCCAGATCCGCCAATGTGAAGCTTCGCAAGGTTCCTCCAGCCTTATTGAGCCGCCGGAGCCGCCTCGGGCTTTTTAACCGCCTGGTTGAACCGGTCCACCAGGGCGGTGGTCACGTCCACCTTCGGCGAGGCATAGGCGACCAGGGTGTGGTCGAGAATAATATCGAACCCTTCCGTTTCGGCAAAATTCTTGACCACCGCCAGCAACTGTTCCTGGAAACGGTTCTGGGCGGATGAGATCTCCAACTGCAGTTCCCGGCCGGCCGCCTCCTGCGCCCCCTGAAGCTCGAGCCCCTTCTTCTGGATCTGGATCTCCAGTTCCTGTTTCTTCTCAGGGGACAGGGACAAGGCCTGGGCCGTCAGCTTCTCGCGAAGATCGGACACTTCCTTCTGCAGGGCGTTCAGCTCTTCCTGTTTCTTGTTGCGCATCGCCAACAGTCTCGCCTGTACCCGAGCCCCTTCCTCGGTCTCCTCCGAAAGCCTCTGTGGATCGAACACGGCGATTCGCAACGGGCTCTGGGCCGCAACGATCGTGACGGACGCCGCCAAAATGGCCAGGACAACGGGAACCATGATCATTTTTTTCATGTCTGTATTTCCTTTCGCGCGGAGCGTAAATCAGAAACTTCTTCCGATGGAGAACGTGAACCGGCTGGTCCGGTCCCGCACTCCTTCCCGGATCGGCCAGCCGTAAATCAGCCGGAGAGGCACGGGGAAGACCGGCAGGTGGAACCGCATCTCGATGCCCGCGGATACGCGGGCCGTATCCAGCCCCCAGGGCTGATCTTCGAACAGGGCGTCGCCGATGTCGGTCCAGAGTGCCAGTTCGGTCTGCTGTCCGATCGGAAACACCAGTTCGGTCTGGAACAGGAAGTACCGGTCGCCGCCGACCTCCACCAGGGCGGGAACGTTCCCGGTGGTTCTCACCAGGTCGTCCAGGGATACGTTCCTGGGGTCGCCGAGCACCTCCAGGATGCTCCCGTTCTCATCCAGGACGACGTACCGGCGGGGGGTGATCGAACGGGTCTGGAACGCCCGCGGACCGGGCTGTTCTCCGCCCAGCCAGAATCTCTGGAACCGGGGCACCCCTTCCACGTTGGAAGAGTTCGCCTGGGTGGAACCGCCCTGCCACTGCCGGACCAACCCTCCCTCCGCGTGGAACGCCAGAAAGGAATGTTTGATCGGGCGCCTGTAGGTGGTGTATCGAAGCACCGGCTTCAGGTAATTCGTGTCGCCGCCCAGTGGACCGCCGGCAATCTGAAAACTGAACCCGAACTGGGAACCGGAGGAAGGGCGATAAGGATTGTTCACCTTGTTATAGGAGAACGTCGGCGTGATGCTGGAAATCTTGTTGTTGGCCGTGAAGATCGAGGAGGATAAGGACTGGGAGTTGGCGAACGCCAGCGCCGAGGAAGAGGAAGTGACGCTTTCGTACCGGTAGCTCAGCTGGAACGACATGAACGGCCGGAGCTGCTTTCCGAAAACGACGCCGCCGCCTTTGCTGCTGCTCCGGAGGGTCGCTCCGAAGTCCACGTCCCGCCGGAACAGGCTGAATCCCAGCGTATACGGCCTGTTCAGGAACCAGGGTTCCTGGAAACTCAGCTGGTACCGGTTGGCGCGGCCGCCGATCGTCGCGGACGCGGAAAGGATCTGGCCCCGGCCCAGGAAATTCCGCGTGGAGTAGACGCCGCTGAAGAAAGCTCCGTCCAGGCCGGAGTATCCGCCGCCGACCTGGATTTCGTTCCGGCCCTTGTCCTCTCCGGACATGGTGATCCGGACCCTCTTCTCCCCTTCCACCGGCTCGATGACCGGGTCTTCCGAAACCTCGAAATAGCCGAGCTGGTTCACCTTGACCTTGGAAACATCCAGCTTGGTTCGATTGAACAGCTCCCCTTCGTTCAGGAGCATTTCCCGCCGGAGGACCCGATCCTGGGTTTTGTTGTTCCCCTGGAACTCGATGGAAGCGACGTAGTACGGTTCATCCTCTTTGATCTCTATCCGGACATCGGCCACGTTCCCGTCTTCCCGGCGTTCGATCTTCCGGACCACCGAAGCGTACAGATGCCCTCGATCCTCATACAGCCGGGTGATCGATTTCACCCCGTTGTCCAGGAAATTGTTCCGGAGCACCGATCCGGTCCGGATCGGCAGGAACGCCCGGAGCTGGTCGTCGGTGAACTGGGTGTTCCCGGTAATCTCGATATCCCCGGTGAGATACTGTTTCCCTTCGTTCACCGGCACGGTCATCACGATCCACTTTTTGACTTTCGGCTCGGCTTTCTTCCGGACTCTTTCGATCTTTTTTTTGCGCTTTTCCTCTTTGGCCTTCCGTTTCCGAGCCGCTTCCCTTGCCTTCTTTCTCTCCCTGGGAGATCGTTCCGTGGATTCCATCTCGTCGAAATCCTTGACTTCCTCCTCCGGGACCGCCGGGGGTTCCGCTTCCGCGGAGGCCGGTTCCAGGAGAGCGGCCTTTTTTATGTTCTTCTTCTTCGGCTTCTTGACCTTTTCCTTGACTTCGATAATCGGCGCACGGAGTTCGGCATCCAGGTATCCGTTGTCCTGGTACAACTCGCGGATGTTTCCCGCGTCCTGGTCCCACTTCAAAGGGTGATAAAGATTCTTCTTGGACCAGGGCCAATACCATTTCCGTGGAGCGGTCAATTCCAACTGCTTGCGCAACTTCCGGTCGCCGAACAGTTCGTTTCCCCGGAACACGATCTTCCGGATCCGAGTTTTTCCTCCGGGAGAGATGCTGAAGTACACCGCCCGGGTCTTGTCGGTGACGTCCCGGATTTCCGCGTGCACTTTCGAATCCAGGAATCCTTTCTGGCCCAGGTATTCGCGGATCGCCGCTTCCGCGTCGGCGACCGCTCTCCGGTCCAGCGGTTTCCCCAGCCGAAGGCGGATCTCCTTCTCCTTCAACTGGTCTTCGATCTGGGTTCTGTTCAGGATATCGTTTTCTTCATAGGAGACGGAAGTCAGGACCGGTCTTTCCTGAACCTTCACGACGACGATCTTCCCCCCGTCCGGGCCGTCGTCGGCCTCGATGGTGATATCTTCGAACAGGCCGAGGTCCCAGAGCTTCCGGAACGACCGGCGGAGGGCCGCTGGATCGTACGGGTCCCCGTCATGGACGCCCATAGCGTGGAGAAACGCTTCCTCGGTCATCCGGTACAACCCGTAGACGGTGATCTTGTCGATCATGCCCGACCGAGCCTGGACCCCGGGAATCAGGAGGCCCAGCAGCAGCATCCCCAGGAGGAGCCGCCCTGCGGTCCCGACCCGAAAACGCCGTTTCCCATTCTTCGTATACAACCGACCAGTCAGCAATGCCTGCTTCCTCTTGTTCTCTGCTCTCTCGCGACGTCCCCGGGCTCGCTTTCGACTCGGCAAGTCGTCGATCATTCTACTTTGCCGCGGCGAACCCGGCACGCCGGCGGCGATCCTTTTTCTCGACGATCGCCACGAACGGATTTCCCCCGGCGACAGGCCGGGTTCTGAAGCTGGAAGCTGGATCAGGAGGGCGCCACCTCTACCGGATCTCTGAAATTCAATTTGTCACCGTCCAGGAACACCTCGATCGCCCCTCTCCCCTGGAATTTCCCCGTAATAATCGCTTCAGAGAGCGCGTCCTCGATATGCTTCTGGATCGCTCTTCGCAGCGGCCGGGCGCCGTAGGTCCGATCCTTGCAGGTGGTCGTCACAAGCCACTCGCAGACTTCTTCGGTGACGGTGATTTCCGTATCCCGATCCTCCAGGCTCTCGTTGAGACGGCGGACCATGATTCCGGCGATCTCCTTCAGTTCCCTCTCGGTGAGAGAATCGAAGACGATGACTTCATCGATCCGGTTGATGAATTCCGGGCTCAGGGTCTTCTTCATTTCTCCCAGGACCAGGTCCCGGCGCTCTTTATATTCCTGGGCCTTGTCGTCGGACTTGAAGCCGACCTGGGTGACGGTCTGGGCCACATGGGCCGAGCCGATATTGGAGGTCATGATGACGATCGTGTTTTTGAAGTCGACGACCTGGCCGTAGGCGTCGGTGATCGTCCCGTCTTCAAGCACCTGCAGCAGAATGTTCAACACATCCGGGTGCGCCTTCTCGATCTCGTCCAGCAGGATCACGCTGTACGGCTTCCGCTTGATCCGTTCGGTCATCTGCCCGCCTTCTTCATGGCCGACGTATCCCGGGGGCGACCCGATCATCTTGGCGATGGCATGCTTTTCCATGTACTCGGACATGTCGAACCGAACCAGCGCCTTTTCCGATGCGAACAGGAACTCGGCCAGGGTCCGGGCGACTTCGGTCTTCCCCACCCCGGTCGGTCCGAGAAAAATGAAGGAGCCGATCGGGCGGTTCGGACTCTTCAGGCCGGCCCGGGACCGTCGGATCGCCCGGGCCAGCGCGGAAATGGCGGCGTCCTGGCCCACGATCCTGCGATGCAGGTACGATTCGATGTTCATCAGCTTTTCGGCTTCTTCTTCCGCCACCGCCTGGATCGGGATCCCCGTCCACCGCGCGATGACCTCCTCCACGTCGGACCGGTCCACGTCCAGGATCTGGTTGCATTCCCGTTCGTACTGCTCCTTGAACTCTTCATGTCGCCGGCGGAGGGTGACCTCTTCGTCGTGGTACGCCACCGCTTCGTCGAAATCCTTCCGGGCCAGGGCGCTCTTCATGCCTTCCACCGCTTTTCGGAGAGCCCGTTCGGTCCGTTTGATTTCGGCGTAGGAGGAACTCTTCTCCAATTTCACCCGGGCGCCGGCTTCGTCCAGAACGTCGATCGCCTTGTCCGGGAGGAACCGGTCGGTGATATACCGGTTGGACTGGTGAACCGAGGCGCGCAAAGCTTCCTCGGTGTACCTCACACCGTGGAAACGCTCGTACCGCTCTTTCACCCCTTCGAGGATATGGATCGTTTCGGTCTCCGAAGGGGGCTTGATGGAGATCGGCTGGAATCGCCGTACCAGGGCCCGGTCTTTCTCGATATGTTTATGGTAGGCCCTGGGGGGGGTCGAGACGCTACACTGCACCTCTCACCCGGACAACGCCCGCTTGAGGGTAGTCGTGAGCT
>CAZZIV010000009.1:0-28161 GCA_964654385.1 uncultured Acidobacteriota bacterium | reverse complement strand
CGCGTCGACCTCAAGGTCGACAAGGGGTTCGCCTTCGGCGGGGTGGACATGAACGCCTACATCTGGGTTCTCAACGTCGCCAACCGCAACAACGCGCTGCAGGTCTACACCTCGTCGGGCTCGGCGACCACGACCCGCTTCCTGACCACCGAGTCGGGCGCCAACACGGTGCGCGAGAGCTCGCCGACGCTGTCGGACGCCGATCCCATCGAGTTCTACAACCTGAAGGAGTTCGACCCATTGAACTTCTCGATGCCGCGGCAGGTGCGGTTCGGGTTCAAGGCCAGCTTCTAGGCCCGGTCTGCTGACCGATCTGGAATCGGAAAGGGAGGTTTGACATGAAAGGCTTCAGGTGGCTGCTTCCGGGCCTGACCATCCTGCTGCTGACGGTCACCGTCGCCGCGGCGCGACCGCCGGCCGGCCAGCAGGATCCGGGGAGCGGCGGCTCCATCTTCAACGTGCCGGACCTGGCGTCGACCATCGACGTCAACGAGACGTTGATGTTCGTCACCAACCAGGGGTCGTTCGCCTTCGACCAGCTGATCGGCGACTCGGGGCTCGAGTGGCCGAAGGGGAGCGGCAAGCACGTCGTCTTCGCCTCCGGCGTCTGGCTGGGTGCCAAGGTCGCCGGCGAGACGCGGGTGACCGTCGCCGAGTACTCGCAGGAGTTCGCAGCCGGGCCGCTGGACGCCAGCGGCAACCCGGTCGACCCCGAGCAGGCCGATGCGCAGTGGCGGGTGCTCAAGATCGAGCCCCGCGACACCGAGGCGGCGAACGCGGGCTAAGCGCCGTGGGAGGAGCGCGCGGCGCGTGGGGAGAGAAGGGACGCCCACCACCCCCGCCGTGATTTCCGGATCCAGCGCCAGGGTGGTCGCGCCGATGGAAAGAACCGTGGCCGGGCGCCGCTGCCGGACATGCAGGGTCGCTCCCGGAACGATCCCCAGTCCGGAGAGCCGGATCAGGCGATCGGGATGGCCGGCGGCGAGTCCGACCACCTGGACCTTTTCGCCGATGGGGATCCGGTCCAAGGGCTGAACTTGCAGGTCCCTATCCGATCCACCTTCCTGCTTCATGCCGGTCCCCTCCCGGTCCCGGCCGTTCGGGACCTGCTCGCAAGATACAACTTCCGGCCGCGTTTTGCTTCCCATCCCGCTTTACCCTCCCCGCCGGCCGGCGCGACCGCCGGAGATCGTTTCCTGGATCCACCGGATCCAGCGTCGTCCCCCTTCGATCCACCTGGACGATCTGGGGAACTGGTAGCCGCAGCGAGGGCAGCGGACCAGGTCGCACCCGGAGTTGAGCGGGCAGGAACCGCACCCTCGTTCGAACCGTGTGAACTCGGCTCCACAGAGGGCGCAATGGATCAGAGCGGTGTCCATCACCACCTCATGCCAGGGGCAGCGGCACCAGCCGCAGCACCAGGTTCAGAAGCGCCCCGACCGCGAGGGCGAATGGGAAAATAAACGCGGCGATGGCCAGGGCGGTCTTGATGCCGCGCTCCTTGACGATCATGAACAGGTTCGCGATGCAGGGGATAAAAAGCGTGATCGTGGTCACCGCGACCAGGATCTGTACCGGGTCCAGGCTCCCTTCCCGGGCCATCCGGTAGAGGCCGGCGACGCCGAAGTCACGGCGCAGGAAGCCGATGATGAACGCGGCGGCGGTCTCCTTGGGAAGCCCCAGGAGTCCCTTCAAAACCGGTTCCGCCGAGCGCTCCATGGCGCCCAGCAGCTGGAGCCGGTCGGCCACGAACAGGATCAGGGTGCCCAGCACGAAGAGAGGCACCGCCTCTTTCAGGTACCATTCGATCCGGGCCACGGTTTTCACCGCGATATTCCCCAACCGCGGCATCCGCATCGGAGGAAGTTCCATGATGAAATCGCCGGCCCGGCCGGGAATCAGCCTGGAAGCCAGGGCGCCGACCAGGACGATCACCCCCAGGACGACCCCGATCCAGATCGCCATGGCCAGCGGGGATAGGGCTCCCAACATCGCCAGGATCACCGTCAACTGGGCCGAGCAGGGCACGCCGAGGGCCAGGAGAATGATGACGATCAGCCGTTCCTTCCGGGTCTCCAGGATCCTCGTGGTGAGGGTCGCCATGGTGTCGCAGCCGAGGCCGAGCACCATCGGCAGCACCGCCTTCCCGTTGAGGCCGATTTTCCGAAATCCCCGGTTCACCATCACCGCCAGGCGGGGAAGATATCCGGAGTCCTCCATGGCGCCGAACGCCAGGAAAAAGGTGCCTACAATCGGAAAAACGATCGCCAGGGAGTAGGTCAACGCCATGGTGACCAGGCCGTATTCCCCGACCAGGAGGTCCCGGATCCAACCTTGTCCGAGCCACTGCTCCGCGAGGGAAATCGCGACCGGGTTGATGATCTTCCCGAACAGTCCGTCTTCCATCCACCCGACGAGGGTGCCCGCGCCGAAAACTCCGACAAACCGGTACATCCCGTAGAGAACAAGGGCCAGGATCGGAAGGCCCCAGATCCGGTGCGTAGCGTACCGGTCCAGGAAGGCCCAAAACCTGCCCCCGGGATGTTCTTCGCCAGGAGTCCGTTTCTCCACCTGCCGGACGATTCGTCCGGCCGCCGCCACCCGGCACTTGTTCACCGAGTAGATCAGAGGCTCTTCCCTTCCCTGCAGAAGGGCGTTCCGGACTTCCTCGATCCTGGCCCGGTCGTCCGGCCGCAAATGCTTCTCCGACCAATCGCGCAAGGAACCGTCGTCGCAAAGAAGCATGAGGGCCAGCGCCCGATCGGAGACGCCGGGCGACGGCATCAAGGGACGGATCGCCTCGATCCCCTTCTCGAGATCTTCCGGGTATTCCACGTGACGCCTGCTCGGTACGGCCTCGGACAGGCTCTCCCGGAGCCGGTCGATCCCTTCCCGTCGCACCGCCACCGTCGGTACCACCCGGACCCCGAGCAGCCGGCCCAGCTCTTCCAGGTCCGCGGTTGTCCAATCTTCCCCGGCCTCATCCATCATGTTGAGGCAGAGAACCCACGGCAGACCGATCTCCGCCATCTGGAGGGCGAGCAGAACGGTCCGATGCAGGTTCTTGGCGTCGCCCACGATCACCACCGCCCGGGCATCTCCATGCAGGAGCATGTCCCGGGTGACCCTTTCGTCGTCGCTGTTCGGGAGGAACGAGTTGGTTCCGGGGCTGTCCAGGATCGGCACCTTCTCTCCATCCACGAGAAGCGTTCCCCGGGTGATCTCCACGGTGGTACCCGGATAGTTGGAGACGGTCACGTAATTGCCCGTCAACGCGCCGAACAACGCGCTTTTCCCCACGTTTGGGTTGCCCACCAGCAGGATCGGCCCGTTCCTCCGGATCGCTTGTACCCGTCCTTCTTCCGGCGCCGTCTGGAGCATCGGTTCTCCGGTACTACTTGCGACTAATTCGCATCTCTAGGAAAGAAAAAATACCGGGACTTCCGGTGCGAGCCGCCCTCCCGGCCGCAAAGCGATCTGCTCTTCTCGTTCCGCCTGTTCCGCTCATCGGAGATTCCTCGCTGCCGCTAGTTGCGACACAGTCTCAATTTAGACAGTTCGAGGGATTCTGTCAACCGAAGAGAGGTCCGAATCCGGACCGATTCGGGCCGCTTTGCGATTCAACGGACCTGCCGGCGACTCACTGCCTGGAGCCGGAAAGGTTACCTGGTTTCCTGGTGGTATAGTCCTGTTCTTGCCACCACCCGCCGAAAAGGAGGCGCCGATGACCCTTTCCCTCCCCTCCCGCACCGTGGCCGACTCGAAAACCCGGATGACCGAAATCGTCCTTCCGGAAGACACCAACTACCGCGGTTCGATTTTCGGCGGGAGAGTTCTCGCCCTGGTGGACAAGTGCGCCGCCGTCGTGGCGATTCGGCACGCCCGGAGCGATGTTCTCACCGTCTCCCTGGATTCGGTCACTTTCCGCAACCCGGTGCGAGTCGGCCAGATCCTGATCCTGCGCGGCTGGATCAACGCGGCGTTTCGCACTTCCATGGAGATCGAGGTGGAAGTCCTGGCCGAGCAGCCGACCACCGGGGAGACCTGCTCGACGACCCGGGCTTTCGTCACCATGGTCGCCATCGATGAGGAGGGGCGCCCCCGGGAAGTGCCGAAGCTGGCCGCCTCCGGCGAGGAAGAATCCCGGAGGGAGAGGGAGGCTAAAGCACGGCGGTCCCGAAGAATCGAACAACGAGATTAGCCCCGATGGGACGATCAGGGTTAGGCATCCTTCTTGACGGTCTCCGCGGAACGTGGACGGGTGGACATCACGTCGAACGCGTCGGGACCCATCCCGGCATCCGGCTCCATGCGCACACGGTTGAGCATCTCCCGCCCGGGTTCCCCCGGGTCGCTCTGCATTTCCAGAAGCAACTCATCCAGCAGGTCCGGATGAGCCCGGACGGTGAACTCCTCGGCTCCGACCGAAGCTTGGATCCGCCGAACCTCCCGGATCATGTCGGCGACCACCAGTTCCGGCTTCCGAATCCTCCCCCGCCCGGAACAGGCCGGGCATTCCCGGGTCAGCAGCCTCCCGACACCGGGACGGGTTCTCTTTCGGGTCAGTTGAAGAAGGCCCAACTCGCTGATGCCGACTACCTTGGTCCGGGCCCGGTCCTTCCGAAGCGCATCCTGCAAGGCGGCGATCACCTTTCGCCGGCTCTCGTCCCGGTTCATGTCGATGAAGTCCACGACGATGATGCCGCCCAGATCCCGGAGCCGAAGTTGCCGGCCGATTTCCGCGGCCGCCTCCAGGTTGGTCCGCAGGATCGTTTCCTGGGGCCGTTTTTTCCCCACGAACTTTCCGGTGTTCACGTCGATACTGACCAGGGCTTCCGTCGGCTCGATCACCAGGTAACCGCCGGATTTCAGCCAGACCCTGGGTCGAAGGGCCTTCTCGATCTCCGTGTCCAGCCCGAAGGACTCGAACATCGACTCCGCCCCGGCGAAGAGACGCACATGGGCGGCCATGGCCGGATCCAGGGGACGAAGGTACTCCACGGCCCGGTCGTAATCCTCCTCCCTGTCCACGTAGATCGCGTCGAATCCGTCCCGGGGCGCGCCCCTGAGTAAACGAAGGAGCAGGTCCAGTTCCGGATGGATCACCGACGGCGTCCGGGCGGTCTCGTAATCGTCCTGGATCTTTTTCCAGGTCGCCGCGAGCCAGGCGGCATCGGCCCGGAGCGCCTCCTCCCCGGCTTCCACGCCTGCGGTCCGGACGATAAAGCCTCCGGGCGGCTTCAGCGAGGCGGCAACCTGTTTCAACCGGACTCGTTCCTCTTCGTTCGCCACCTTCCTGGAAACACCCCGGAGAGACGAGTGGGGCATGTAGACCAGGTATCGGCCTGGTAGGCTGATCCGGGAGGTGACCCGGGCGCCTTTAGAACGGATCGCGTCCCGGATGATCTGGACCAGGAGATCCCGGCCCGGTTTCACCCGGTCCTGGATCGGCGCTTCCCCGGCCGTCTCGGCGTCTCCTCTGCCGGCGGGAAGAACCAGATCCGAAACATGGAGGAAAGCATCTTTCTCCATCCCGATATCCAGAAACGCCGCCTGCATCCCTGGAAGGACCTTGGTGACCCGTCCCTTCACGAGACGGCCGACGACTCCTTCCGCCCGTCCGTCGTCCACCCGGAACTCCACTGCATCCCCGTCTTCGAGAAGCAGGGCCCAAGTTCTGCCTCCCAGGCGGCTAACGAACAGCTCGCTCTTCATCACGACTCGTTTCGACCGGACGTTCCTCCGGTTCCATCCACAGGCTGGTCCGGGTGACTTCGAATAGCGGCGGATCCGCTCCGAACAGGCGGCCCAGCCATTCATCCAGCCGGAGCGATGGAGATCCCCGGCGGATCGCCAGAGTGAACTCCATGGTGCTGGCGTCCCGGACCGAAGCTTCCAGCAGTTCCCGGTGGACGTCGAGAACGATTTTCCGGTTCCCTTTCTCCCGCACGATCTCCTTCGGTTCCGCTTCCAAGGCCGTCCGCAGAGCGGTGCGGAGACAGGGCCCGTCTCCCGGGAGGCTGAGACGATACGACGCGGCGGAGATGGAGCCGCTCAAGGGAGGGGTCGCCCGGGAAATCTCCATAACCTGCCTCACGACGAATCCACGGGGCAGCGAGCGATTGACCCGATCCTGGATTTCCGCCGGCTCCAGACGCTCGAGCACATCCATGTCGAAAAGTTCCACGTTCGATGCCACCCCGGTCGGAAGGGCCGGTGCGAAAGCCACCTTCGGCTTCGGGTTGAACCCCTGGGAGTAGGCGAGGGAGACGCCGCCCCTCCGGAGGGCCCGGTGAACGGTTCTCACCGTATCGAGGTGCCCCAGGTAGCGGGCGACCCCTTCCTTTCCGAATCGCACCCGGTACCGGCCGACCGGAAGACCGGCGGCGGGCGGTGTTCGAACCTTCTCTCCCCCTGTCTCCACCGGCCGGGCGATATCCAGAGGCCTCCCGGTCGTCTCGGCCACGACGCCCTTCACACAGTCCCTGGCGAACGGGGCGCAACCGTGACAATCCGACGGGCCGCAGACCGAGAGCGTCCCGACCTCCTTCGCCCTCCGCCAATCCAGTTCCAGCCACTTCCTGTTCACCTGGGAATCGATGACATCCCAGGGGAGCGTGTCGGACGGGTTCCATTCGCCGTAGGCATACCGGTCCGGGGCCACACCTTCCTGACGGAAGGCGGCTTCCCAGGCCCCCCGGTTGAAATACTCCGCCCAACCATCGAACCGGGCGCCATGCCTCCAGGCGGTTTCCAGAACCGGACCGAGGGCCCGATCCCCCCGGGAAAACACGCCCTCGTAGAAACTGGTGTCGCATTCATGATGCTTGAACCGGACGCCCCGGCGCACCTTTCGACGGATCCGCCCCTGTTTCCGGACCAGGTTCTCGATCCGGTCCATACCCGCCCACTGGAACGGCGTGACCGGTTTGGGGATGAAGGAAGAAGCGGAAACGGTCACCTCCACTTTCTTCCTCCGGGGCGCCGTCCGGCGGCCCAACTCCAGGATCTTGTGGGCCAGGTCGACGATCCCGTCCACGTCCTGGTCGGTCTCGGTAGGGAGGCCGAGCATGAAATACAGCTTGATCTGCTCCCATCCGGCCTGGAACGCCAATCGGCACGCGTTCAGGATCTGCGCTTCGTCCAGGTTCTTGTTGATCACATCGCGAAGCCGCTGGGTGCCCGCTTCAGGGGCGATGGTGAAACCAGACTTCCGAACCCTGCGCACTTCCCGGGCCAGTTCCTCGGTCATGGTGGACGCGTGCATGGAAGAGAGGGAGACCGAGACCTTTTCCGGTTCGAACCGGTTCATCAGGTCCAGCAACACCGGCTGGATCGAACCGTACTCACCGGTATTCAGGCTGGAGAGCGAGAACTTGTCATACCCGGTGGAACGGATGGAGCGGACCACCGTATCCCGAACCTGGTTCGGATCTCTTTCCCGGGTCGGGCGATAGATGTACCCGGCCTGGCAGAACCGACAGCCGACCGGGCAGCCCCGCATGATCTCCACCGACACTCGGTCATGGACGATTTCCCCGTGGGGAACAAGAATCCGGTCCGGGAACGGGACCTCATCCAGGTTCATCAGGATCCGCCGCCGAACCTTTTCCGGCGCCGTACCCCGGCTCCTGGGAATCAGCAGACCGGTTCCCGGATCCGGTTCCGTTTCATAAAGAGAGGGCACATAGATCCCTTCGATACCGGCCAGCGCCTCCAGTTTTTCCCGGCGGCACGCCCCCTGTCTCTTCAGTTCTTTCAGCCGGTCCAGAAACTCGGGAACCAGTTCTTCGGCGTCCCCGATGAATACCAGGTCCAGGGAATCAGCTAGCGGCTCCACGTTGAACACCACCGGCCCGCCGGCGGCGATCAGAGGATCCTCTTCTCCCCGATTCCTGGAACGAAGCGGGATCGATGCCAGGTCGAGCATCTCGAGAACGTTGGTAAAAGTCATCTCGTACTGAAGGGAAAAGCCGACCACGTCCAGTTCCCGCAGAGGGATGCCGTTCTCCAGGGTGGTCAACGGCCTGCGCCGGGCCCGCAGCATATCCCCCATGTCGGGCCAGGGGCAGAACACCCGTTCGGCGGCGGAATCGGGCCTGGCATTGATCAACGCGTACAGGATCCGGAACCCCAGGTGGGACATCCCGATCTCGTAGACGTCGGGGAACGCCAGCGCGAAGGTCAGGTCCACGGAGCCCGGCCGCTTGACGATCTCGTTCCATTCCCCGCCGGTATACCTTTGGGGCTTTTGCACCTTCAGAAGAAGGTCCTCGTACCGGTGCCGTTCCATCATATCCGCTCCCCCGGATCGCCGGTGCATCGGGCCCAGGTCAGTTCACGAACCTGCGCGTCCGGACATTGACGATCAGTCCGACACCGCAGAGTGTCGTCACCAGGGCCGACCCTCCGTAGGATAGCAGCGGAAGAGGAACTCCGATGGTCGGGAGGAGTCCCAGGACCATCCCGATGTTGATGGTCAGCTGTCCGGAAATCCAGGAAACCACCAGGAGACACAGGTAGGTACCCAGCCGGTCCTGGGCGGACCTCGCCCCGGCAAACCCCCGGAAGAGAAGGAAATAGAAGAGTGCCAGCACACCTCCGGCCCCCAGGAATCCCAGCTCCTCCGCGATCACCGCGAGGATGAAATCGGTGTGTTCCGCCGGCAGATAATTGAGCTGGCTCTGGGTGCCGCGGAAGAGGCCTTTCCCGGTCATTCCGCCGGAGCCGACGGCGATTTTCGACTGGCGTACCTGGTATCCGACCCCCGACGGGTCCCGTTCCTGGTCCAGAACCGAGAGGATGCGGTCTTTCTGGTACGGCCTGAGCTGGGTCCAAAGGACCGGCGCCAGCGCCAGTCCGATGGCCAGCACCCACCCGATCACCTTCCAGCGCAGGCCCCCCAGCCAGATCGCCGCCAGGAAAATCGGCACGAAGATCAGTGCGGTCCCATGGTCCGGCTGCAGCACGATCAATCCCATCGGAACCCCGACCAGCAGTCCCAGTTCCAGGGTTTCCTTCCATCCGAGTGGGACTTAGTGGCGCGGGCCGGGGCAGGCGGCCACGACCAGCCAGTGCTCCCACTCCGCAATTCCGGAGGGCGGCGGGCGGAGCGGCCGGACCCCCAGCCAGGACTTGTTCCCGCCGATACTCCGGCCGAAAAAGAGAACCGTCACCAGGAGTCCGATCACCACCCCGTGCAATACCAGTCCGACTCCCGCCCACACATGGTAGTCGACGAGAACCACCACGGCGGCACCGGCCAGCCCGATCGCCAGCCAGGCCAGTTGCATCTTCCAGAGATCTTCCCGGCCGGGCTGCTTGAGGGTGGCCGAGGCGATGGCGACGAGACCGACTCCGCAGAGGCAGAGAACAGCGAAGATCGTCGGCATATCGAGACTATCGAGAAGCCGTCGCATCGGAGCGCCTCCGATCGGCGGCCCGGAGCGCGCCGCCGGCGCCTCGCTCCCGCTCTTTTCGGAAATAGGTCTTCAACACCTTCCGGACGATCGGAGCGGCCGTGGTCCCCCCGTGGCCTCCATGCTCAACCACCACGGCGAAGGCGATCCGCGGGTCGGCGGCGGGAGCGTAACCGGCGAACCAGGCATGATCTCTCTCCGCCTTGTTCATCCGGTCCGCGTCGATGCCGGCCGAGGCTTTGTACACCTGGGCCGTCCCGGTCTTGCCGGCGACCGTATGCCCCTCCACGGCCGCCGACCGGGCCGTCCCCTCGGTGACCGCGTCCGAGAGCGCCCGGTGGATCAGGTCGAACGTCTCCTGGGAGATGTTCAGCCGGGTCGGGTCCCTCCGGTCCCCCTGGACCAGGAACGGATACGGGAGTTCCCCTTCGGTGGCCACGCCGGCCATGAAGGTGGCCATTTGCAACGGCGTCACCGCCAGCAGTCCCTGCCCGATGGCGACCGAAATCGTGTCTCCCGGGTACCACGGCTCATGCCGGTTCTTTCGTTTCCAGGCGTCCGACGGCAGGACTCCGCCGGCTTCACCGGGGATATCCAACCCCCGCGGGCTCCCAAGGTTGAACATGGCGCCGTATTTGTGGATCGGTTCGATTCCCAGCTTCTGTCCGAGCTTGTAGAAGTAGACGTTGCAGGAATGGGCCAGCGCCTGTCGAAGGTTCACCCAGCCGTGCCCCCCTCTTTTCCAGCAGAGCCGGGTCCGTCCATAGATTTTCGTCGACCCGTTGCAGTACACCCGGTCTTTCGGCGTAACCGTTCCGGTTTCCAGCCCCGCGATCGCCACCAGAACTTTGAACGTCGAACCGGGAGCGTAGTAGCTGGCGATCGCCCGGTTGTGCATCGGCCGATCCGGGTTATCCCGGATCCGCTTCCAGGAATCGCTGCTGATCCCATCGGCGAACTGGTTCGGATCGTAGGCCGGGAACGAACCGATCGCCAGGATCTCACCGGTGCGCGCGTCCAGGAAAACTCCGCTTCCGACCTCTTCGCCGAACGCTTCCGCCAGCGTTTTCTGGAGGTCCATATCCAGGGTCAACCGGACTTCCTTTCCATTGACCGGCAGCTTCCCCTTGTCCCCTTCACCGATCCGCCTTCCGAGATTGTTCACCGAAACGTATTCGTAGCCCCGTTCCCCTCGAAGAACCGGATCCAGGGCTTTTTCCACCCCCGCTTTGCCGACGATATCCCCCCGTCCCAATCCCTTTCCGGCCCCGTCCTTGTTGAGACGGGCGATGCTGACTTCCCCCACGTAGCCGAGAGCATGGGCCGCGAGGCTCCCGTCCGGATACCGCCGCCTGGCGATCTGGACCACCTCCACCGAGGGGAACAGTTCCCGGTGGGATTCCACCTTGGCCAGGACATCCATCCCCACGTCGACCTTCAAGATCAACGGCTCGTAGAGCGGCCTTCCCCGCATCCGATCGTACCGCTCATTCAACTCTTCAAACGGAACCTGCAGCAGCGGCGAGAGTCGGTGGAGCTGCGGCTCGGGATTCTTCCGGATCTCCCGGGTCAGCACCAGGTTCAGGGATGGCCGGGTCGAAGCGATCACCCGGCCGTCCCGGTCCAGCACCGCTCCCCGGGCCGGCATCATCAATACTTTGCGAAGCCGGTTGTTTTCCGCCAGCGCAGCATAGTGATCTCCCTGGATCACCTGGAGATACCAGAAATTCATGACGAAAAACACCAGGACCAGGATCACCCCTACATGGAGCAGGCCGATCCTGCCGCCGAGCATCCGCTCGTTCCGGTACTCCTTGATTTCGAACCGCTCACGATAGTCCATGTTTTCCCGCTACACGGTTAACTATGCGGAATGCCGGGATTACAAGCAAGCCGTTCACCGCCGCCTGGACCGCCCACATCCGGTAGTCCGGCGGCTGCACCTGTTGCCCGGGAAGCAGAAGGAGTTCCAGCCCTTTCCCCAGCAGATCCTGGGCGACGGTAAAAAGAGCCCCGGCCAGAAACAGGCTCACAGGAGCCTGGAGATCGAAGCGGCTGGAGAGAGCGCCCAAAAACCAACCCAAAAAAGTTTTTTCAAAGCCGCTCATCCCGAAAATCACCGAACGGAACCAGGCGTCCTGGGCCAGCCCCGCCGCGGCTCCTGTCAACATACCCGAGCGCTGAGACCGTTGAACGGCGAACCAGATCACCGGGAGAACCAGGAAGTCGACGTACCGGTCCGATCCAGGGAAAAGGCCGGAGCACAACGCCTGGATTCCCAGGCAGACCGACACGAAGAGAATGGCGCCGATCGCCGTCACTGTCCCCCCCTCCTGGCGGACGGCAGCAACCCGCCCGCCGCCGGATCGGTCAGAACCAGGACGTCCTCCAGGCTCTCCGCTCGGACCGCAGGGGTTACGTGAATTTTCCTGCTGACTTCGTTTCCGGTTCCCACGAACGTAATGGTACCGATCGGGACTCCCCGGGGGAAAATTCCGTCCAGGCCGGAAGTCACTACCTCGTCTCCCAGGGCCACATTCGCGAATCGGGAAACGTACGCCAGGGTCAGATTCTCACGGCCTTTTCCGAGCACGATACCGTCCACCCGGTTGTGCTGGATGATAGCGGCGACGCCGCTGTTCGGATCGGTGAGCAGCCGCACCTTGGCATAGCCGGGGGAAACCGCCACCACCCGGCCGACCGCACCCCCCCACGCAAGGATGCCCTGGCCGTTCCTGACTCCGGCGCGACTCCCCCGGTTGATCACGACCAGCCGGGACTCGAGGGTGAGTTCGGCGGCCACCACCGAGGCTCCCACCGATGCCAGATCGAACCCGTCCCGCATGGTAAGGAGCGCCCGCAGGCGTTTGTTCTGTTCTCCGTACTCCCGCAGCCTGGAATTGTCCTCCAGAAGTTCCGCCACATCCTCCCGGAGACGGGCGTTTTCCCGCCGGGCGATCCAGGTTCCACGGATCTCCAGGAAAAAATCCCGGATCCGGGAGCCGACCCAACTCGCGCCGTGCACCACCGGGGAGGTGACCTGGATCCCGACCGATTCCAGTCGTGACACACCGTCCCGGCCCCTGGCGGACCCGGACATGACGAGAAGATGGAGCACGAGCAGAATCAGCAGGAAGACCGAGTTTCCTCTGGCAGGGGTCCGGCTCGTCATAAGTCATTCCTGGGCGGCTTTCCCGGCGGCCCGATCACTCCAGGGCGACTTTCCTGAGAAGGTCGAAATCTCCCAGAGCCCTGCCGGTACCCATCACCACCGATGTGAGAGGATCGTCGGCGATGGAGACCGGAAGACCGGTCTCCTCCCGGAGCCGCTTGTCCAGGTTTTTGAGAAGGGCTCCGCCGCCGGTCAGGACGATTCCCCGATCCACGATATCGGCGGACAGCTCCGGCGGCGTTCTCTCCAGGGCGATGCGCACCGCTTCGATGATCGTCGCCACCGGCTCGGCCAGGGCCTCCCGGATCTCCTCGTCGGAAATGATGATCGTCTTCGGCACTCCTTCCACCAGGTCCCGGCCCTTGATTTCGATGGTCATTTCCTCGTCCAGCGGGAACGCCGAGCCCAGTTCCATTTTCACGGATTCGGCGGTCCGCTCGCCGATGAGAAGGTTGTATTTCCTCTTGATGTACTGGGTGATCGCCTCGTCCATTTCGTTTCCGGCCACCCGGACCGATCGGGAATGGACGATTCCGGCCATGGAAATCACTGCTACGTCGGTAGTGCCCCCGCCGATGTCCACGACCATATTCCCGGTCGGTTCGCTGATCGGCAGGCCGGCTCCGATCGCAGCCATCATCGCCTGCTCGACCAGGAACACCTCGGTCGCCTTCGCCTTGTTGGCCGAATCGCGTACCGCTCTTTTTTCCACCTGGGTGATCTCGCTGGGGACACCGATCACGATGCGTGGCCGCACCCCGATCGATCGGTTGTGCGCCTTTTTGATAAAGTAGTCGAGCATCTTTTCGGTGTGTTCGAAATCGGCGATCACGCCGTCTTTCATCGGGCGGATGGCAACGATATTCCCGGGAGTCCTCCCGAGCATCTCTTTTGCCTCTCTCCCCACCGCTTCAACCTTGCCGTTCCGCTGGTTCACCGCCACGATCGAAGGCTCACTGACAATGATCCCTCTTCCCTTGCAGAACACCAGCGAATTGGCAGTCCCGAGGTCGATCGCCAGATCGTTGGAAAAGAGGGACAGGATTGACTTGAGAGAAAAACGCATGCTCACCCGATATCCGCTAAATGATTCAAAGTAGGAATCTTAATGACCGACAGGCATAAGTGCAACACGATGTTATTAATAAGATTCATAATAAGCCCGGCGCCGAACCTGGTTTTCGTTCCCCGCCGCATCTTGCGCCAGGAACTCCACCACGTTCTCCCCTTCTTTCCGTAGACGGATCACCGCGTAGAAGGTGCCATCCTCGTAAACATCCACTTTTTCGTTGTCGATCCAGAGCGTGGCCCCCGGCTCGGTGACACCGTTGATGATCACCATCGGTCCGGAAAGAAGAAAATCGGTGACCTCCAGTCGCGGAGGCGTCCGGTCCTGGTCGTCCCGTACCGACTGCCCGGTGACCTTGAATCTCCGCACGGGGCTGGACGGCCCATAGCCTCCGTCGGGCATGACCGCTTCCACTTTCCAGTAATAGGATCGTTCCCCCAATCCTTCCACGGTGATGGAAGTCTCCTGGACATTCCCCTGGAACAGTGGGTCGGTAAACAGGCTTCGCTGCGAGACCGAAAGCCGGTATTCCCGGACCCCCGGCACAGGTTCCCAGCGGAGGGTCAGTTCCGCGCTGGATGGATCTTCGAAGGTGAACAGCTTCTGATCCGACGGGGAGAGGAGACGCGGCGCCTTGGGCAGATCCTTGACCGGAGACAACTGGCCGTCATCGAACGCTTCCACGGTCTGGCCGCTTCCCAGCGATTTCTCCCGATCCTGGGTGCGGATATTCCAGGTGCTGTCGAAAGAATCGAAACGGGCGCTTTTCTTCTTCTTGTCGTACTGGACCCGGATCTCCCCCTCCTCGCCGGAGCGGGCCGAAGCCACCCTGGTGGACACTTCATGCTCCGAGCCGGGTACGTTCTGACGCTTGGTGGAAACATGGAGACTGCCCCAGCCGAGCCGCTCGGAAACGCGCCTCTCTTTGGTGGCCGGGTTTTCATACAGCCGGCGGATCTCCAGCAGGGAACCGGGATGAATGGTGGAGCGTGTTCCGTCGAAATACAGCAGCTGGGCCGAACCGGATGACGTGGTCTTCACCTGGTCTCCCACGTTGAGAACCTTTTTCGGATCCGCCGGTTCCCAGGAAAATTCTCCCGCCCGCTTCACCTTCACGTCCCCTTCGATATGCAGAAACTGGACCTGGGTAGGACTTTCACCGTCCCCTCTCACCATGTCGATGACCTTTCGGGACAAGGTCTCCGAATGAAGGGCGGTCTGGAGGGCCCGGTCCCAATCGCCGGCGTCATAGGCGACCCCGGACTCCCGCAGGATCGTCTCGGCGTTCGCTTTGAGTTCCTGTACCTTGGAATCGCCGGAGTTGAGGCCCCGGGTCTCGTTGAGGCGCTCCGTGGCCGCCTGGATCGCCTCGTAGGCCCGTTGCCTGGGGGCGACCTGGGTCGTGTGATGCCAATACCATCCGCCGGCCGCCAGGAGCAAGATCGCGGCGACCGCCCAAAGTCCCGCCGTCCGGTAGGTGACGTTCACCCAATCCAGGATGATGGACGATCGCTGCCGTTGGTTCGCCATCAGGCGAAAATCTCCCATCAGGCAGGAAAAACCTGCGAACCTGCCCTGATTTTCGAAACATAACACCTGAATCGCCCGGTGGCTAGCAGTTCATGACGGTTTTCGGCGAATCCCGGTTGAAGGGGTCTCCAGGTTAGGCTAGACTGCTGGTTTTCAAGCACTTAAGTCGATTGACTCCCGCGGGGAGGTCGACGGCCGGTGCGCGCGCCCCTTGGGAGAGATCGATGCTGAACGTCATGCGGGATAACCTGAAGCACCTGAAGTGGGTGCTTCTCATCGTCGCCATTTCGATGACCGCCTACCTGATCCCCGGATTCCTCCGGGATCTTGGGAGAGGCGGCGCCGGCGGAGATTGGGCGGCCCGGGTCAATGACACGGAAATCCCCGCTCAGACCTTCATCAATTCCACTCGGAGCCAGGACAATTACTACCGGAATCTCCTGGGCGACCAGTACGATCAGCTCAAAGAGCAACTCCGGCTCGGGTCCAACGTGATCCGGCAGTTGATCTACGAGCAGATCCAGGTGAATGAAGCCCGGAAGCTCGGTTTCCAGGCGTCGGACCGGGAAATCGCCGATATGATCATGAACGATCCGAGCCTGAAGGATCCCCAGACCGGAAAATTCGTCGGGAAAGAACGGTACCTTTCCCTGGCCAAGCGAGGCTTTCCCGGTGGCGCCGAAGCCCTGGAGCAGGCCTACGCGGCCCAAATCATGACCAGGAAATGGGTCGAATTGGTAACCCAGGCGGTGAAGGTCTATCCGGAGGAGGTCGAAGCCGAATGGCGAGCCCGGAACGTGAAGACCCGGATCCGGTACGTAGTCGTTCCCAGTTCCCGGCAAAAGGCCGATACGCGGCTCACCGACAAGGATTACCAAGCTTGGTATGACGCCCACCGGGAAGACTACCGGCAGGGAGTCAGCCGCACCTTCCGGTACGCGGTCGTGGAGCGGAAGAGCGTCCTGGACGATATCAACGTCACCGACGAACAGATCGAAGCCTATTACAATTCCAATTCGGACAATTTCCGGAACGAGGAGCAGCGGCGAGCAAGCCACATCCTCCTGGCCGTCGCTCCGAACGCGACGCCGGAGGAAAAATCGAAAATCCAGGTCCTGGCTCAAAACATCCTGGACCGGATCCGGGCGGGAGAGTCGATCGCCGACCTGGCACCGCAACTTTCCGACGACAAAGCTTCGGCGTCCAAAGGAGGAGACCTGGGATTTTTCGGGAAAGGGAGGATGGTCCCCAGCTTCGAAGAGGCCGTCTTCCGAACGCCGGTAGGCCAGGTGGCCGACCTGGTGGAAACCCAGTTCGGCTACCACATCATCCAGGTCACCGGCCGGAAAGAAGCGGGAGTCGCACCCCTGGCTGACGTCAAGGAAGATATCCGTCGGAATCTCTCCCTCCAGGACGCGGAGGACAGGGTTCGCGCCAAGGCGGAACAGCTTCGCGCCGGCGCCGATTCTCCGGAACAGTTCGCCGCCGCCGCCGAAGCGGCCGGCCTGGAGATCAAAGAGTTCCAGGCGACCGCCGATGATCCTCTTTCCGACCTGGCTCCCTCGCCCGAATTCCGGCAGGCGATGTTCGAACTGCCGATCGGAGGCGTCAGCCAACCGGTCCGGACGGCCAAAGGGATGGCGATCCTGGCTGTGTTGGACGAGCAGCCTCCGGGAATCGCTCCCCTGGAGCAGGTCAAGGAAAAAGTCGGCTCGGCGATTCTGAACGATCGGCTCCGGAAAGCCTCCCTCACCGCCGCGGAAAAGGCGTTCAGCAGGGGGAAGAGCGTGGACCAGGCCGCCAAAACCCTGGGGCTGGACGTTCAGGATTCCGGCGATCTGACACCCGGCCCCGTAGTCCTGCCCGGAGCAGGTGGAGACACGCCGAAGCTGCAGGCGGCTCTCTTCGGCGACGAAGTGGCCACCGGCGCGAAAGGGGTCCTTCCGGTTCCGGCCGGGGCGTTGATCTACGAGGTGACCGACCGGGCCCCGTTCGATCCGGTCGCCTTCGAGGCCGGGAAAAGCGATCTGGAATCGGAGCTGCTGAAACAGAAACGGGAAGTCTACCTGCAGACCGTTCTGAACGAACTCTGGAAGGAGTACGAAATCACCGTCAACCAGGAACTGGTCTCTCGCTACGACAGTTGACCGGGATCACGATCCTGTAGTTCCGGGCACCATATTTACTATGGTATCTCTCCTGCGCCGTTCTCCATATTAGGAAAGGGGGACGGAGGGCGTAAATGCTCAACAACGCAGCGGAAGCCAGTTTCCACAAGGGCCTGGAGTCGTTTCACGCCGGCCGCTACCTTGAAGCCACCGCCTTGTTCGAAGCGGCGATAGAACTGGAGCGCCGATCCGGAACCTCCGGGATTCAGCCGAGGTACCTGTCGTACTACGGGGTCTGCCTGGCCCTGTATTCGGAGCGCGTTCGGGAAGGGGTCTACTTCTGCCGCGAGGCGATCGCCCGGGAGGGGTACAATGCCGATCTGCACCTGAACCACGGCCGATCCTTGATCGTCGCCGGGAAATTGCGGGAAGCCCATGGAGCCCTGATGAGGGGGCTTGGGTTTCAGCCCCGGCACCCGGGCATTCTGAAAGCGCTGAAGCAGATGGGGTTCCGGAAACCTCCGATCCTCCGGTTCCTGTCGAGGGAGAACTCCCTGAACATCGCCCTGGGGAAAATGCTCCGCTCGCGTTGAACGACGAGGAATCGCGGGAACATTTCATGTCCTATCGCCGTTTTTCAGCCTGCTAACTCTGGATCGCGGTCTCCAACGCCCCGAGAACCTCCTCCACTTCAAAAGGTTTGGAAAGGAAACCGCCTCCGAACGCGGAGTAGTAATCCAGATTCTGTCCGGTCTGCATCTGGCCGGAGGTGAAAAGGGTGCGATGGGCCAGTTCTTCGTCCATCTGCCGGATCTGCCTGTGAAGCATGACGCCGTTCATATCGGGAAGGTTGAAGTCCACGATGGCGGCATCGAAGATCTGATCCTTGATCCTCTCGAGCGCTCCTGCGGCGTCCAGGGCGGTCGCCACCTCGTACCCGGCCGCGGTGAGGATTTCGCTCAGCAGGTCGACGATATCCGGTTCGTCGTCGACGATCAGGATTCTCTTGGACATGGACCTCGCTTCCGCTCCCGGACACCGGGATATTCAGCGAACTACATTATCATAACGGGAACAAAATCGGTCAGATCGAACCGACTTTCAGCACGGTTTTCCCCAGGGCTTTCCTGCTCTCCAGATGGGTGTGTGCCTCCGCCACGCTCTCCAGGGGGAGGGTCCGTTCCAGGACCGGCCGAAGCTTCCCTTCCCCGGCCAGTTCCAGGACCGTCTGCAATTCGTGGCTCGCCCCCATGGTCGAACCCAGGATCGAGAGCCCCTTGAAGAAAACAAGCCGGAAATCGGTGTTCATCTCAAAACCGGAGGTCGCTCCGCAGGTGACGTAGCGCCCCCCCTTGGCCAGGCAGCGAAGGGTCGGGCCGAAGGTCGAGCTTCCCACATGATCCAGCGCCACCTGCACCCCGGCCCGGCCGCTCCAGGATCGAACCCCGGCGACGAAATCGGCCTGGTTGTAATTGACCGTCTCTTCCGCTCCCAACTCCCGGGCCAGCGCGCACTTCTCGTCGGTTCCGGCGGTGGCAAACACCCTGGCGCCCCACAGGACGGCGATCTGAATCGCCGCCGAAGACACGCCCGATCCGGCTGCGTGGATCAACACTCGTTCGCCGGGCCGGATCCGGGCCCGGGCCACCAGCATGTGCCAGGCGGTCAGAAAGACCAGGGGCATGGCCGCCGCCGACTCGAAGGATAAACCGTCCGGCATCGGGAAAAGACTTTCCGGCTTCTGGAGAACGTACTCCACGCACCCGCCGTCCGCCGATTCCCCCAGGATGCCGTATCTCCGGCAGAGCGGATCGTTCCCGCTCCGGCAGGGCCGGCACCGCCCGCAGGAGAACCCGGGAGCGACCACCACAGGGTCTCCTTCGGAAAAGCCGGTCACTCCATCACCCACTTTCTCCACCACGCCGGTGATGTCGCAGCCGGGAATGATCGGGAGAGGGAAGGTGTGTCCCGGCACCCCTCTCCGAACCCAGACATCCAGATGATTGACGCCGACCGCCCGAACCTGCACACGGACCTGGCCGCCCACCGGCTCGGGGACCGGCAATTCCTCGAGAAGCAGACGATCCACGCCGCCGTGTTCTCGGATCCTCACTCCACGCATCACACCCTCGTCTCAGGATCGAAGAGGCGCAGGTATTCCTCGGTGGCATACCGGTCGGTCATCCCCGCCACGTAATCGGCCACGGCACGGTGCAGGCCTTCGGTTTCGGCCCGCTGCAGGCAATCGGCGGGCAGCAGTCTCCGGTTCTCCAGGTACCGCTCGCAGAGGGCGGCGAGAATCCGCGCCGCCTTGTCCTTCATCCGTTCGATCCGCTGGTGCCGGTAGAGATGCTCTCGGAGGTAAGCTTTCAGGCGGGCGTTCCCATCGGCGACCGGGGCGGACAGGCCGACGTACCAGCGATCGGCGCCACGTATCTCCTCGATCCGCTCCACCCCGGCCCGGCGCAGGGTCGTGCCGGTAGTCGCAATCAGGTCCGAAACCAGCGTGTTGATCAACCCGCGGAGCGCCTCGTGGATCACCTGTTTCGGCGTGGCGCCCGGCCAGTTTCCCCTCGCCTGCCGAAGCGGCTCGCCGAAGAGCGGAACCGCCTCCGCCAGAGCGTCCGCGTCCAGGAGTCCGGAACCGAGACCGTCGTCGATGTCGTGGTGGTTGTAGGCGATCTCGTCCACCAGGTCGAGCATCTGCGCCTCCAGGGGAGGCTGCCGGTCCGGATCGTATTCTCCCATTTCCTCCGCGTCCCCCGGCCGGATCGGCCCTGAATGCTTGGCGATCCCTTCCCGGACCTCCCAGGTCAGGTTCAACCCGGGGAAACCGGGATAGCGGTCTTCCAGGAGTTCCACCACGCGGAGGGTCTGCTTGTTGTGGTTGAACCCCCCCTCGTCGGCCATCATCCGGTTCAGCACTTCTTCACCCAGGTGGCCGAAGGGCGGATGGCCCAGGTCGTGGGAGAGGGCCAACGATTCCACCAGGTCCACGTTCAGGCGGAGAGCCGCCGCCACGGTCCGGCCGATCTGGCTGACCTCGATACTGTGGGTCAGCCGGGTCCGGTAGTGATCCCCTTCGTGATTGACGAAGACCTGGGTCTTGTATTCCAGGCGCCGGAAGGCGCGGCTGTGGATGACCCGGTCCCGATCCCGTTTGTACGGCGTTCGATAGGAGTGTTCCGGCTCTTGAAAACGGCGCCCCCGCGTGTCGGCCGAGTGCTGAGCCCAGGCTGCGAGGCCGGTTTCCGTGTCCGTCTCCTGCATGAAGCCAGATTACCGAAGGGGCGGGAAGGGGTCAAGTCAGACGGAAAAGCTCTGGCCGCAACTGCACGAACCGGTGGCCTGCGGATTCTCGATCTTGAAGCCGGAACCTTCCAGGCTTTCCACGTAATCGATGCTGGTGTCGTTCAGGTAGAGTTGGGACATATCGTCCAGGAAGACCTTCAGTCCGTTCACTTCCAGGACCTTGTCTTTCTCGCCGGGCGATTCCTCGAACACCAGCCCGTACTGGAACCCGGAGCATCCTCCGCCTTTGATCGCGACCCGGAGGCCGTATCCTTCCTTGCCTTCGCCGACCATTAATTCTTTTACCTTGCTCACGGCTTTATCCGTCAAAGTGATCATGGGTCCATCCTTTCCTTGTCTCCTCTCGTCGTCCCTGAAGAGATACGATCAAGGTAAAGAACCGGCCGCCGGTTGTCAATCGACCCGCCGGCGACCGGACGGAGCGGTTGACGGCGGCTCGGTCTTCGGGATATAAGGAGGCATGGATGTAAATTCCCACACGATCAATGGTTGCCTGGTTCTTTCCATGGACGCGCCGATCGAAATCGACCTGGGAAACGCGGAGGAATTCAAGCGCCGGAGCCTGGAATCGATCGGCGACGCCCGGACCGTGATTTTCGATGCGACCCTGGTCGATTTTTTTGATTCCGCGGGAATGGGCGTCCTCCTTGCCCTGCAGAAGCAGGTCCACGAGAACGGCGGGGAGATGGTCCTGGCCGGCATGAACCGGGCGATCTCCGAAGTCTTCCAGATGATCGGCTTCGACTCCGTCTTTGCGGTTTACCCGGATGTCCCGGCCGCCTTGGACGGTGTCCACACCTGAAACGACCCCACGGAGACCCGCCGATGGACGAGAAAAAGAAGGAAATCCCAGTTACCAACCGGCGAGAGCTCCCGGTGAAAATTCCCGAAAGAAACCTCGGCGGCGTCTACGCGAACCAGATGGTGGTGTCGCATACCGGCGAGGAGTTTCTCCTGGATTTCGTAAACCTGTTTCCTCCGGAAGGGGTGGTGAACGCCCGTGTTATCGTCAGCCCGGGCCACCTGAAACGGATGATCCGGGCGCTGAGCGACAACCTGCTCAAATACGAATCCAAGCATGGCGTGATCCGGGAAGCGCCCGTCCCGAAACCGGACCAGTTCCAAAACTGACCGACACTAGATCAGCTTTTCGCCAGTTCCCCGGCCAAGTGGGCCAGTTGGGGCAGGATTAGCCTCTCCATCGCCAACCGGACCGCGGCGGTCGCCCCCGGCATGGAGAAGACCATGGTACCCGAGGCGACACCGCCCACCGCCCGGCTGAGCATCGCCCGGCTTCCGATCTCTTCCCAGGAGAGGAACCGGAACAGTTCGCCGAACCCGTCCAGGCGGCGATCCAGGAGCCCGGCGATCGCTTCATAGGTCGAATCCCGTGGAGCGATCCCGGTTCCACCGTTCACCAAAACGCCGTCGCAGCGTTCATCCTCGATCCAGGCGGCCACCTGCAGGCGTACATCCTCCGGCTCGTCCGGCAGGATCCGGTAATCGAACCGGGAATGCCCTTCCCGCTCCAGGAGAGAGAGAATCGCTGCGCCGGAGCGGTCCTCCGCCTCGGTGCGGGTGTCCGATACGGTCAATACCGCCAGGTTTCCATGCCAGTCCCGCAGGGCGTGAGGATGATCGTTTCCCACCTACATCCTTTCGAGCCACCGGATCAACGTCCGCACTCCGGCGCCGGTTCCGCCCAGCGGCGTTTCCGCCGTCGCCTTTTCACAGAATGCCGGACCGGCGATATCCAGGTGGGCCCAGGGCAGATCCCGGGGGAGAAATTCTCCCAGGAAGAGCGCGGCCGAGATCGCCCCTCCCCAACGCTCGCCGACGTTGATCAGGTCGGCGGGACCTTTCTGAAGCGGATCCAGGTATTCTTCGTACATCGGCATCGGCCAGACTTTTTCCCCGCCTTGTTCCGCCGCGTCCAGGAGAGCCTGCCGCAACGGGGCGTGTCGGGTGAACAGGCCGGTGGCCAGCAGTCCCAACGCGACGACGCAGGCGCCGGTCAACGTGGCCAGGTCGACGACGGCGGTCGGCTTCAAGGTCCTGGAAGCCCAGGCCAGCATGTCGCAAAGCACCAGGCGGCCCTCGGCGTCGGTGTTTCCGACCTCGACGGTTTTCCCCGCGTAGGTGTCCAAAATGTCTCCCGGCTTGTACGCGTCGCCGTTGGCCATGTTCTCCACCAGGCCGATCAGCCCGTGGACCTCCGTCTTACAACCCGATTCCTTCAACGCGGTCATGGCGCCGGTCACCGCCGCCGCGCCGCCCATATCGCTCTTCATCGTGAGCATGCCGCCGGCCGGCTTCAGGTTCAGACCGCCGGAATCGAACGTGACTCCTTTGCCGACCAGAACGATCTTCTTTCCATTCGATCGCCCTTTCGCCGGCTTCCAGGTCATATGTACGAACCGAGGTTCGGCCTTGGAGCCCCGGGCCACCGAGAGCATCGACTTGAAACCGAGCTTCTCGATTTCCTTCCGGGTGGAAACTTTCACCACCAGGCCGTTCCGGCGGCCCTCGGCGGCGACGGCACGGGCCATGGCCACCGGGTTCATCCGGCTGGGAGGATCATTCACCAGATCCCTCGCGAAACAGACCGCCCGGGCGGCCACCCTTCCCAGGGCCGCTCCCTTCCGGGCCTTCGCGGGAGGGATCCCCGAGGCGATTTCGGCCCGGACCAGATGGATCGGTTTTCTCTCCGGATCGGTCAGGTACCGATCGAAGTGGTAGGCACCAAAAAGCGCCCCTTCGACCGCCGAGCGAACATCCTCCACAGGGTCCTTCGAACCGCCTTTCGGGAGCCGAATCGCCATGGACTTACAGTGGATCCTGGAGGCGGCCCGGGAGGCGGCGGCGCATCCGGCCCGCAACGCCTCATGAAACCGTTCTCCCTTCTTCCCCATCCCCACCACCAGGAATCGCCGGGATCCGAAGGAGCCGTTGGTGTTCCACCGGAGAAGATCCCCGGGATGGGCTCGGAACTTTTCCGCCTTCATCTCAGCGGCAAGTTCGTTTCGAAGCCGGGGGTCGGCGACACCCGACGGGGCGGCCTCCCCTTCGAAGGCGAAGCAGGCGACCAGGTCCGCCTTCAGATCCGCCATTGCTTTTCGACTGGTGCTTATACGCATCGATCTCTCCTGTTTCGGTCTACCGAGACATGTTTTGCAGAATCCGGGACTCGATATGCTCTGCGGAAAGCCCGGTCTCGTCCAGCAGCTGCTCCCGCGCTCCGTGGGGGACGAAACGATCCGGCAACGCCAGCCGAAGGATCCGGCCGCCGGTTTCGCCTGCTTCCTCCAGGAACGAGGCGACGCCGGAACCGAACCCGCCGATCGCGCTGTTCTCCTCCGCCGTCACCAGGAGCGGGTGTGTTTCGCGCAGCCGGCGGAGCATCGTTTCATCCATCGGTTTCACGAACCGCGCGTTCACGACGGTGGGCCGGATCCCTCTTACCGCCAGCCGCTCGGCGGCGGCCAGGGATTCCTCCACCATCGACCCCACCGCCAGGATCGCCACGCCGGCCCCTTCCTGGACGATGTCCCAGGAACCGATATCGAGAACCGCCGGGGGTCGCTTCGGATCCCAGCCCGCCGGAGCCTGTCCTCTCGGGTAACGGAAGGCGAACGGCCCCTTCTCGTACCGGATCGCCGTCCACAACAGGTCCCTCAGCTCGTTGCCGTCTCTCGGAGCGGCCACCACCAGGTTCGGTACCGTCCGCAGGAAGGATAGGTCCAGGACGCCGTGATGGGTCGGCCCATCGGCTCCCACCAGGCCGCCCCTGTCCAGCGCGAAGATCACCGGCAGGTTCTGCAATGCCACGTCATGAACGACCTGATCGAACGCTCTCTGCATGAAGGTGGAATACACCGCTACCACCGGACGGTATCCCTCGCAGGCCAACCCGGCGGCGAAGCAGACCGCGTGTCCCTCGGCGATCCCCACATCGAAGAAACGGTCCGGGTATTTGGCTTTGAACGGGTTCAGGCCGGTGCCGGTCGGCATTGCGGCGGTGATCGCCGCGAGCTTCGGAAACTCCTTCGCCGCTTCCACCATGGTGTCGCCGAATACCGCCGTGTAGGAAGGAGCGCCGGAAGAAGAGGATTTCGCCATTTTCCCGGTCGCCTTGTCGAACGGCACCACCCCGTGGAACCCTTCGTCGTCTTTTTCGGCGGGGGCGAGCCCCTTCCCTTTCTTCGTATGAACGTGGAGCAGAACCGGGCCGGACCGGGCCAGGATCCGGGGCAGGATTTCCAAGAGCCCGTTCAGATCGTGACCGTCCACAGGGCCGAAGTAACTGAATCCCAACGCCTCGAAAAGGCCGCTGGGAACGAACGCGCTTTTCAGGCCGGATTCCATCCGGCGGGCCATTTCTCCGACCATTTCCCCGGCGGGCATTTTCCTTACGAGAGAGACCACATCGTCCCGAAGCCGCATCAGGGTGGAGTTCATTGTGATGCTGGTCAGGTACTGGGAGAGGGCGCCCACGTTCGGGGCGATCGACATGCCGTTGTCGTTGAGAACCACCAGCAGGTTGCCTCCGGACTGCCCGGCATTGTTGAGGGCCTCGTAGGCCATCCCTCCGGTCAGGGCGCCGTCCCCGATAATCGCCACTACTTTCCGGTTCTCTCCCGCGAGATCCCGGGCGGTCGCCAGACCGAGGGCCGCGGAGATCGAGGTGGAGGCATGTCCGGCGCCGAAGGCGTCGTATTCGCTTTCGGTCCGCTTCAGGAAGCCGGAAATCCCCTCGTATTGCCGGATGCCCCAAAGCTTTTCCTTCCGGCCGGTCAGCACCTTCCAGACGTACGCCTGGTGCCCGGTGTCGAAGACCACCCGGTCTTCCGGAAGATTCAGGCTCCTGCAAAGCGCCACGGTCAGTTCCACCACGCCCAGGCTGGCGCCCAGGTGGCCGCCCTTGGTGCTGACCACGTCGATGATGAATTCCCGGAGTTCGTCACAGAGCCGACCCAGTTCTTCCTCGTTCAGTTGGTTGAGGTCGTGCGGGAGGTTCACCTGATCCAGGATGCTTCTATTCTCGCCCATCGATTCCTTCCCGGCGGATCGCTCCTCCGAAACGCTTTCCGTTGGTGACTTCGGATGAATCGCCTCTTCCATCAGCAGGCACTCCTCTCCCTGCACCGTCCCGGTGGCTCTGAAGAGGGTACTGTACTGAAACGGCCGGAAACGGTCAACGAACGGTATCAGGCCCCCTGGACACGGAACAAAGCATCGAGGAGAGAATCGATCGCCTGGTGGAAAGGTTCCAGTTCCCCGTCGTTCATCACCACGTGATCGGCCAGGGCGAAGGTGGCGGCCAACCGCTGGCTGTTGGGATCGGCTGTGTTTTCCTGCTTCTCCCGGGCCTGGAACTCCTCCAGGGTCTTCGGATCGCCCGGCCTCGCCCGGCCGAGAGAGCGCCGGAACCGGACCTTGACCGGAGCGTCCACCCCGACCAGGACGAAACGAGGAAGGGAACGAAGAACTTCCACTTCCGCCGGGTTCCGGATCGAATCCACCACGTCCCGGCTCCCCAGCCGGTCCAGCATCCTGGAAGCCAGAACGCCTGCGCCGCCTTCCCGGCGGAGCCGGTTGCCGATCCGGATCAGGTGTTCCCTCTCTGGCGGCAGCCCTTCCGCGGCCGCTGCTTCCCGTACGATATCCGAGAGAGAATGAACCTGGAAACCCTGTTCCGAAAGATAGGCGGCGAGTTCACCCTTGCCTGCCGCGTTGGGGCCGGTCAGGCCCAGGACGAGATTCAAGGCTAGTCGTCGCCTTCCACCACCGTATTCTGGGTGTAATTGCTTTCCTTCCGCCGGCCGCCCTGACCGATCCAGGCCTTCCTTACAGCGGAGTTCTCTTCCATGCCGTAGACCTCGACGCCATGGAGAACCTTCCGCTGGTTCTGCGGCTCTCCGAACAGGATTTTCTCCCCTCCTGGAGTGGTCGCAGTTTGAGCGGACCGGCCGGTCGGAGTCCGGGAAGCGGCCGCAGCGGTGCGGCCAAAGATCCGCTTATCCCCGGCAACGGTCATCTGTCGGGCCGCCCGGTTCACATGGTTCGCCAGCGGGCGCTGGAAATCGGCCGGCGCCGCGTGTCCCCCGGCGGTCCGCCCCAACAGAAGATCGTCCAGGGCTTTGGCCGCAGCCGCCGCCCCGTCGCCGGTCGCCCGGCGGCTCCGGTTCCTGGCGTAGGAATGATAGGATCGATCCGGCGACGCGAAGGCGGTACGGGCGCCCCGGGAACCGCGATTGCCGGAAGTGGCGATATTGGCCGTGCCGTCATAGGAGGAAAGATCGAACACCGCCTTGCCGGCGTAGGTCACCTTCTCCACCATGGTCACCGGGAAAGCCATGCTCGAGCCTTTTCCCAGGTCGACGTGAATCATTCCGTCCAGCACCTTGTGGTTCTGGATCACCATTCTGGAACCGCTCGTGAAATAGACGATCTCTTCGGCGAACACCGGCAGCGAGACGAAACAGGCCAGAGCACCGAGGAGAACCGCAGACTTCCAGGTTTTCATCTTCTATTTCCCCATGAACCGTTCATCGTTAGACCGTTCGGGGCGAGAATCGCCTGCCGAACCGCTTGAATTTTACGCCGAACCGCTCCGCCTAGCAATAAAAAGTCCACGATGGGGCGGCCCAGCCGTCCGCATCGACGGCGCCTGGGAGTTTGCGGTGCGGGCGGGCACCCCGTACAATGCACCGCATGTGCAGCCAAAAGAACCGAAACCAGTACTTTTTCTCTCTCATCGCTCTCTGCGGCCTGCTCCTGGCAGGTGGATCCGCCCTGGCCGGGAATAAAACCGACGACCCGGTGGATCTGCAGGTGACCGTCCAGCCGGCGGAGATCCACCCAGGGGCCACGGTGGAGGTTACGGTGAGAATGATTCCCAATTCCGGGTACAAGATCAACCGGTACCCGATGATTTCCCTGAAGGTTCCGGCGATCGACGGCACCGTCGCCGCCGCCGAAACCAGGGTGGGGAACAAGACCCCCCCGCCGTTGGACAAGCAGGGCAAGAATTATTTCAAGACCGTGGACCCGATCGTCCTCCCAATGAACCTGGACAAAGACGCCGGCAAAGGGGACCTCACCATTCCGGCCAAATTGAAGTACTACTACTGCGTAGCGTCCAGCGGATACTGCTCAATGATGCGGGAAGAGGTGGCGATCCCGGTCACCGTACAGTAAGCCCCTTCCCGCCGAGAGCGGCCGGCAGCACCTGAAACCGTTCTTTCCTCCACGCATCAGCCAGTTCGGCGGCCCGGCCCTCGGCCGCCATCGCCGTCATGCAGCCGCCGCCGCCGGCGCCGCAAACCGTGCTGCCCAGGGCACCTGACCGCCGCGCGGTTCGTGCTGCCGCTCGGTCGTGCGCGCCGTGGTCCAGGGCTTCATCGGCGAGGCCGCCCCCATCGGGTCGAAGACGGTCTCGCACCTGCTGGCCGAGAGCCTCTCCTCGGCGAGCGTCCGCAACACGCTGGCCGAGCTCACGGAGCTCGGCTTCGTGGAGAGCCATAGAGCCTGGCAGCTGGGAATGAAGCA
>CAZZIV010000008.1:0-29138 GCA_964654385.1 uncultured Acidobacteriota bacterium | reverse complement strand
CCGGGCCGGTCGATCCCGGCCCTGGCGACCTGGTTCCTGGCCCTGGCCGCCGGAACGGCGGCCTCCCGGCTTTCGCGGAGGCTCCGCACCTTCCGGCTGCCGGGAACCGTTCTGATCGCCTCGGGAACCTGGGCGGCGTTCTACGGGATATGGCAAAGAGCCGGCGGGCTCGCCAGGATCGCGGAGAAACTGGCCGGCTCGCCGGAAGGGGTGGCGTACCGCCAGGAGATCCTGGACCGGCTGGCGGACGGCCGGGCGTTCGCCGGGTTCACAACCCCTGCCGCGTTGGGAGCGTTTCTCTCCCTCACCATCATGATCACCGTCTGTTCCGCCCTCTCCGAAACCAGCCGAGGTGTCCGATGGCTGCTGCTGGTCGCCGCCCTGGTCCAGTTCGGCGGCCTGGTATCGGCCGCCTCGGCCACCGCCTCCCTCGCCCTGGCCGGCGCCCTGGCCGGAGCGCTTCTCCTGGCCCGGTGGCGAACGGACCGAAAGCGAGCGGCCGGAACCGTCCTGGCCGCCGGACTGGTCCTGGCCGCTCTTCTGGCCGGGGTGGCCGCCCTCCGCGGGGCCGAGCTCCTGGAGTGGCGTCACGGGAACAACCCGCTACGGTTGCGCATGGGGAACATGCGGATCGCGGCGGAGATCACCCGGGGCCATCCCTGGTTCGGGGTAGGGCCTGGAGGTTACGGCGAATCGTACGGGATGTACAGGAGGGAGGGGGACAACGAGTCCCGGCACGCCCACAACCTGCCCCTGGAGATGACCGCCGAATTCGGCATTCCAGGGGGCTCGGTCCTGGCGGTCCTTTTTTTTCTGGTCTTCCTCGGGCCGCTGGTCCGTACGGTTGAAGAGGGTATTTCGCCACGGAGCCGCCGGTTCGGCGCCGCCGTCGGCCTGGCCGCCTTCGCGATCCATAATCTGGCCGACTATACGGCGTACATGCCTTCCCTTCTCTGGATCATGGCGGTGGTGGCGGGCCTCCTGGCCGGCGGAAAGGACGATCGAGCCGGATCCGGTAACGTGGGAGGGGCTACCGGCCGAGTTCTGCCGGTGCTCGTCTTCCTGGCGGTCGCAGGGGCGGCGCTGATCAGCGCCGGAAGCGGCCTCGCGTGGAACGCCCGCTACGCGGCCCAGGACGCGTACGCTTCCGGGAACCGGTCCGCCGCCCTGGCCGGTGCGAGCCGGGCAGTCCGGCGGGCGCCCTGGGACGTGGACGCTCGGCGGTTCCAGGCCAGGCTGTTCCTGGAAACCGGGGACCTGCCACAGGCCGCCGAAGCGGCGGAGAAAGCGGTCCATCTTTCACCGTGGGATGCCGCGGCCCGGCATCTCCGGGGGGTGATACGGGGAGGGAGCGGAGACGCTCCCGGCGCGCTCCTCGACCTGGAGGCTGTCTCACGGCTTCGACCGGGACGATCGGATCTCCAAAAGGAAGCTTTCGATTACCGCCGGCGGATGGAACTGGTGACGGCGGGGAGAGGAGCTTCCGGTGAATAAGATCCGGTGGTATCTCCTGGCCGGAACCCTCCTCGCGGCGGTGCTGGGAAGCGGGGGGACCGATCCTCTGGCGGTCCTCGCGGTCCATGGGCTGGTCATCGTGCTGATGGCGTGGGAATCGGTTCTCCCGTTTGGATCCGCCGGTCTCCCGGCCCGGGTTTCCGGCCCGTTCCTCGGTTTCGGAGCGGTGGCGCTGGTCGGAGCGGCGTCGGCTTCCTACGGGTATGCCGCGTTCCTCTGCCTGCAGGAGATCGCCCTGTTCTCGGCCGTCGCCTGGCTGTCGTACCGTTACGGCCTGGGGTTCCGAACGGTGTTATTCAAGGTGCTTGTGGGGGGCGGGGTTCTGGAGTCCGGCTACGCCATCGTCCGGAGGGTCTTCCTGGGCGAGTGGCGTTCACCGGGCACGTTTTTCAACCCGAACCACCTGGCGGCCTGGTTGGTGGTGGTCCTTCTCCTCCTGGCCGGCGAAAGGAGCCGGCCGGCGGCGTCCGGGACCGGATTATGGAAGAGGGGAGCCGCGGGAGCCGTACTCTTCGCCGGGATCGTACTCTCCGGTTCCAGGGGGGCGCTGGCCGGTCTCGCCGCCGGGGGCGTCTACCTTCTTTCTCGAGCCTGGAGATCGATGAATCGACGGGAAAGACAGGCCGTGGCCGTTGTCGGTCTCCTTTTGCTCCTGGTCGTATCCGGGGCTCTGGTGGTCCGATTCCAGGGACCGGACCGGTTCGCCTTTCAGCGTGTCTCCATCTGGAAGGGGACCGGCGGCATGATCCTGGACCATCCCTGGCTCGGTGTCGGGCCGGGCCAGTTTGACTGGGCGGCGGAGAACTACCAGTTTCCGGACAACGAACCGCCTTTGAATTATGACCACCGATTCGACCAGTCCCACTCCGACTGGTTGCGACTTCCGGCCGAGTTCGGCGTTGTGGGCCTGGTTTGCGTCCTGGCCGCCGCCGTCGGCTTCCTCAAGGGGCTCCGCTCCCGCCGGGAGGAGGGGGAGCCTCCGGTAGGGGCGACAGGAGAGTCGGCCGCTCTCCTGGCCCTTCTCGTCCAAAGCATGTTCCAGAATCTGAGCCATAGTCCCGGCGTTTACCTGGCCGCCGCCGGCCTGCTGGGAGTCCTGGCGGCCGGCTCGACGGCTTCCGGAACACCGGCCCCGGCCAAGGAGAAACCTGCTTCCGTTCCGATTTTTCGCTTCCTGGTCCCCGGGGTTCTGGCAGTCCTGTTCCTGGTGGGCGATGTGGGCCCCTGGCTGGCGGACGGGCTGGCCCGGACTGCAAGGGGGGCCGACGCGGTTCCCCGGCTCCAGGCGGCGATCCGGCTGAACCGGCTTCAGCCCCGGTTTCACATGCAACTGGCCGAGGAATACCTCCGGCAGAAGGACCGGCCGCTCCTGGACCGCTACCTGGCCGCCCGCTCCGAAGGGGAGGCCGCAATGAGGCTCCATCCGCGCTCGGGCGAACTGGCCCGCAGAATGGCCCGGATCGAGGCCGCAGGCTGCAGGAAGCTGTTCCAGGACCGGGCTTCCAGGGAGAGGGCCCGCCGATGGTATCAGGAAGCCGAACGCCTCCTTCCCTATCGTCCTCTCGTTCCGCTGGAAGCCGCCGAGTTTCTCCTGGGGGTTTCCGATCCGGCCGGCGCGGCAGCGGCGGCGGACCGGGTCCTGGCCTTGGAGCCGAACGCGGTCACGCCCAGGATTCTCAAGGCGGCGGCCCTGGCCCGGCTCCCGGGGAACTCCGCCGATCGGGAGATCGCCCGCCTCCGCCGGGAGGCAAGCCGGCTGGAAAAGGAATACGCCGGCTCGGCCGATTCCGGCAAGATGGCCCGGTTGCTTCTGCGCGTCGATCCTGACTGGAAATCTGGTATAAGTGTCTCCACCCCAGGGACGGCGGGTGGGGAAGGAGAACGCTGGAATTGAGCCCCTGGCTGACGTACCTGCTCGCCTTCGGGCTGGCGCTGATCTTTTCCCTCGGCCTGACTCCACGCTTCAGGAAGGCCGCACTCCGTTTCGGCATCGTGGACGCGCCGGACAGCGCGCTCAAAACCCAGAAAGAGCCGGTTCCGTACCTGGGCGGCCTCTCGATCTACCTGGCGTTCCTCCTGGCCCTGGCCGGCACCCTGGAGTTCGACGGAGCGGTTCTCGGCGTCTTGCTGGCCGGTTCCATCATGGTGGTGATCGGCCTGGTGGATGACCTGGGGCAACTCGGCCCCTGGACCAAGCTGGCGGGGCAACTGGTCGGCGTGGTGATTCTTTTCAAGTCGGGGATCCTGATCCGCCTGGTAGTGATTCCATGGTGGGTGGCTGTCCCGGTTTCGGCGCTCTGGCTGCTGTCGGTGACAAACGCTTTCAACCTGATCGACATCATGGACGGCCTGTCCGCGGGGACGGCGGCGGTGGCCGCCCTGGCGCTCCTGGTGATCGCCGACCGGAACGGCCTGTTCACCGCCGCCACCATTCTGGCCGCTCTCGCCGGGGCCTGCGCCGGATTTCTGAAGGAAAATTTCGCTCCGGCCCGGATCTACATGGGGGACAGCGGTTCCATGTTCATCGGAATGCTCCTGGGTGCGCTTGCGTTGAACAACGCCTATACCGACCGGAACCTGGTCGCGGCCCTCTCGCCTGCGATCATCCTGGGAGTTCCCTTGTTCGACATGCTGTTCGTCATGTACATCCGCTATCGCCGGGGGCTGCCCGTGATGCTCGGGAGCCCGGATCATGTGGCCCTTCGCCTGCGCAAGTGGCGTTTTTCCACCCGGCAGACCGTATGCCTCTCCTGGGGGGTCACCGCCCTGCTGGGAGCGGCCGCCATTGCCATGAGCCTGAGCGCCCGGCGGGAAGCCTGGATGATTCTCATCTCCCTGGTGTTCGCCGGGTTGGTGGCGGCGGCCCTGATCAAGCGGATCGATATGAGTCTGTAGCGGCGCCGGGGAGAGCGGAAATGAGGGAGGCGGGATCGAAATGATCGTGATTATAGGAGGCGGCTTGGCCGGAATGTCCACCGCCCTCCACCTGGGGAAAACGCCTCACGTGGTCCTGGAAGCCGATTCCGCTCCCGGCGGACTCTGTCGATCCAGGACGCTGGACGGGTTCGTTTTCGACGTGACCGGGCACCTGCTGCATCTCCGGGATCCCCGGGCCGAAGCGCTGGTGAAAGATCTTCTCCCCGATACGTTCGTCACCATCGAACGGAAGGCGGAGATCCGGACCCGGGGCGCGACCCTCCCGTTCCCCTACCAGGCGAACCTGCATGGTCTTCCTCCCGAGTTCGTCGTCCGGTGCGTAACCGGCTTCGTGGAGGCGATGAGCAGGAAGATTCCGGATGACCCGGCGGCTTCTTTCGAAGAGTGGGCCCTGGCGGTGTTCGGAGAGGGGATCTGCGAAGGGTTTATGTTCCCGTACAACCGGAAGCTGTTCCGCCGGGAACCGGCGGAGATGACCGCTGATTGGGTTTCCTGGGCGGTTCCCCGTCCGAACCTGGAAGAGGTGGTCCGGGGCGCCATCGGTGTTCCGAACACCGGAATGGGGTACAACGCCTCGTTTCTCTACCCTTCCAGCGGGGGAATCGGCGTATTGCCCGAGGCGATGGCCGGAAGGATGACCTCGTTGCGGTGCGACGCGCCGGTGACCGGTGTGGACCTGGAGGCCCGGACCGTCACCGTGGCCGGGGAGGAAGAGATCCGGTTCGACCAACTGGTGGTGACCGCTCCGCTCCCCGCCTTTCTAGGCATGCTGAAAGGCCGGCGGGAGGAACGGGAACAGCTGGGCGCCGGTCTGTCCGCTTCGGTGGTCGCCTGTCTGAACCTGGGAGTCGACCGGCCCGGCCTGGGGGGGGGAGCTCACTGGATCTATTTCCCGGACGACGATGTTCCGTTTTACCGGGTAGGCTTCCCCACCGCTTTTTCCGACCGGGTCGCGCCGCCGGGAACCTCGTCCATGTATGTGGAAATCGGGTTGAAACCGGAAGAGCCCTGGGATCCGGAACGATTGATGGAGAGTGCGGAAAGAGGTCTGCGGACTGCGGGAATCCTGGGGAAGGGAGACCGAATCCTGGTCCGGGACCTGATCCGGGTCGATCCGGGGTACGTGATTTTCGACCGCGCCCGGCAGGAGGCTCTCTCCCGCCTGGTCCCGTCCCTGGAACGGCAGGGCGTTCACTTGATCGGCCGGTACGGGGCCTGGTCCTACTCCTACATGGAACGGGCGCTCCTGGACGGGCTGGAGACCGCCGGTAAGATCCGGTCCTGACCTTGCATCTCTTACTAGAATGAATTAAATCTCCTTTGATGACCCTTGGGAATGAAAGGGAAGGGATGCGAACGGAACCGGTCATCGAACTGAACGGGGTGGTCAAGAGTTTCAAAGGGCACCTTGGGATCGGAAGGAAGGTCGCCGTTTCCAGGCTCAACCTGAAAGTCCTGCCCGGGGAGATCTTCGGGCTTTTAGGGCCGAACGGCGCCGGGAAGACCACCACCTTGAAGATGGTCCTGGGCCTTCTCCGGCCGGACCGGGGTTCGGTGCGCCTGTTCGGTGAAGCTCCGTCCAAGGTATCCGCCCGGGCGCGGATCGGCTTCCTGCCGGAGAACCCCTACTTCTACGATTACCTGACCGCCAGGGAGTTCCTGGATTTCTACGGAAGACTCCACGGCCTGGACAGGAGTACACGGCGCCGAAGGGTGGAAGAGACCATCGAGAAAGTCGGCCTGGCCGGGAAGGAACGGTTGGCGCTTCGGAAGTTTTCCAAAGGGATGGTGCAGCGCCTCGGCCTGGCCCAGGCGATTCTCCACGATCCGGACCTGGTGATCCTGGATGAGCCGATGTCGGGCCTGGACCCGGTAGGCAGGCGGGAAGTGAGAGACCTGATCCTCTCTCTGCGGGAGTCGGGGAAGACTGTTTTCTTCTCCAGCCATATTCTCCAGGACGCGGAATCGATCTGCCAGAGGGTCGGGATCGTGGTGGACGGGCGGCTGCGTCACCTCGGTTCCCTGGATGAAATGGTTCATTCCCGGCCCCGGTGGTTCGAAGTGTCGATCCGGGGGCCGGTGCCTGGAGATTGGCGGGAAGCGGTGGTCTCCACCGCCGGGGATAAATCGCTGCTCCGCCTCCCGGACGTAGACGCTTTGGGGCGTCTCCTGGCAGGTGTCCAGGCGGGCGGTTCCCAGGTGGTTTCCGTCTGGCCCCGGCGGGAGACCCTGGAAGACCGGTTCCTCCAGGAAGTCGGAAAGGAACCGGCGCGAACCGATCAGGAGGCCGGCGTATGATGGAGCCGACGAACGACAGGCCGGCCGTGCCGGTGGCCGCGGCGATCGTCGCCATCGGCCTGAACACGTTTCGGGAGGCGGTGCGGGACCGCATTCTCTACCTGATCCTCGTCTTCTCGATCCTCCTGATTCTTGTTTCCCGGCTGCTCTCCCTTCTGACCGTCGGTGACGAGGCCAAGATCATCAAGGATGTGGGGCTCTCGGCCATCTCGGTGTTCGGCGTCCTCACGGCGGTCTTCGTCGGCGTTTCCCTGGTGTTCAAGGAGATTGAAAAGCGGACAATCTACACGTTATTGGCCAACCCGGTCCGGCGCTGGCAGTTCGTGGCGGGGAAGTACATCGGCCTGCTCCTGGTGCTGGGGATGAATGTGCTTCTCATGACGGTGACCCTCTACACCGTTCTTCTGGTCAAAGGGGAGTCGCCGGCCGGGCTGTCTACGGCGATCCTTCTCATTTTTATCGAACTGGCCCTGGTGACGGCGTTCGCGCTTCTCTTCAGCAGCTTCGCCAACCCGATCCTCGCGGCGGTCGGGACGGTGACCGTTTATCTCGCCGGACACCTGACATGGAGCTTCGAACTGCTGAAGGCCCGGCTCCCCGCCGGATTCTCCAGGACCTTGTGCGACATCCTCTACTGGGCGATGCCGAATCTCGGCTTCCTGAACATCAAGTCGCAGGTCGTTCACGGAGACCCCCTCGCCCCCGGATACCTGGTTTCCGCGATCGCCTACGGGGTGGGTTATTCCCTGGTCGCGCTGGTGCTGGCCTGCGTGATTTTCGAAAGACGGGATTTCAACTGACGCGATGACACGAGTCCTGACCATCCTGCTCCTGCTCTCCGGCGCCGCTTCGACGGCGGCCGGTTTCGTTTCTCTGGAGCGGTTGCAGGTCCGGCACCGGGAAGACTCGCTTTTGTACATGCCGAACGGACGGTACCTCCGGGTCATGAGTTTCGGTCATTCCGCCCTGGCGGCGGACCTGGTCTATCTCTGGGCGATCCAGCATTATTCCGATTACGAGCGGACCGACCGGTTCCGTTTCGTGGAACATGTGTTCGGTAACGTCATCGCCGAACTGGATCCTTCGTACCTGGACGCCTATATCCTGGGAGCGATGATCCTCTCGGTGGAAGCCCACGACCTGGACGGAGCGCTCCGTCTTCTGGACCTGGGGATCCGCCGCAACCCGGATAACTGGATTCTGCCTTACGTGGCCGGGTGGGAATGTTTCCACTCCAAACGGTACGAGCAGGCCGGGGAATACTTTCGCCGTGCTTCCGAAATTCCGGGCGCTCCGGACCTGATCGCCCGGAACCGGGCAGGCGCGGTCGCCCGTTCCGGGAACCTGGACGAAGCGTACGAATGCTGGAAAGAGTTGTACGAAAATCCGGAGAGCGACGATACCACCCGCGCGGTGGCGAAGCGCCAGATGCGGGATCTTCACGTCAAGATCGACCTTCGAACCCTCCGGAAAGCGGTGGAAGCTTACCGGGAAAGGAACGGGCGGTGGCCGCCCTCCCTCCGGAGCCTGACCGCCGGGGGCATTCTCCCTCGCCTGCCGGCCGATCCGGACGGCAACCCGTATCGATTCAACCCGAGTACCGGCGAAGTGAGCACGTCGGCCCACCGGATCCTTGGAGACCATTGATGTTCCAGCTACCTCCCTCTTTCGGTGCGGTCTATTCCTGCCTGGTCGGCTTGACCGTCGGGAGTTTCTTGAACGTCTGCATCTACCGTCTTCCGGCGGGGAAGAGCGTCGTGCGGCCCGGCTCCCGCTGTCCGTCCTGCGGATCGGCCATCCGTTGGTATCGGAACATCCCGGTGCTGTCCTGGATCTTTCTACGAGGCCGGTGCGCGGACTGCGGGACGAGGATCCCGGTGCGTTACCCGGTGGTGGAGCTCCTGACCGGCTTGCTGACCCTGGCGCTCTGGCTTCGGTTCGGGCCGACGGCGGCGTTCTTCTTGTCGGTCCCGTTCGGATGGGCGATGACCGTCCTGTTCTTTACCGACCTGGATACCCGGCTTCTTCCGGACGCGGTGACCTTGAGCGGTCTCGTTGCCGGTCTCGGCCTGGCCTGGTTCAATCCGTTCCTGGGAGAGCCGGGATCGGGCCGGATCTGGCTCTCCCTGGCCGGCGCCGTTCTGGGAGGGGGGTCCCTCTGGTCGGTGGGCGCCCTGTACTCCCGGTTGCGGGGCGTCGAGGCGATGGGATTCGGCGATGTGAAGATGATGGCGTTCGCCGGCGCGTTCAGCGGTCCCCAGGGAGCGCTGTTCACGATCTTCGGCGGATCGGTGGTCGGGGCGGTGGTCGGCCTGGCGCTGATTCCGCTCCGGGGCCGGAGCATGCAATCGACCCTTCCGTTCGGCTGTTTCCTGGCCCCGGCTGCTCTCGTCGCGCTCCTCTACGCTCGCAGGTTGATCGAGTGGTACCTGGGATTGCTGGTGCCGGGGGCCTGAATGGCAGGGAAGTGGCATTTCGGCCGGTTCGATACCCAGGTCCGGATGGTCCTGGTTCTGCTGCTGCTCCTTCTCGGGGTCCTGAATCTACTGAACAGCCTGCTGGTCCGGAAGGCCCGTGAATCCCTGGAGATGTCCGAATTGGGGCGGGCCGAGGCGATTACCCGGGAATATGTCCGGAGGATCGGCCGGCCGGCTTTTCTCGCTGCAGGAGAGCCTGGCGCTACCGGAAGAGTTACCTCCGGTTCCCTGAGGATCGCCGCCCGGAAGAGCGGGTTGAGCCGGGTCCGTTTCCTGGACCCTGCCGGGAAAGTCCTGGTCCGTTCCGGACCTGGATACTCCCCGGGGCGGGGACCGTTCAAAAGCCTGGATCCGGACGACCGGGCCGAACTGGAAGCGGGCCGGACCGTGCGCCGGGTCCTGGACCGGGCGGAGTTCCCGGAGAGAAAGATCCTGGTGGTCTGGAAGCCGCTTCTGGACAACCAGGGCCAGCCGGCAGGGATCGTGGAGGCGGTACTCCCCGGCGGCGCCCTGGCCGACCTGGCGGAGCGGGCCGGAAACGTGATCGGCGTTCAGATCACCGGGATCCTGTTGATCGGGATCCTCTCCGTCCTGTTCGCCAGTTGGGTCAGTCGACCGTACAGAAAACTGGCGGCGGCGGCTGGCGAAGCCGGGTTGGGCGAGGTGACGGGCGCACGGCCCGGCGACCCGGAGGAACTGTCCAGCCTGTTCCGAACGGTGGTTTCCCGCATGCGGGAACAGGAAAAAACCATCGAAAACCTGGAAGAGCGGGGTCGGGGCATGGGTGACCTGGTCCGGTTCGCCTCCCGCTCCGCCGATGGGATGAGCACCGGCGTCCTGGTGGTCGATCGGGAAGGGACGATCGCCGGGATCAACGATGCCGCCTCCGGCCTCCTGGGAGTTCGAAAGGAGCAGGCGGAAGGCCGGCGGCTGGCATCGGTGCTGGAACCGGGTGATGACCTGGAGAGGGTGGTCGGCGCCTGTGTCCAGGAGGGGAAGGCGGCGACCCGGGAAGTTCTGGAAGTCCGGTTTTTAAGCGGGAGGCGGGCGCATCTCGGGGTTTCGATTTCCCCGAGCTCCGGTTCCGCAGGGAAAATTTCCGGCGCCCTGATCCTGATGACCGACCTGACGGAAATCCAGGAGTTGCAGGATCGGACCCGGCTTCGGGAAAACCTGGCTTCGGTCGGTACGCTCTCCGCCGGAATCGCCCACGAATTCCGCAACGCCCTGGGGACGATCCTGGGGTACGCGCGGCTCCTGGAGAAAAGCGAAGAAGAAGAGGTGAGACGGCCGGCAAGGGAGATCCGGAAGGAAGTGGACGGCGTCCGGAAGGCGGTGGACGAGTTCCTGGCGTATGCCAGGCCGCCCCGGCCGTCTCCGGCTCCGACCCAGATCGAGCCTCTTATCCGGTCGTGCGCCGCATCGGCGCCGGACGGTCTCGGAACCAGGATCACCGGTGAATACGGATGCATCGTGGCCGATGAACGGCTGGTCCGGAGAGTATTCGATAACCTCTTCCGGAACGCCGCCGAGGCGGGACGGGAGAAGGGCGGCCGGATCCAGGTGCAGGTCCGGGGCCGCAGGGTGGCCGACGGGGCGTTCCTGCAGGTGGAACTGGAGGACAACGGCCCCGGAATCCCGGAGGAGGAACTGGAGAACCTGTTTGTCCCGTTCCACACCACCCGGGCCAAAGGAACCGGTCTGGGGTTGGCGCTGGTGCAGAGAACCATGGTCGACCTGGGGGGCAGCGTGGAGGCGTCTCGAGGTGGAGGAGGCGGAGCGCTTTTCCGGCTCCGTTTTCCTCTGCTCCAGGGCAACTCCCTTTCCTCCGTGGAGATCGAGCAGGCGGGAAAAGTGTAACGAAAAGTAACATATTGAGAGAAAAAACGGAGTCAGCCGCAAGGACCGAGCGAAGAACGGATATGTAAGTGCTTTTAAATCAGTTAGTAACAAAGGAATTCGCCGTGTCCGAACCTGGCACGGCACCTGCTTTACAACGGTAGGGTCCACCGGGAGGAACCGGAACGGCACCGCCGGATCCGAGATCCATGGGAGTTGCGCGATGAGCTGGAGAGAACGACCGTGCCCCCGATACACGAGCCGAAACTTCCCCCGAAACCGGGGCGAACGGGGCTTTTCCGCAGGCGAACTGCTGGTGGTGGTGGCGATCATCGGCCTGATCGTCGCCGTGACCGTTCCCCTGGTGGCCCAGAACGTCCGGATGGCCAAGATCCGGGCGGCAGGCGATCAGTTCGCCATGTCGCTGAAGGCGGCGAGAATGATCGCCGTATCCACCCACCAGAACGTGCCGGTGACGGTCAACACCACTCCGACCAACAGCTACAGCTACACCGACAACAAGGGGAATCTGCGGCAGATCGCCATGCCCGACGGCGTGGTCATCCAGTCCAGCGACAGCCCGATCACCTTCACCTCCACCGGGGCCATCAGCGCCGCGTCGGCCCGGACCACCGTTCTGGAGACCACGTTGAACAGCGGCGTGATCGAACGCTGGACCATTACTACCAGCCTGATGGGCGTGCCTACGGTGGACCACGTCAAGGTGACGCCGTGAGCGGGGGAGGAATCAGTATGCGAAACGCGCGTGAACGAGGGATGAGTCTGATCGAGGTGATCCTGGCCCTGGGTCTTCTGGCAGGAGTCCTGATTTCGGTGGGCGGGCTGTTCGTCATGAGCGAGCGGCAGGTGAAAAGCGGAAAAACGGCCACCCAGGCCTTGGCCGTCGCCCGGGCGATCAACGAAGAGATCAACGGCTGGGGGTTCCGGCAGACCTACGGTGTGTTCGGTTCCGACGGCTCCGCCGCCAGCTACACATACGACACCCGGGTCAACGCCTACGCCGCGAAGTGGCAGACGATGCTGGACGACGGGTTGGAACACGGTTCCTACGCCACGATCAACGTGGCGTCTTCCGAACTGGCCGACGGGAACACTCCGAACTTGAATGTCGCCAAGGCGATAAGGGTGACCGTCACCGTTTTCTGGTCCGAGGGGGCCCGCAACCGGAACGTTCGGGTTATGAGTGTCCGGATGTGACAGGCCGCGCCGAAACGTATGGAAAAGAACCCGGCCGGGGCGGCCGGATCGAGGAAGGCCCCGGCTCGAGGAGGAAAGAAACATGAAATATTCCGATCCCCGCAAGATGCAGCACGGCATGACCTTGATCGAAATCCTGGTTTCGATCGCCATCCTGGCTGTGGCGATGGTGATCGCCCTCTCGATTTACGATCTCTCCCGGAAGAGCTACAAGAGAGGCGAAAACGTCACGGAACAGCAACAGTCGGTGCGGATCGGATTCGACCAGATGACGGCGGATCTCCGGATGACCGGGTTCAACTACAACCCGGACGGTTCGAAAACCCGGCCCGACGAGCAGTTCGAGGCGGCTTACGATACGGCGATCGTGGTCCGAGGCGACTACGATGCCGAAGATCCGACCGCTTCGGTGACGCCTGAATCGACCCTGGGCGGATCCACCTTCCTCTCGGTCTCCACCGGGAATGACGAAATTTACGCCTTTGTCCTGGCCAAGCCGGACGGCAGCAGCACCGGCACCCTGACGTTCCAGGCAGACGTGAAGGACGCCCCCCGGGACGGGGCCGTGGAAACGGTGAGCATTCCGAACGTGGCGATGGTCCAGGATGACCCGCCCTATACCCTGTACAGGATCAGCCTGAATAACAACGTGGGTACCTGGGGTTCTTCCGATTTCTTCACCCGGACGCCGCTGGTGGACAATGTCTATTCGATGAACTTCAAGTATTACAACCAGACCGGACTGCAGGCCAACAGCACGTTCGATTTGACCAGCACCACCGACGATATCGGAGGCGTCGACGGCGGCACCGCCGAGGCCACCCGGAGCAGCATCCGGAGAGTCGGGGTGGAGCTGACCGGCCTGACCCCCGATCCCGACCTGAACTGGGTCGATACCGGCGATCCGTACGCGGCCACGCAGAACCAGCGCAAGTTCGCCCTCTCCGGGGACATCCATCCCCGGAACATCGGCATGGTCGGGATCAAGGACATCAACGCCGATGTCACCCCTCCCACGAAGCCGGCCACACCGACTCTCCTTGCCGGCCATTGCGGCGGCCTTTGGCTGACCTGGACGGCGAATCCGACCGAAGACCAAGTGGCGTATTACCGGGTGAACTTCGGGACGGCATCCGGTTCCTATTCGGACCAGAGAACCACCGGCGGCAATTCCTTGTACGTCGGTGCCCTCGCCGATGCGAACACCTATTACATCGCCCTGCAGGCGGTGGACGCCGCCGGCAACCAGTCGGTGCTTTCCAACGAAGCCTCCACGACGACGTCGAACGTGAATACGCCGAATACGCCGGCGAACCTGGGAGCCAGCACGAACCTGAACGGCGCAGTCTCCCTGGCATGGGATCCGGTGACCACCAACTCGGCCTCCCAGCCGTCCGGCGATCCCCAGGCTCCGATGATCCGGGATCTGGCCGGCTACCGGGTGTACCGGGGCACCACAAACAGTTTCAACAATCCATCCACGGTGGTGATCGCCGACGAATCGGTGGTCCAGAACGAGTCCAGCCCCGATTACACCGACACCAACGTGGTCAACTGCAGGTACTACAATTATTGGGTGACGGCCGTGGATACCTGCGGCCTGGAAAGCAGTCCTTCCGCCCTGGCCGCCGGCAACGCCACCAGTTCCGTGCTGCCGGCGGCTCCGGCCAATCCCCAGGCGTTCTTTTCAGGCGGAAGCTCGATCCGGATCACCTGGGATCCGGTCACGACGGATGTGGAGACGACACCGATCTTCATCGACACGTACAATCTTTACCGCAGCCCCCTGGTCCCCACCGGCGGGCCGTCTCTCCCCTCGAAGTCGAGTTTCACTTATGTCGCCACCGTGACCGGGGCGACCGAGTACATGGACTCCACTTTCGTGCCCGATGGCTATACCGTCTACTACTATGTGACCGCCCAGGACGATTGCGGGAACGTCTCCGCCGCCTCGGCCATCGTGAATCCCCAGTGCGCCTTCTCCGGGGACGTGGTGTTCGTGAACCCGGCGGACAACTCTCCGGTGGCCGGAGTCGTCCCGGTGGATGTTACCGTCCTCAACACAACCGACACTTTCACCCAGTTGACGTTGGAATTCATCCATGACAACACCGGCGCGGTGAAACAGAAGGTGATCGTCGATCCGGGGCCCAGCTGGACCTACAACTGGCTGGCGGACCCGCCCGGCCCGTATACCATCAACGCGACGGTGGAGAACAGCACCGGCTGCTCCAAGACGGCCACGATCCACGTCTCCGCCAGCTTCAGTGTCGGTTGCTGTCTCTCTCCGCCGAACCCGGACCTCAACCCGATCACCCTCTCCTGCGACGGCGGAGGGAACGCCAAGTGCGCCACCATCAGCTACCAGGTGATCAACAACAACTGCCTGACCGCCGTGGAGATCGAAGAGATGACCGTCGACTGGCAGGACGTGACCGGCCTGAATCCGCAACTGACCGGCGTCCGGTTCGACGGAACCCCGATCTGGAACGTGGTGCCGGCCTCCTCCGCCCCTGCGAGCCAGACCTTCAGCGCTCCGAAGCCGCAGATCGGATTCAACCGGAACGCGGTGAACCCGGTCACCGTGACCTACACCTACACCCAGAACATGAGCAAGAAGCAGGGGCCGAACTGGAAGCAGAACACACTGACCACCAGTTATTCCTTCCGACTCCTGGATGAGACCGGTTCGCCCACCTCGATCACCGGCGTGTGCGGCCCGTCCACTGGAATGTTCGACAACATGATTACGGGAATTCCGTAGGGAGAGAGAGATGAGTCACCGAGGAAACGACGATCGGTTCGAACACGAGAGCAAGGAGCGGGGATCGGCCCTGGTGGTTTCGATCCTGGTGACGGTGATCCTGACGCTCCTGGGAATCTCTTTCCTGATGATGGCCCAGACCGAGAACCAGATCGCCCAGAACGAGATCCGGTCGGCTCAGGCGCTGTTCGCCGCGGAGACCGGCGTTCGCGTCGTGAAGCGGTGGTTCAATCGGCCGTTCGACAATACGGCGAATATCCGGAACCCGACCTACGGCGGCGAGATCGACCGGACCCTCCGGCTGATCGAAACCGACGGGGATCCGTCCACCGCTCCGGTGGCCCAGGACGGAACGACCTATCCCCGGTACAAGCAGGCGATCGACCTGGACGGGGACTCCAACGACGACCTGTTCCAAAAGCCGTACCGGGGCTCCATGGCCCACGCCTTGATGGGAACCGAGGCCGGGCCGGACATGCAGATTCTGGCCAGCGCCTCCACCACCGCCAAAGCCTTCCTGGATAACCTTTCCTCCGATGTTTTCGGCTCCTATCCTGGGGGAGGTCTCCAGGCAAAAATCGTGCAAATCGATATCTACGGCCCTCCGTATATCGACATCGCCGGAACCTGGACACGATACGGGATGGGAACGGTCAAGGTGGTCTCACGGATCACACAGACCATCGGGGGCACCGAAACGGTCCTGGCCGAGCGGATGGTGAAAGCGGTTCTCAACGAAATGCCCTATCCCGGTCCGTTCGGGCCTCTCCACTCCTGTGACAACCTGTCGTTCAACGGCGATTTCACAGTACACTGGGGAGCGGCCTCCGCGGTCTCCGATGCCGACCTCGCCAATAACCACGCCAAGATCGCCGCCTCCTGGCCCAGAATGATTCCGCCGGGACAGCGGGCGGACGCTCTCTGGACGGCGGACTGGGCCGGGTACATGGCCCAGGTGGACGGCGAGGAGATCGAGGACCCCTGGTTCCGGTTTCTCTCCGGGGGCGCTCTGGCCGACGCGCCCAATTCCAACGATCAACCGTATCCTTTCGGGTGGGTCTCCGGCGCCCCCGGCGACGGGGAATGGCCCAATCATAATAACAACCCGGACGACGGCTCCCACTCCAACATCTTCCAGAACCAGCCGACGGTAACCTGTCCGGATTTCGATTACGATATCTGGAAGGCGATCGCCACTTCCGGCGGCAGCGATGTCCATTACATGGTCTGGGACAACGGTTCGTCGTTCAAAGAGAACGGGATCGGCGCCGCCCAGACCTTCCGGGCGATCACCGATCAGAAGGAAGGGTTGTTCTTCTTCGATACCACCGACGGTGTCGCCCCCTACGATACCGATGGGGACGGCGTCTACGAAAACCTGACCCCTGCGGTTTCCGTTCAGGGCGGCACCTGGGGTTCCCGGGGGTTCTTCTACCTGAACATGGCCACGTTCCAAACGAAAGGGGTCAGCGGCCGGGCCGCCACGTTCAACGCTCCCGGGGAGCCTTATGACGATACCGACGCCGATGGCCAATGGGACCCCGGGGAGCCGTATATCAACCTGGACTATCCGACCTCGTTGAGCGATCCTTTCGTCATCGACACCACCGACACGTACGGCGGCGCCGTCATGCGGAACAGCAAGGGGCCTGATGTGGCCGGAACGGCGGCGATGTGGGGGATCCTCTACAACAGCGGCATGTTCGAGGCGACCGGCAACGCCACCTATTACGGGAGCGTCATCTCCAAGTCCGGCGTCGGCGAAGCCTCCCCCGCCGCCGGTACGCCGGACTTGTACTGGGACGCGAGCATTCTCACGAACTGGCCGCCGGCCAACTGGGATCTCCCCCGTGTGATCATCAGCCGATGGGAGACCGATCTGTAGGGTTTCACCCGGATCGGGCCGGCCGGAAATGAGGTATCATGTTGCAGGGAACCTGCTCCACGGATTCGGGGGAGCAGGCACCCGGCCCGCAAGGTGAACGGCGGGCGAGGTGCATCATGAAAGCCATGAAAATACGATGGATTTTCGCAGCGGTCGCCGTCGCGTTTCTGGCTTCGCCGGCTCCGGCCCAAGGGAACGGCGGGGATCGCGCTCCCCGCGGGAAGAAGGCGAGGGAACTGGCTGCCCGTAAGGTGATCACGAATGAGATCCTGGCGGATCTGTATGGAGCCGCGCCGTCGCCCGCGCCGGAATCATTCGCTTCGGAAGAGCCTGCCGGGGAAGTCAAGCTGCCGGACCCCCTCCGGGAAATGCACGAGGAGATGGCCCGAAAGGCCGACGCCCGCCGGAGCCTCCATCAGGTCGGGCAGGAGATCCAGGAGTTGGAACGAACGCTGAAGGATCTCGAAGCCAGGAAGCTGGCGGTCCTGAACCCGTACCTGCCGCCGCCCCGTCTGACCGAAGAAGAAGCGGCGGAGTGGAAAGGGCTGGACAACGTGGAACGCCTCAAGCGCACCGAGGAGCAGATTCGACAGGTCCGAATACAGTTACAGGCGGCCCGGAAGGCTTACCGCGCCGCTTCCCGGCGTGCCGGATGAGTTCCAGCGCCCTTCCGGTTCTGCTGGTGGAGGATCGGGATAGTCTGCGCGCCGTTCTCCGGGAAACCCTGGAGGCGAACGGGTACGCTGTCCGGGAAGCGGCCGACGGCGCTGCCGCTTTGGCGGCGCTGGAGACCGGGCGGTTCCTGGCGGTGGTCACAGACCTGAAGCTCCCGGTGGCGGACGGGCACCAGGTGCTGGCCGCCGCCCTGGAAAGCGATCCGAACCTGCCGGTGCTTTTGATGACCGCGTACGGCACGGTGGAAGACGCGGTGGAAGCGATGAAGGCCGGGGCGTTCGATTTCCTGTCCAAGCCGGTGGACCCGGATCATCTTCTCCTGCTCCTGTCCCGGGCCGTGGAGCGGCGTGGGCTGGTCCGGGAGAACCGGCTGCTCCGGGAGACTCTCGCCGATCGAACCGGCTCCCGTAAGATCATCGGCGATTCTCCCGCCCTCGAAGAGATCTTTCGGCAGATCCGGAAGGTGGCCCCGACCCAGGCGACCGTTCTGCTCCAGGGAGAATCCGGCACTGGCAAGGAGCTGTTCGCCCGGGCGATCCACGACCTGAGCCCCAGGAAGTCCGCTCCTTTCGTGGCGGTGAACTGCGCCGCCATCCCGGAAACCCTCCTGGAGAACGAACTGTTCGGCCACGAAAAAGGGGCCTACACCGGCGCGGACGCCGTCCGGGCCGGCCGGGTGGAACTGGCCGACGGCGGGACCTTGTTCCTGGACGAAATCGGTGAACTGGGGGCGGCGGTTCAGGCGAAAATGCTTCGTGTCCTTCAGGAGCGATCTTTCGAACGGGTCGGCGGAACCCGGACCCTCCAGGCCGATATCCGGGTGATCGCCGCCAGCAACCGGGATCTGCGACGAGCTTCGGACCGAAAGGAGTTCCGCGAAGATCTTTACTTCCGGTTGGCTGTGGTGACCGTCCGGATCCCTCCGCTCCGGGAACGGCCGTCGGATATTCCTCTCCTGGCATCCCATTTCCTGGAACGGTTCAGAAACGAACTCCACCGGCGCGACCTGGAACTGAGCGGCGACGCGGTCCGGGCGATGCAGTCCTACTCCTGGCCCGGCAATGTTCGGGAATTGGAAAATTGCATGGAACGGGCGGTGATCCTGGCGGACAAGAGCCCGATCGATCCGTCTCTCCTGGGACTGTCTTCTCCGACACGGCCGGAGACCGAAACCTCCGCAGGGGAGGAAGAGACCCGGCAGGCGCTGGCGAGGCTGATCGACCTGTCCGGGAGCCTGGACCAGGTCGGCGCACGGGCGAAGGCCCTGGCCGAACGGCTGAGGATCCAGGAGGCCCTCGCTCAGGAGAAAGGAAACAAGACCCGCGCGGCCGCCACTCTCGATGTGAACTACAAGCGGCTTCTGGCCAGGATCAAGGAACTGGGACTGGAGGACTGAATCGTCCCCGGCGTTTTTCCCGGCGGCACGATCCGGCCGAAAAGGCGCCGATATGAATTCCGGCGGCCGATCGGATATAAATAGGGCCTCGAAGCCGGCCCGGCCCCGCCGAATGGAATCCCCGGTTTCGAAAGGAGTCGACGTGAGCCTGGAATCCCTCGCCGGACGTGATCTGATCTCCCTCCTCGATTTCAGTTCGGAGGAACTTCGCCGGATCCTGGAACTGGCCGGGGAGGTGAAGGCGAACCCGGAACATTACCATCGGGCCCTGGAGGGTAAGAGCTTGTTCCTGTATTTCGAGAAGCCCTCTCTCCGGACACGTGTGACCTTCGAGGCCGGGATGACCCAGCTAGGCGGGCACGCGATCTACTACACCGCCGCCGACGGGAAGATCGGCGTGCGGGAGTCGGTGGAGGATGTTGCCCGGAACCTGGAGCGCTGGGTCGACGGAGCGATGTGCCGGACCTTCAGCCACGAGATGCTCCAGCGTCTCGCCCGGAATACCGATATCCCGGTGATCAACGGGTTGAGCGATTTTCTCCACCCCTGCCAGGCGCTGGCGGATTACCAGACCCTGCAGGAGGTGAAGACCGAGCTGAAAGGATCCAGGCTGGCCTATGTAGGCGACGGGAACAACGTGGCTCATTCGTTGATGGCCGGCGGCGCCAAGCTCGGTGTCCACGTGATCGTGATCACTCCTCCAGGGTACGAACCGGATGAAGAGGTCGTCCGGACCTGCCGGAGCGCCGCCGACGCTTCCGGAGGGACGATCACCCTTGGGAACGATCTGGGCCTGGTGGAAGGGGCGGACGCGGTCTACACCGATGTCTGGGCCTCCATGGGCCAGGAGTCGGAGCAACAGAAGCGGAACGAGGTGTTCAAGAAATACCAGGTGAACGCCGAAGTGATGGAAACCGCCGGCCCCGACGCGATCTTCATGCACTGCCTGCCGGCCCACCGGGGGGAGGAGGTTACTTCCGAGGTGGCCGATTCGCCCCGGTCGGTGATCTTCCAGGAGGCGGAAAACCGGCTGCATGCCCAGAAGGCGGTGATGCTCCATCTGCTCGGCGGGGTCTGAGCAGGGGATCAGGCGGGACCCGCCACCCCGCGGTGTATCGCCACGATTCCGCCGGTGAGAGGTCTCCATCGGCAGGCGTCGAAGCCGGCTTCCCGGATCATCGCCGCCAGGGTCGTGCCATCGGGGAACCGGGAAATGGTGGCGGCCAGGTACCCGTAGGGACCTTCGGACCGGGAGATCCGGTCTCCGATCCTGGGCAGGATTCTCCTCAGGTAGAAGCGGTACAGGCCGGAAAACACCGGCGCCGTCGGGGTGCTGAATTCCAGGATCACCAGCACCCCTCCCGGGCGAAGCACACGGCGCAGCTCCTTCAAGCCGCGGGGCAGGTCGGCGAAGTTCCGGACGCCGAACCCGACGGTGGCCGCGTGAAAGGTTCCGCTCCGGAACGGAAGCCGCAGCCCATCGGCGCCGACAGGGTGGCAGGCGGCCTCCCTTCCCGCCCGGCGGATCTTTTGCGCGCCGATTTCCAGCATCGGAAGGGCGAAATCGGCGCAGAACACCTTCCCGGCTTTCCCGAGACGGAGCGCCATCAGACCCAGGTCGCCGGTTCCGCCGCAGAGGTCCAGCAGGACGGATTCCGGACCGTCCGGCAGGGCTTCGCAAGCTTTTTTTCGCCAGCGGCGGTCCAGGTTTCCGCTCAGGAGGTGGTTCAAAAGGTCGTAGCGCCGGGCGATCCCGCCGAACAGGGCCCGGACTTTGTCCGGATCTTTTGTTTCCGCCGTACTCATAAGGTGTTCGACTCCTGGAGATTTCCCCGATCCGTCGCACCCGGGAGGAGGGAGCGGAACCGCCGCGTTCGAACCGCCGCCGGGCCGCTTCCCCGGTGGATCCCGGGCCCTCGGGCAGTATACAAACGGGGGGTCGAGAACGCCTCTCCCTTGACATTTTTCGACCTCGGTGCTAAAAGACCGCTTTCATTTAAGGGATTTTTGCGCACAAGGGTCGCGCATCAGAGGACAGAAGTCATGACGTCGTATGTACCCCGGAAAGGGGACATTGTACGGGAGTGGTGGGTCGTGGACGCCAAGGGGATGACCCTCGGCCGCCTTTCCACGGAAGTCGCCTCGCGGCTCCGGGGAAAACACAAGCCCTCCTTCACCCCGTTTCTCGACACCGGGGACCATGTCATCGTGGTGAACGCCGACAAGGTGGTTCTGACCGGGAACAAGCTCGCGGACAAGATGTATCGGAAGCATTCCGGGTATCCGGGGGGGCTGACCGAAACCAGCGCGGAGGAACTGCTCGCCAAACACCCGGCCCGCCTGGTGGAGAACTCGGTCAAGGGGATGCTGCCCAAGGGCCCCCTCGGCAGGCAGATGTATCGAAAACTCAAAGTCTACGCGGGGGAAAAGCACCCTCATGAAGCCCAGCAGCCGAAAGCGCTGGAAATCCCCGGCGCGCGCCGGAACCGGTAGAAGCCGGGAACCGTAGGAGACGGAACCGTTGAGCGAAGCGACGATACAGAATTACGGAACCGGCCGGAGGAAAAGCTCCACCGCCCGGGTCTACCTTCGTCCCGGCACGGGAAGAATCACGGTGAACGACCGCCCGTTCGACGAGTACTTTTTCAATGAAGTGCTCAAGATGATTATCAAGCAACCGCTGGTATTGACCGAAACCACCGATCGGGTGGACCTGTTCATCCGGGTTCACGGCGGCGGGTATACCGGCCAGGCCGGCGCCCTGCGCCACGGGATTTCCCGCGCGCTCGTCGAGTACAACCCCGAACTTCGGCCCCGACTCAAAAAGGCCGGGTTCTTAACCCGTGACCCACGTAAGGTTGAGCGTAAGAAATACGGCCAGCCTGGCGCCCGCAAGCGCTTCCAGTTCTCCAAGCGGTAGCCTGGAGGGCGGGTCCAACCGTCCAAAGCCCCAAGGGCAGGAGGAGACGTTCCTTGACTTCGGTAACGATGAAAGAGCTTCTGGAGGCCGGTGTTCACTTCGGTCACCAGACCCGGCGCTGGAACCCGAAAATGAAGAAATACATTTTCGGCGCCCGCAACGGCATTTACATTATCGACCTTCAGAAAACACTGAAAATGGCCCGGGAAGCCCTGGCATTCGTCACCAACCTGGCAGCCAGCGGTAAATCGGTCCTGTTTGTCGGGACCAAGCGGCAGGCCCAGGAGGCGATCGTCGAGGAATCGACCCGCTGTGAACAGTTCTATGTCGACCAACGTTGGCTCGGCGGCACCATGACCAACTTCGCCACCATCAAGAAAAGCTTGGGTCGCCTCACCGCCATCGAAGAGGTTCTCGGCGGGGAGAAAGCCGATGAGTTGACCAAGAAGGAACGCTCCAAGCTGGAGAAGGAGCGGGGCAAACTGCAGAAGGCGCTTTCCGGACTCCGGAAAATGGACCGGCTTCCAGGCGCCCTGTTCGTGGTGGATCCGATCAAGGAGAGGATCGCCGTAGCGGAAGCGAAGAAATTGGAAATTCCGGTGGTCGCCATCGTGGATACGAACTGCGATCCGGATATGGTCGATTACCCGATCCCCGGAAACGACGATGCCATCCGGGCGATCAAGCTTTTCGCCGGTCGTTTCGCCGACGCGATCCTGGACGGCCGAAACCTCTGGGAAGCGAAACGCCACGAAAAGAAGGCCGAGAAGGAGTCCAGGGCTGGGGCCATGGACCACAAGAAGAGCATCGCCGACCGGGTCCGCGCCAGGGAGGCCCGCCGGGAGCGGTTACGGGCCCAGGCCCGGCACGCGCCGGCCGCCGCCGCGAAGACCGAGTCGGAGTAATTCCGGCCGGCCGGAACGTTGGCCCCGCAGCGGCAGAGACTCCGCGCGGGGCCTTTTACCGAACAGAGGTTCATCCGATCGAACCAGGGAGAGTCCGAGATGCAGATCACCGCTTCGATGGTCAAGGAACTGCGCGAGAAGACCGGCGTGGGGATGATGACATGTAAAAAGGCGCTGGCCGAAGCAGGCGGGAGCCTGGAAGAAGCCGAGAAAATTCTCCGGAAACGCGGAGCGGCGACGGCTGCGAAAAAAGCCGGCCGGGCAGCCGGTGAAGGGCTGGTTGCTTCCTACATCCATACCGGCGGAAAAGTCGGAGTCCTGCTGGAGGTGAACTGCGAAACCGACTTCACGGCCAGGAACGAGGATTTCCAGGGCATGGTGAAGGATATCGCCATGCATATCGCCGCCGCCGCCCCCCGGTACATCGTCCGGGAGGATGTCCCCGCCGCCGTGATCGATGCCGAAAAAGAGATCTTCGCCGAACAGGCCCGGAAAACCGGGAAGCCGGAAAAGGTGATCGAAAAGATCGTGGAAGGGAAGATCGACAAGTTCTTCTCGGAGATCTGCCTGATGGAGCAGCCGTTCGTGAAGGATCCCGACAAGACGATTCAACAGGTTCTGACCGAGAGGATCGCGCGGATCGGCGAAAATATGCGGGTCGCCCGGTTCACCCGGTACGTCCTCGGCGAATCCTGAACCGGAGAAAGCCCCCGGCGGCCGGTGAGTTCCAACCACCGGTCGATCGGTGATATCCTTCGGAGCGGCGAGATCCGAATCGGCCTTGTCCGGAAGAACCCCCTCGCCCGGAGTCATCGATGGAACAGGCGAACACGCTTCGTTATCGAAGAATCCTGCTCAAGCTCTCCGGAGAAGCTCTCATGGGAGAGAGGGAGTACGGAATCGACCCCCGCGTACTCGCGGCCCTGACCGGTGAGATCGCCCATGTTCACTCGCTCGGGGTGGAGTTGGCGCTGGTGGTCGGAGGCGGCAATATTTTCCGGGGCAGCACCGGCACCGAGCAGGGGATCGACCGGGGTACCGGCGACCATATGGGGATGCTGGCCACGCTGATCAATTCCCTCGCCCTCCAGAACGCCCTGGAGCAGCGAAACCTGGTAACCCGGGTTCTGTCGGCCCTGGAGATCAACCAGGTCGCCGAACCGATGATCCGCCGCCGGGCGTTGAGGCACCTGGAAAGGGGCCGGGTGATCATCCTGGCGGCCGGAACCGGGAACCCGTTCTTCACGACCGACAGCGCCGCGGCGCTGCGGGCGGTCGAACTGAAGGCGGACGTCCTTTTGAAAGCGACCAAGGTGGAGGGAGTCTTCACTTCCGATCCGGTCCAGGATCCGGCCGCCCGGTTCCTCCCTGAGGTCAGCTACCAGGAAGCACTGGAGAAGGACCTGCGGGTCATGGACAGCACCGCGATCGCGCTCTGCAAAGACAACGAAATGCCGATCATCGTTTTCAATATCGCGGATCCCACCAATATCCGGCGTATCGTGCAGGGGGAACGGATCGGTTCCGTCGTATCGAGCGTGTCCACCCTGGAAGGGAGTCGAACCGGTCATGCATGAAGAGATTCTGAAGAGCACCAGCGAGCGTATGGATTCCAGCATCGAAGACTGCCGGCAGAAGCTCGGTTCGGTCCGGACCGGACGGGCGTCCCTGTCTCTTCTGGACCGGGTGGTGGTGGACTACTACGGGACCCCGACCCCGCTGAACCAGGTGGCCAAGCTGTCGATTCCGGAGCCGGCGATGATCCTGGCCCAGCCGTTCGATCCCTCCGCCATCGGCGCCATCGAGAAGGCGATCCTGTCGTCGGATACCGGGCTGAACCCTTCCAACGACGGGAAGATCGTCCGGATTCCGGTCCCACCGCTGACCGAAGAAAGACGGAAGCAACTGGTCCGGAAGGTGGGGGCCCTGGCGGAGGAGGCCAAGACCGCCATTCGGCAGATCCGCAGGGATGCCAACGAAACGTTCAAGAAGCTACAGAAAGACAGCGAAATATCCGAGGACGATGCCCGCCGGTCCATGGACGAAATCCAGAAGATCACCGACGATCATACCCGGTCCATCGATGAACTCTGCAAGCACAAGGAAACGGAGTTGATGGAGATCTGAACGGCGGCCGGCGCGGGATCCGCCGCCGGAGCGGATGGAACCTCCGGAGTGAACCTGTGGAGAGACCGACAATTTTCGGCATCGTGGTCGCCGCCGGTGGATCGGTGCGATTCGGGGCCGGGACGCCCAAGCAGTTCCAGGACCTGGAGGGACGTTCGGTCCTGGAGCGTTCCATCGAACTCCTGACCGGCCATCCTGCGATCGATGGGGTATGGGTAGTGTTGTCTCCGGACCGGATCGGAACCGACGTGGGGAATTCCGTCCGGAAGATGCCCGGGGTCGCCGGTGTAACGGCGGGCGGCTCCACCCGGGCCGAATCCGCCTTGAACGGGGTTCGGGCGGCGGCGGCGGCGGACTTCGTCCTGGTCCACGACGCGGCTCGCCCGGGAGCGTCAGGCGACCTGGTCGAGCGTGTGGTGGAGGCGACCCTGGAATCGGGGGCCGCGATCCCCGCGGTTCGCCTGAAGGATACCTGCAAGGAGGTCTCCCCGGAGGGAACGGTCGTCCGCACTCCGGACCGGGACCGGCTCAGGGCCGCCCAGACGCCCCAGGGCGCCCGGCGGGACTGGCTCGAGGAAGCGCTCGTCGGCGCGCTCCGGGATCGGCTCACCGTTACCGACGAAGCCTCGGCCCTGGAGGCGGCCGGCCGCACGGTGCAGGTCGTGGACGGGGAAAACGGCAACATCAAGATCACAACCCGGGAAGATCTGGAATCGTTGCGTTCCCGGTACGGGGGGAAGGGGGAGGCTATGAGAGTCGGAACCGGTTTCGACGTTCATCGGTTCGGAGGAAACGGTCCGCTGGTTCTCGGCGGTGTTCCGTTCCCGGGGGAGACCGGGCTGGAAGGGCATTCGGACGCCGACGTGGTGCTGCACGCGGCGATGGACGCGATCCTGGGAGCCGCCGCCCTGGGAGATATCGGCCGGCACTTTCCTCCCGGCGATCCGGCCTGGGCGGGGGCCGACAGCCGGGTCCTGTCCCGGTCCGTCCGGAGAATGATCCTGGATGCCGGGTTCCATGTGGAAAATCTCGACACCACGGTCCTGGCGGAATCCCCGAAGATCGGTCCGAAAGTGGAAGCGATGCGCGGTTCCATCGCCGACTGCTTCGGGCTGCCGGCCGCCCGGGTCGGTGTGAAGGCGACCACCCTGGAGACCTTGGGAGCCCTGGGGCGGGGAGAGGGGATCGGCTGCCAGGCGGTCGCACTTCTCCGCGCCGTCTCCGACGGAGAGCACCGCCGGTGACCCGCCCGCTGAGGGTCCGGTTCGCCCCATCGCCGACCGGTTCCCTTCACCTGGGGAACGCCCGTACGGCCCTCTTCAACTGGCTCGTCGCCCGCCGGACCGGCGGCACCATGCTGCTGCGCATCGAAGACACCGACACCGACCGGGAGGCGGAAGGGTCGGAACTGGGGATCCTTGAAGATCTTCGATGGCTGGGCCTCCACTGGGATGAAGGCCCCGGGGCAGGAGGAGAGTTCGGGCCGTACAGGCAGTCGGAGAGGCACGGCCTTTACCGTTCCGCTGCCGGGCGGCTCCTGGAAGAGGGGAAAGCCTACCGCTGTTTCTGCACCGAGGAGGAGCAGAACGCCGAACGGGAGGCTCTGCGGAAGGCCGGCGAGGTTCCCCGCTACCTGGGCAAATGCGGAAGGATCGGGCGGGTAGAGTCCGATCGGAGGGCCGGTGCCGGGGAGGCGTTCGCCCTCCGTTTCCGTACGCTCCCTCCCGGAGCGGACCCGGAGAGTTTTGAAGTCCGTTTCCGGGATCGACTCCGGGGAGACGTCGGTTTCCTGGCCCGGGAACTGGGGGATCCGGTGATGGTCCGCCGGGACGGCCGGGCGACCTACAATTTCGCCGTGGTGGTCGACGACGCCGCCATGAAGATCGATCTCGTCCTGAGGGGAGACGATCATCTGTCCAACACCCCTCGGCAGGTCCTGTTCTTCCAGGCGCTCGGCGCTGCCGCGCCTGAATTTGCTCATCTCCCGATGGTGAGGGGCGTCGACGGGGAGCGTCTCAGCAAGAGGCACGGAGCCGCCTCGGTGGGCGAATACCGGCGGAACGGCTACCTCCCGGAGGCGGTTCTGAACGCCCTGGTGCTTCTCGGGTGGGGGCCGAAAGGGGATGAATCGAACCTGCTCTCCTTGGATGAAATGGTCGAACGATTCGAACTGGGCAGCGTGTCCAAGTCTCCTTCGATCTTCGATCCGGCCAAGCTGGACTGGCTGAACGGGAAACATATCCAGAGAATGCCTGGAGAGGACCTGGGCGCCGCCGCTGCCCGTGTTCTCGTAGGGGAGGGCCGGTTGCCGGAGACGGTGCTGGAACCATCGGCGTCGGAATGGAGACTCGGCCTGGCGAAGCTGGTTCAGGACGGTGTGGAACGCCTTGCCCAGGTGCCGGAACGGGCGGCCGCCCTGTTCCATCCCGGGGGACCTGTGGAGTGGGCCGGAGAGGACGTGCGGGAAGCGATGGCGTCGGAATGGTTCCGCCCGGTTCTGCAGGCGATGCAGGAACAGGTTCGCGAGAGCCCGCTTGAATCGGTCGAAGACTGGAAGCGGTTTCGAAAGGGGGTCCAGGCCGGTTCCGGGGTGAAGGGGAAACCGCTGTTTCATGCGATCAGGATCGCCTTCACCGGGGAAACCCACGGCCCCGAACTGGACCGGTTGGTCCCGGTGATCGGAAGAGGATCCCGCCTGTTCCCCGGGGCGATTCCGACCCTGGAAGCCAGGATCCGGAAGACGCTGTCCTCCTCTCCGGCCGGCGACTGACATGGGAGGCCCCCGCCGGGAAGAGGACCGGGAGTACCTTTACGGAATTCATCCGGTTCTGGAAGCTTTGCGCTCCGGTTCCCGCCCGATCGAGCGGATCCTGGTAGCCAGGGAGCCGGCAGGAGGCCGGATCGGCGCGGTCCTGAAGGAGGCGAGAAAAGAGGGGATCCCGGTCTCCCGGCTGCCGAAGGAAGGCTTGGCCAGGAAGGCGGGACGACAGGCGGTCCACCAGGGCGTCGTGGCGGTGGTGGCCGGCGTGACGTATTGCCCCCTGGAGGACCTGATCGTGCGGTCCCGGGAGGGGGCGGGGCTCATGGTTCTGCTTTCGGGCGCGGAGGATCCTCGGAACATAGGGGCGGTTCTCCGAACCGCCTGCGCCGCCGGAGCGGACGGTGTGCTCCTGGCGGGGGAGCGGTCCGCCGGCGTCACGCCGGCGGCGGTGAAAACCTCCGCGGGGACGGCGGGAAATATCCAGGTGGCACGGGAATCCCGGCCGGTCCGCGGGATCCGCGCCCTCCGGGAGGCCGGGTTCCGGATCGTCGGGTTGAGCCACCGGGGGAAGAAGTCCTGGGACAACGTCGACTATACCGGGCCGGTCGCGCTGGTGGCCGGCGGGGAGGGGAGAGGGTTGAGCCGGAGCGTCGCGAAGGAATGCGACGATCTTGTGGCGCTCCCCCTGGAAAAATCGGTCGAATCCCTGAACCTTTCCGTGGCGGTGGCGGTGCTCTTGTATGAAGTGGTCCGTCAGCGAAAAACGGCTGCTTCCTGAGATTTTTGAAGGAATCCCCTTGCGAGGGGCCTGCCGCGCTGGTAACATCTGCCGTTTGTCAGCGTGCTGGCGTAGCTCAGTTGGTAGAGCAGCTGATTTGTAATCAGCCGGTCGGGGGTTCAAATCCCTTCGCCAGCTCCATCAACGGGCTTTTCGGGCGGTCCGGTTGAGGAGCGGCAGCACCGGATAGCGGAGCCGGCACCAAACGTGCTATTGATAGAGGGCGGAAAGCGGAGAGGGAAGAGGCAAGGAGTCGATCATCCTGGAGGGGTGCCCGAGTGGTTAAAGGGAGCAGACTGTAAATCTGCCGGCCTAAGGTCTACGAAGGTTCGAATCCTTCTCCCTCCACCAGTCGTTTTGACCGGAAGGTGAATCATAAAGATATTCGCGGGTTACGACAGGGAAGTAAGCGGGAATAGCTCAGTTGGTAGAGCATCAGCCTTCCAAGCTGAGGGTCGCGAGTTCGAGCCTCGTTTCCCGCTCCAGATATTTTGAAATCGGTTTCGATGGCGGCCGGACCGGCCGAGAGGAAAGTGAGCAGAGGGAGAAGATCCGGATCCTGGATCCGGTTGTTCCAGGGTGCCCATGTAGCTCAGTCGGTAGAGCACTTCCTTGGTAAGGAAGAGGTCACCGGTTCGAATCC